>DASQGY010000187.1:0-21183 GCA_035632375.1 Bryobacteraceae bacterium | reverse complement strand
AAGGGAAGAACTGGTTCTCCGGATCTTCGGCGCAGACCCGGCACTCCATCGCCCACCCCCGCCACTCCACATTTGCCTGCGTGAAAGGCAGCCGTTCGCCAGCCGCGATCCGCAATTGAAGCTGCACCAGGTCGTGGCCCGTCACCAACTCCGTCACCGGATGCTCCACCTGCAGCCGCGTATTCACCTCCAGGAAATAAAAGCTGCCCAGGTTGTCGGCCAGAAACTCCACGGTTCCCAGATTGTAGTACCCAGCCGCGCGAGCCACTCGCAATGCCGCATCGCCCATCTCCGCGCGCATTTTCGGATTCGCGGCCACCAGCGGCGACGGGCACTCCTCGACGATCTTCTGATGCCGGCGCTGCAGCGAGCATTCGCGCTCGCCCAAATGCACCAGCTTTCCGTATTGATCGCCCGCGATCTGGATTTCGATGTGCCGCGGCCGCTCGATCACCTTCTCGATATAGACCTCGGCGTTGTGAAACGCGCGCTGAGCTTCACTCGACGCATCGCGGATGGCCGCTTCCAGTTCGCTCTCGGCGTCCACGCGCCGCATCCCCTTGCCCCCGCCTCCCGCCGCCGCTTTGAGCAGCACCGGGTAGCCGAGCTTCCGCGCCAGTTCGCGCGCCTGAGCGAAATCGGCCGCCGGCTCTTCGCTCCCGGGAACCACTGGCACGTTGGCCTGCTTGGCCAGAATGCGCGCCGCAGTCTTGGAACCCAAGCGCCGGATGGACTCGGCTGAAGGCCCGATAAACGTAGACCCCGCCGCCTCGCACGCCGCGGCAAAGGTCGCGTTCTCGCTAAGAAACCCATAGCCCGGATGAATGGCATCGGCGCCGTGCTTCTTCGCCGCCGCCAGAATGCGCTCGATGTTCAAGTAGCTCTCCGACGATGGTGCAGTTCCCAGGTGCGCGGCCTCATCGGCCAGCCGGACGTGCAGCGCCCCGCGATCGGCATCGGAGAAGACCGCCACGCTCGCGATATTCATCTCCCGCAGCGCGCGAACCACGCGTACGGCAATCTCGCCCCGGTTGGCAACGAGGACCTTTTCGAACATGCAGGGTGATTGTAGCAAGAGCCGCGGATGGGAATACAAGGAATCCGAGGAATACAAGGAAGTCGCGGAATACAGAGCCGATAGTGCAAGGTGTTCCTTGTCTTCCTTGTATTCTTTGTATTCCACGCTTTCTGCTACCCTTCAAGGAGGTTCAGCCACTCCCATGGCGGTCTCCGGCATCAAGGATTCGCTCAAACAGCGCGGCGTCCGGCTCACCCGGCAGCGTAAGATCCTGCTCGATCTCATCGACCAGTCCGGCCTGCATCTGGACGCCGACCGGCTCTACCAGCTCGGCCGCGAGAAAGACCCAAAACTGAATCGCGTCACCGTCTATCGCACCCTCAAGCTGCTCAAAGCCGGGGGCCTGGTGGACGAGCTGGACTTGATGCACCACTCGGGCGACCAGCATTATTACGAAACACGCTTGAAGCAGGAGCACGCGCACGTCATCTGCCTCCGCTGCGGCAAAATCGAAGAATTTTTCGGCGATCTCCTCCAGAAAATGCGCGAACAGATCGAGAGCCACTTCGGTTTCAAAATTGTCCTCACGCGCACCGAGATCGGCGGCTACTGCGCGCATTGCCAGGTGCTGCGCGCCAAGGAATTGGCCGCGGCCGGCAGTCAGCCCGTGCCTGCCTCTAGTGGTCACCTAAGCCGTCGGAGCCGCGAATGACCCAGCCCAGCGCGAAGCCTTCTGAGGCCTCCACCCGGGCTGATGGCGCCGCCCGCGCCCCGGCTTTGGCGGTGATCAATCCTTCGGGAAACCGCAGCCGCCTGGCTATTTCTCCGCTGCCATTCCTGATCGGCCGGCAGGGTGAAAATCATCTGGTGCTCCGCGACAATCGCGCCTCCCGTACCCACGCGCGCATTGTGGTCGAAGACGGCGAGTATTACATTGAGGATCTCAAGAGCCGTCACGGCGTCTACGTTAACGGCCATCGCATAACTCGCCACAAGCTCTCCGATTCCGATCACATCGACTTCGGCTTTCAGGATTCCTACCGCTTGGTCTTCACCCTCGAGGAAGACGAGTTGCATCGCTTCATGGGACAGGTCGGTGGCCAATCCGCAGCGGGAGCCGGGAACCTGTCCAAGCTCCGCGCCCTGGTGGAAGTGGCCCGTGCCCTGCAAAGCTCGCTCTCCACCAACGACGTGCTCGCTGCCGTGGTCGACGCCGCCCTGTCGGTCACCGGCGCCGAGCGTGGATTCCTGCTGCTGCAAAACGGCGACGCCCTGGATGTCAGCGTAGCCCGCGACCGCCGCGGCGTGCCGCTCGATTCAACGGACCTCGGCGTGCCCCGTTCGCTGGTCCAGCGTGCCCTGCGCACCCGCCGCGAGATGCTCTCCATGACCTTCGACCCGCTGGGCGAAGACGGCATCCGTCCGGAAATGTCGGTGGCCGATCTGGAGCTGCGCAGCGTGGTTTGCGTCCCGTTAGTTCACGTTCGCACCGGTTCGCCGCAGGACACCATCGCCACCACGGTGAACGATACCGTCGGCGTGCTCTACATGGACTCGCGCGGCGCCGCAGCCGACCTTTCCGCCGGCAACCGCGAGATTCTCCAAACCCTCGCGCTCGAAGCCTCAACGATCCTGGAAAACGCCCGCCTGCTCGAAGAAGAGCGCGGCAAGCGACGCCTGGAAGAAGAGCTCAACGTGGCGCGCGCCATCCAGCAGGATCTGCTGCCCAGCCAGCTGCCCACCGAAGGTTGGTTTCGCGCCGCCGGATCCAGCATCACCTCGCGCCAGGTAGGCGGCGATTATTTCGACGTGCGCCAGATCGCACCCGATACCTTCGCCTGCGTCATCGCCGATGTTTCCGGCAAAGGCGTCAGCGCCGCGCTGCTCGCGGCCCTATTGCAAGGCGCGTTCCTGTTCGCTTCCGAAGGGGAGGTGCAGATCGAACAGTTGATGTCGCGGGTGAATCGCTTCCTGATCGAACGTGCCAAAGGCGAAAAATACGCCACCGTGTTCTATTGCACCCTCGACCGCAGTGGCGATTTTTGCTGGTCCAACGCCGGCCATCCCAAGCCATTTCTGCTCCGCAAGTCCGAACTGCAATCTCTCGAAAGTACAGGTCTTCCGCTCGGCATGCTGGACATCGCCGAGTATGACACCAAGAAGCTCCAACTCCAGTCCGGCGACAAGATCGTCCTGTTCAGCGACGGCCTCTCGGAGGCGGAAAACGCGGATGGCGAATTCTTCGACAAAAAGGGCCTGCCGGAAACGCTCCGTTCCAACGCTGCGCTGGGCTGCGTCGAGTTACACGCCGCCCTCGTGGAGGCAGTGGAGGATTTCTGCGAGGGCGCGGAGGTAAGCGACGACATTACCATGCTGGTTCTGGAATATCAGCCGTAAACCGGCCTTCCAACTGTTACCTTTCAAGCAATGCCGTCGTCTATCATTAACCCTATGAAATCTAGCTGCGCACTACTTGCCAGTCTTTGCCTATTCGGCGCCCTGCCTTCCAGCGCCCAGTACAAAACCCTGAATCCACAGGTGACCAAGATCGTCTCCGATGTTTCCCCGGACCATATCGCCACGATCCTGAAGAAGCTGGAAGGCTTCGGTACCCGGAACACTTTCTCCTCCCAGGATGATCCGGTCCGCGGCGTCGGTGCGGCACGCAAGTGGATCTATGCGCAGTTTCAGAGCTACAGCCCGCGGCTGGAGGTCAGTTACGACCAGTACCGCTTGAAGAAAGATGACACGCGCGGCTCGCGTATCCCCAACGATGTGGATCTCTATAACGTGGTGGCCGTGTTGCCGGGAACGGTGAACAAGGATCAGCGCATCATTATCAGCGGCCACTACGATTCCGTGGTACTCACCCGCGCGCCGGGCGCCACTCCGCTCGGTCCGGGCGAAACTCCGCCAACCGGCGCCAATGCCCCTCCGCCCCGCGATCCCAATCTCGACGCCCCTGGTGTTACTGACGACGGCAGCGGCACCGCCTGCGTCATGGAACTGGCGCGCGTGCTCAGCCAGTACCAGTTCGAAAAAACGCTGGTCTTCGTCGCCTTCGCCGGCGAGGAGAACGGCCTGCTGGGCAGCACGCTTTACGCGCAAAAGGCCCGTGCACAGAATCAGAAAATCGAGGCGGTGCTGAACAACGACATCATCGGCAGCGACACATCCGGCAACGGCCGCATCGAGAACTCGCGCGTCAACGTGTTCAGCGAGGATCCCAGCGATTCACCGTCGCGCCAACTGGCGCGCTATGTCCGCGAGATGGGCCAGCGTTATTTGCCGTCAATGAAGGTGGATCTCATGTTTCGCGCCGACCGCCTGGGCCGCGGCGGCGATCACACTCCGTTTAACCAGGAGGGGTTCGCGGGCGTTCGCTTCTCATCGCCTCAGGAGAATTACGCCAACCAACACTCGCTCACCGACACCTTCGCCAACACCTCGGTTCCTTACATCGCGCGCGTGGTGCGCGTAAATGCCGCCGCCGCCGCGTCCCTGGCCTGGGCGCCCAAATCGCCGGCCGTTATGGACGAAATCGAGCGCAACGGTCGCAAGATACCCTCCCTGATGCTGACTCGCGGCAAGTCGCGCTACGACGCATTGCTGCGCTGGAAGCACGAAAATCCCGAGCCCGACCTGGCCGGCTACGCCGTGGTGATGCGCTCCACCACTGCACCCTTTTGGGAGCACGACGTGTTCGTCGGCAACGTCAAGGAATACACGCTGCCCGATGTTTCGATCGACGAACTGGTGTTCGGCGTGAAGGCCGTGGACAAGGACGGCAACGAGAGCCTGGTGAACTCCTACATCGGCCCGCCAAGGCCAAAACGTACCATCCAAACCTACTAGTTTGTGGGGCAGGTTGGTAACCTGCAGCGGGTTGTTAACCCGCTTGGTCCAGCGCTATTAACAATCGCACGAGGTTAGCAACCTGCCCCACAAACATCCAGGTCGGAGATCCACGCCTCCAGGGGAGCAAGCTCGCGCTTGTCCAGAAAGCCCGCCGCGATCAACGCTTCGTAGCACCGCAGCAGATTCTCCGCCAGCGCCGGAACCCCCGGCCTCATAGCCACCTCAGCGAGCCTCTCGCAAATCGCCCGATTGTTCAAGTACCCCGGTATCTCGTCCCGAAAGTCCCGCATCAAATCGTGCTCATTACGCTCCTGACACACATTGGCCTCATCGAAAAGAACCGCCCAGCCATTCTCGAGCGCAATTCGTTGCGCCACGAAACTCCGCCAGATATCGGTCATCCGGAACGAACAGTACGCGGGTAGATACATCAGCGGAAAAGCATCGCGCGCCCATGATGTGTTCTGGCTGTTGAACGGGCACCAAGTCCCCTGCGAAATGGCGACGCGCCGGCCCCGGCGAAAGGGGCCCGGAAGCGGCATCGTCAGCCGGTAGATAGCGTCCACGTCCGGGTCGCCGTCTGCCAGACCCTGCTGGATCGGGCAGTAGGCCTCCGCTTCCGGCAGAGAATCAAAGTCCGGTGATGTCCGCCGAACGAACTCCAGCGGCAAGCCGCGCGGCCAGATTGGGTCGTCGCTAAAGTACCCATATACATTCGTCCAGCCACCATCCCGCAGCACGCGGACGTTTTGCGCAAATCGCCGCGAAGTCCAGAACTCCTCTAACGGTCGATTATCGTCGTCGGACTCGACAATTACCTGCGCTCCGTCTCGCATCGCCAGCAAGTAGCCGATGTTCTTGCGTGCATAGTGTCGAAGCGGGCACCTGGCGGCGATCGCGAGTCCGGTTGCCAGTTGATCCTCCACACTCAGAAACCGCGCGCCCGCAAGCGAGAAATCGGCCGGGCTGGCGGCATCGCCGATAACGTAAAATGTCCACCCGTTCAACTGAGCGCCGGCCGCCAGCGATTTCAAAATGTCATTGGGCGCTGCGATGGATGTGACAACCAGTGCGGTCCGATTCGTCACGGTTTCTTCAGCCGCGACCAGGCGAGTTGAAAAAGATGGCCAAACGCGTCGCCTAGCGACTTCAATCCCACGCTCGGACTGGCCGCCGTATATCGAATGGGCACCTCAACAGTGCGCATGTTCCGCGCGTGATACTTGATCTCGGTCTGGAAAAAATGCGCCCGCGAACGAATCCCGCGCTCCAGGATTTCGACCAAAGCGGCGCGTGAAAACAGTTCGAACCCGCTGGTCATATCGCGATATCGCGTGCCCAGCAGTAGATTCGCTATCACCGTTCCACCTCTGCTAATGATCCGCCGATGCCATGGTGAGTCGGTCATGCTTCCGCCGGCAACGAAGCGGCTGCCGAACACACAATCGTAGCCGCCGTCGATCGCCTCAAAGAACTTGGGAAGATCCTCCGGCCGGTGGCTAAATCCGGCATCCATTTCCAAAATGTAATCGTGCCCGCGCGCGATCGCTTCGCGGTATCCGCGCATATAGGCATCCACAACACAGGAGTTCTCCGGTGCCCACACTACCTCCAGGCGCGCTTCGTCCGGCGCAAGCTGCTCCAGTACTTCCCGCGTCCGGTCGCGCGAAACGCGATCCAGCACGGCATAAAAACGCGCCTCCCGGAACTCCCCGGCCGCAGCGAGCACCTGCGCAACAAGGTCGGCTGCGGATTCCTCCTCGTTGGCCATCGGACACACAATTCCCAGCGACAGCGTCCGCAGTTTTAACGTGTCGCAACCACCCGCCAAGTTCCCGCGATCCTCATTCGAAACAGCTCGCACGTCTGATTGTATTCCATGAGCCTCCCTCGCCCGGCTTCATGCTACACTCGTGCTCTCCGGTGCTGAAGCACTCGCACGTCCTCTTGATTCTGGCGCTGTTGGCCATCGTTGCCTATCTCCCCACTCTGCGCCAGCCGCTGCTCGAAGACGACTACCCGCTCATCGTCCAGGCACACGCTCTCGGATTCGGCATCGTCGCCGACCCGAACTTCGGCATGCGTTCCACCAGCCTCCTGCTGATGGATGGCATCTATCGCCTGTTTGGCGTCACCGCCCCGGCATTCTACGCCGCAACCATTCTGGTGCACATCCTAAACACCTGGCTGGTCTACGCGCTGGGCTATTGGCGGAAGCTCGGATACGCGACCACTGCCTGGGCCGCCGGATTCTTCGCCGTATTCGAAGCGCACCAGGAAGGAATCATGTGGGTCTCCGCCGTCAATGAGACGCTGCTGTTTCTGTTCGGCGTCGGTTCGTTTCTGTGCTGGTTGCGATTTCTCAACGAACGCCGCCCCGCCTGGTACGCCGCGTCGCTCATCTTCTTACTCCTCGCTCTCTACTCGAAGGAATCGGCCGTCATTCTTCTGCCGATGATGGCCCTGCCCCTCCTGTTCGACGCAAAGCCCGTACGCCAGTGGTTGTGGCTCGCTCCCTTCGCCGCACTCACCGCCTTTGCCTTGGCACAGATCCGGCACGCCTCCGCAGTCTCGTTCCGATTCAACGGCGCCAGCTTCTCCTTCCACGCGCCCTTCTGGTTGATCTGGCCCAACAGCTTCGCGCGCCTCTTCTGGTTCTGGGGCGCGCTCGCCGTCATCGCCATCCTCGTGTGGAGACCCGCGCGCTACGTTACGTTGCTGTCCATCGGCCTGCTCTGGACCGGCCTCAGCCTGATTCCCTACAGCTTCCTGACCTACTCGCTCCGCGTCCCCAGCCGCCATACCTATCTAGCCAGCGCCGGCGTCGCCTTGATCGTGGGATACGCCCTCGCCACGCTAGCGCAGAAGCGTTCACGATTCGTCTTAGCAACCGCCGCCACATTGATCCTGCTCTTCAACGTCGGCTACCTTTGGACCAAGAAGCGCACCCAATACCTGGAACGCGCCGCCCCCAGCGAACAACTCATAGCCTTAGCCCGCACGGCAAAGGGCCCCATTTTCGTCCAATGCTTCCCCCGCGCGCCACTGATCGCCGACGCTGCGGTCCAACTGACCACAGGCCGGACAGACCTGATCTGGGATCCAGCAAAAAGCGCCGGCGCCGCCGCCAAATTCTGCTACGTTCAGAAATAATCAGTTGCCTCACAAGACGTGAAAATTTTCCACAGCAACTTGGTGGGGCTGATCCCTGGGGTCCGCCCCACAAATGTGATCCCACGGTAACTCAACCTGTGGTGTTCGTGCGCAAACAAAAACCCTAAGTGCCTGTCAAGGAATAACGTTTCCAGTGAGGCAAGTCCGCTCCGTTACGGGTCACGGCTCGGTAACGGTTTCTGAGCCGTGACCGTAAGGGAGCGGTTGGACAGGTTATTTCATTGCAGATCCTAAGGGCGTTGTGTTTAGCTAACTGCCGAATACTGCGCCGCGTTTTTCACGGCCTAACGCGGTGGCGATACATGCGCCGGCGAATACGGTGACGGCGGTGCAGGCCATGGCCGTGGCATAGCTGGTGCGTTGGGCGAAGACGGCTTCCAGCCACACTACGGAACTGGAGAGCAGGACGCCGCATTGGTAGGCGAAGCCGGGGAGGAATCCGCGGACGGAATCGGGGGAGAGCTCGGAAAGGTGCGCGGGGATGACGCCCCATGCGCCTTGCACCATGAACTGCATGGCGAACGCGCCGAGGAACAGAAGCGACAATGTCGGCGAGAAGGCCCACAGGGGAATGAGCAGAATCGCGCACAGCAGCGCGGTGATGATGGCGCGACGGCGGCCGAAGCGATCGGAATAGAGGCCCACCAGAACTCCGCCGATGATCGCGCCGACCATGGAGAAGCCCGACAGCAGTGCGCGTTTCTCCGGGCTAAAGCTCCACTGGCGTTGCAGGAAGGTGGGGTACATGTCCTGGGTGCCGTGGGACGAGAGATTCATCATGGTCATGAGCGCGGTGATGTAGAGGAACAGCTTCCAGTGGGAAGCGATGGTACGGCCTAGGTTCGACCAGCTCTGCTGTCGCGTCTTCTGCCAGACTTCGGATTCTTTCACGCCGAAGCGGACGAACAAGGCGAGCAGGGCGGGCAAGCCGCCGAGCACGAACAAGGGCCGCCAACCCCAGTTTTGAAAGAGCGAGAAGAAACAGATTGCCGCGAGAAGATTGCCGGCGGAATAACCCTGTTGGAGGAGGCCGGAGAGAATGCCGCGAAGGCGCGGTGGGACTTTTTCCATCGCCAGCGACGCGCCGACGCCCCATTCGCCGCCCATGCCGATGCCGAAGAGGGCGCGCAGAATCATGAAGGAGGTGTAGTTGGGAGCGAAAGCGGTGAGCACCTCAATCACCGAATAGAAGATGAGGTCGAGCATCAAGGGGAGGCGGCGGCCGTAGCGGTCGGCCAGCAAGCCGAAAATGAATGCGCCGACCGGACGGAAGGCCAGGGTGATGGTGATGGAGAGGGACATCTCGGCGTCGGACTTGTGGAACTCCTTGCCGATGGCGGTGAGGCAGAAGACGACCAGGAAGAAATCGAAAGCGTCGAGCATCCAGCCGAGGAAGCCGGCGGTGAGGGCGCGGCCGTGATCGGTGGGAGGGGGCGGGGGAACGGACCGGGGCAACTGGGGCATCGGGTGGAACTCACTATTGTACGGGTTCGGGCGGACGGGGAGCGGTAGGGTTAGGATCCGTGCAAGTTATGGGAGGGGATTGGTTGCGGGGGCCTGCAATGAAGCCATTCATAACGCCCTGAAAGATTTGCTCCTTCGACGATGGATGTTGCCGAAGAACGGAAGGGGACCGAAATCTGTGTTGTCAATATAGTTCCATTATGGAAAGATATTGACAGGCTGCCCCGCGCGGCCGGAGGAGGACCAAACTGTGCCCCGGTCACGTTTTGATGAACTTGCGGCGCTTGCTGAAGAGAATGAAGGCTTGGTGACAGCGGACCAAGCCCGCCAGGCCGGTTTCACGGATTCGGTGCTCGCCAAGCTAGTACAACGAGGGCGCATCGAGCGAACGGCAAGAGGCGTCTATCGCGTTCCCTATCTCACACCCGGCCGCTTCGCGCAATACCGGGAAGCTTTGCTTTGGGCTACCGCTAACCGCGGCCCGGAGAACGTGGCTCTCTCGCACTCAACGGCCCTTGCCATTTACGGGATCTCGGACGTTAACCCGCACTTGATTCATCTTACGATCCCCAAGTCTGCGCGCTTGCGCCGTCAGAAACCGAAGGGCGTTGTCCTTCACCGCGAAGACCTCACACCGGCGGATGTCTCCAGTCACGAGGGGATTCCGCTTACGGCCATAGGCAGAACAGTGGTCGACCTTCTCGGCTCCGGTGCGAGATTGGATTTGGTGCGCCAAGCCATTTCCGGCGCTCGACGAGAGGGATTCATCCGCGATGCCGAAGCACGCCGGCTCCGGCGGAAAGTCGAGGCGCATGTCGCGTCCTTGCGTGCGGGAACGCTGCCCGGCGGACTCCATGCGTAGGACAGTGGAGCGGCTGGATCGAAGGCTGGCTCGGGTCGCACGGGAACAGGGCCTCGATCAGGAACGACTGAGGCGCTGGGTATCCTTCCTTGCGCTGTGCGGAGCGCTCGAAGGGGCGCTTCAAGAGGGCGTCTTGGATACTTACTATCTCAAGGGCGGCGTTGCGATGGAATTGCGGTTTGCCCAGCGCGCTCGCGCGACAAAAGACATGGACTTGGGAATCGAAGGAACTCGCACGACTCGCATACAGAGGTTGTCCGAGGCGCTGGCTCGTGGCTTCGATGAGTTCACATTTCGGGTCAAGGCCCAGGTTCGCCACATGGATCAGGCGGATACTGTACGCGTCCAGGTCGCCATCCAATATCGAACCCGATCCTGGCAAACGGTCGAAGTCGATCTTGGTCCAGTGAGCATGGGACAAGTTGACTTGATTGAGCCACGAGTACAGGGTCTGGTGGAACTGGGTATTCCGGTGGCTTCGCCAGTCAGGTGTTTGGGCATCGCCGACCAAGTTGCGCAGAAGCTCCACGCGTGCACGGGTCCGGCGGCCACCGGACGGGCGCGGGATGTATTGGACATCCTGCTGATTGACGCGCTCGGGCAGCTCGACTACGCCGAGACCGCGAATGCTGCACAGCGAGTATTCGAAGAACGCGCGACTCACGCTTTTCCTCCCGCGTTCGTTATGCCCGCGGAGTGGCGTCCTGAGCTGGAAGCGCTTGCGGCTGACCTGGATTTTCCTTTGAAGACGTCCGCTGCCATTGAGCGCCGATTTCTCGAAGTGCTTCAGAAGTTCGGCGGGCAGCGGGCAGGTTACTAAGTGTTGCGTTTTGAATACCTCATAACATCCGGCCATTGACTATCTTAGAATTAGCGGCTAGAAGATGCCGCCCCGGCGAGGTAACCGTGGGCAATCCAAATCCCGAGCGGAACGATAAGTGCTGGTGCCCCTCCGGAAAGTAATTCAAGCACTGCCATCTCGGATCGTGATAAAACGCAGCCTCTGCGAGCACACGAGATTGACCGGTGGTTTCGAGCGATCCATTCAGAGGAATACTGTTTGCACCCCGACGCCTCCAGTCAATGCGGTCCAAAACTCATCAAGGCGCACACGGTTCAGAACCACAGCCAACTCGACCGAATTTTAGAGAATGGTCAGGTCATGGTTATCGGTGCTTTTGCCACAAACATGATTGCGCAACATTCGCGCGGTCGAGCCGGTGGCGTTTCAGTGCACCGCAGAGCAGTGCTTCCTGATCGGCTATCGGGCAGTCTGCCGGGGTGTCTACCTCACCCGCCAGCAGCTCAAGACCGCCCCTCTCTTTCGCGAGCTCGATCATGGCAAACCCGTTGTGCAACCGCAGAGAATTCAGGGTACGGTAAGCGCTGGCGAAGAATGATTGCAAGTAAAGAAGGAAGTGTTCGAGCGGGAAAAGAAACTTTATGATGATCTGCTCCGGGCAAGGAACTTCGGCGAGGTAGGGTTCTTCGCGATTGAGATTGGCAGCGTCCCAGAGATTCTGGGCAGCAACGTGTTACTTCCACCTTGCGATTTCGCCGGCGCCCAATTCCAATCTCTTGCGAATCGGTTCGCCGATTGACGTGCTGACATTCTCGTCGATTGCAACTCCCAGCAATACTGGCGCTGCGCTCTTCGTGCGGCACAAGCAGCACGACAATGCTGGTCGGGCCTTTGTAGATTCCTTGCGGGGTCTACCGAAGACTGAAATTCCTCAGGGCATCGTCCGGCTGGTGTCTTCCTTCTGTGAAAACAGGTACTTCTCGCCTGCGTGGTGGAACGGCTTGCCTGGTACGACCAAGGGGAAGCTTCAACAGCGATTTCTCAACGGCATGAGGGGCATGACAACCAGAGTCTCG
The DNA here is from genome assembly GCA_035632375.1 of Bryobacteraceae bacterium. GTDB lineage: Bacteria > Acidobacteriota > Terriglobia > Bryobacterales > Bryobacteraceae > Palsa-89. Next base: position 8,929 of record DASQGY010000187.1, on the reverse strand, counting down.
TTGACGATGGCATTCGTGCTCTTATTTGGCGGATGATGGGATTCCGAGGGCGTGGGGGATTGGTTGCGGGGGATGGATTTGAACCACCGACCTTTGGGTTATGAGCCCAACGAGCTACCAGACTGCTCCACCCCGCATTTCGATTCTAGCGCAAGGCCGACGGGGCGTCAAACTTCACAGACCCGATAAAAGCGCTCCGTTACGGGTGTGAGGGAAAACCATACCGCCATGCGCCGCCTGCGCTACGGGTTCTTTCTAGTGGACAGTCTACCAGAACTCTAGTAGACTATCTCCTAGGGTGACTCACGACAACCGTCTGCAACTTCTTCCCGGAACCCTGGAGATGCTGGTGCTCCAGACTCTGGTATTCGGAGCCCGGCATGGGCACGGAATTGCTACCACCATCGAACGCACCTCGGACGATCTCCTGCTGATCGACCATGGCTCACTCTACCCGGCGCTCCAGCGCCTGGAACGCGCCGGGCTCATCAGTTCCGAGTGGGGCACATCGGACAACAATCGCCGGGCGCGCTACTACAAGCTCACGCGCGCCGGCCGCAAGAAACTGGCGGACGAAACCGGAAAGTGGGACAAGATCGTACGGGCGGTGAAAGGCGTTCTGCGGGCGAAGCCCGAGGAGGAACACGCATGAAATGGTTCGGACGGCCGGATCGCGAATATCGTGAAGAGCTGGAAGCTCATATACAAATCGAAGAGCGGGAGAACCTGGAACGCGGCATGTCTCCCAGCGAGGCACGCCAGGCGGCGCTACGTAAGTTCGGCAACGCCCTCGCGGTCCGCGACAACCTCAGCGAAAGTCGGCCATTCCATTTCTGGCAAACCCTGCATCGGGACATGCTGTACTCAATTCGTGTTCTGAAGCGCAGCCCAGGTCTCACCGCAACTGTGGTGCTTACGCTCGCGGTCTGCATCGGCGCCAATGCTGCGATCTTCAGCGTGGTGAACGCGGTTCTGCTGCGGAGCCTTCCCTTTCCTCAGCCGGAGCAATTGGTTTTGCTCTGGGGAACCGGCCTCGCGCTCGGCCAACGCAGTCAAGTCTCGTTCACCGACATGGCCGACTGGCGGCACGAGTCGAAATCCTTGGAAGAGATCGTCGCCTTTCAGGGCTGGTGGAATCCCACACTGAACTGGGACAATCGCCCGGAACACGTTGCCGCGATGCAGGTGTCGGACGGGTATTTTCGCGTGATGCGGGGCGCTCCGCTGCTGGGGCGAGTCTTCCTGCCCGAGGATCAGGTCGAAGGCCACAGCCGGGTGGTGATTCTCACCTACAGCTTGTGGCACGATCATTTCCAGGCCGATCCGCAAATCGTCGGCAAGACCATCCAACTCGATAGCGTACCTCACATCATTGTTGGTGTAATGCCTGCCGGATTCCATTCCCTGCCGCCATCGCTCTTGACTCGCAGCCCGCAACTCTACGTTCCCCTTGCCGAAGCGTACGACAACACGCAGCGAAGTTTCACGCATCTGCGGGCGATTGGCCGGTTGAAGCCCGGCGCGTCGCCCGAGCAGGCACAAGCGGAGTTGTCCGTGATCGCGGACCGTCAGGCGCGGGCGAATCCAGACAGCAACGCTAGCCGCGGCGTGCACATCGTTCCACTCCAAGCGGATGTGTTGCGCAACATCCGGCCGGCGGTTCTTGTGCTGCAGTGCGCGGTGCTGGCCGTCTTGTTGATTGCTTGCGCGAACCTGGCGAACCTCGCCCTCGCCCGATCCGGCGCCAGGCAAAAAGAAATTGCTTTGCGCGCCGCGCTTGGCGCCAGCCGTTTCCGATTGCTCGGGCAACTGCTCATGGAAAGCACGCTGCTGTCCATCGCCGGCGGGACGCTGGGTCTGCTGCTCGCCTACTGGGGAGTCACGCTGTTGCGCAAGGCGGGCTCCAGCATGCTGCTCGACTTCCCGGCGATCTCCATCGACTGGAGCGTCCTGCTGGCCACCGGAGGCATAGTCATCCTCACCTCTTTGATATTCGGCGCGGCTCCCGCCCTTTCTCTCTCCAGCACGTCCGCGGACGAATGCCTGAAGAGCGGCACTCGATCGGCGGGCAGCGCCAGCCGCAGCAAGATGCGGCGGCTCCTGATTGTTGCCGAAGTCGCGCTGTCGGCTGTACTGCTGGTTGGCTCGGGACTCCTGCTTCGCAGCTTTGTTACGATTCTCGAAGTCAATCCCGGTTTCGACGCTCGCAACGTCTTTACTGCCGAAATTGGCTTACCGGAAGCCAAGTATCCCCAGCGGCGCGATGCGGTGGCCTTTTTCATCCGCTTGATCGCCAGGCTCAAAGCGCTTCCGGGCGTAGAGTCAGCCAGCGCGGTGAGCGTCCTGCCGGAGTCGGGTAAGGCCAATCACACCGGCGTCAGGATTGCCGGCCGCGTCGATCCACCCGGTCAGGAACTGGCGCCCGACGTGGCCCGCATCACGCCCGATTATTTCCGCACCTTGCGCATCCCTCTGCTGGCTGGCCGCGCGTTCACCGAACAAGACGACGGGGCGCATGATTTGGTCGCGGTGATCAACCAGACCCTCGCACGGAACCTATGGCCGAATCAAAACGCTGTCGGCCAAAAAATCTGGACTGGCTCTGGCAGGACTTGGCGCACCGTGGTTGGCGTGGTGGACGACACCTATCAATACAGCCGCGACTCTCCGAAAACCATGCAGCTCTACGTACCGCACGCCGATAACGGCGGCGCCAGCATGACCGTGCTGGTTCGGACCATGCGAAGTCCCGACGATATCGCGCAAGACATCCGGACAGCGGTGAGCCAGACCGATCCTGAGCAAGCCGTCTTCGATGCGGCCACAATGGAATCGGTGGTGGGCAACACTGTTGCCACGCGGCGCTTTACTCTATTCATTACTTTGTCCTTCGCCGCGGCTGCTCTGTTGCTGGCCGGCATCGGCCTCTACGGCGTGGTGGCCTACGGAGTTGCGGAGAAAACGCGTGAGTTCGGCGTCCGCGTGGCCTTGGGGGCAAAACGATGGGACGTTCTGCGGCTCGTCTTGGTGGAAGGAACGCAACTGGTGGTCGTCGGTCTGGCTGCCGGATTGATTGCCGCCCTTGCTCTAACCCGCTTCCTGTCGAGCTTGCTCTTCGGCGTCAAGCCAAGCGACGTCGGCACGTTCTGCGGGGTCGGGTTGTTATTGCTGACGGTAGCGCTTGTCGCGAGTTTCATACCGGCGCGGCGTGCGACGCGAATCGATCCGGCAGTGGCGTTGCGCTACGAGTAGAAAACCGCTCCCTCACGGTCACGGCGCAGTTACGGAGTCGTTGGTTACCGAGCTGTGACCGTGAGGGAGCGGTTTTCCAGGCATGCTAAATGTGTCTCAAGACCGCTCTGGCCGGGGCTCCGTCGCTGCCGGACAGTTTCAAAGGCAGGCAGATGAGTTCGTAATTGCCCGGCTCGACGTGTTCCAGATTCAGGCCCTCGATGATCCAAATGCCGGCTTCGAGTAGAGCCTGGTGGGTTTCGGCGCTGTCCGTTTCGTAGCCGCCGACAGAGAGGTAGTCGACCCCTACAGTTTGCACGCCGCAGGTCGCGAGGTAGCGCGCCGTGTCTTGTGGAATATGGACGAATCGCTCCTGAAACGTGTGCGTCTTCCAGTGGTGCTCGGAATTGCGGGTCTTGAACAACACGCGTTCGTTCTTTGACAAATGATGCTGCTCTAATTCGGCGATGCGGATCAATTCGGGATCGTGAATCGCGATCACTCGCGCGAGACCTACGGTGGCCGCGATCGGCATGGTTTCCATCCCGTGGCCATCAGCCAGAAAATGCCGCGGCGCGTCCATGTGCGTGCCGATGTGGACGCTGGAAGCGAACTGCGACAAGTTGCAGACGTCGCCATTGGCAATCTTCAGCGTTTCGATCCGGCTGAACGGCGCGTCACCCGGCCAGTTCACCATGCCGTTGCGCAGCGGAATGGAAATATCGATAAACTCGCGGCTCATGACGCCACCGCCACAACGTGCTTGATTCCGCCGGCGTCGCCCGATAGCGGTTCAAGCGCCTGCTCTAGAGGATGGCGCGCCGTGATCAGCGCCCGAACCGCGGCCGGCCACCTTTCGACAAACACGCCGAGGTCGCGAATCGCCGCTTCGAAACAATGCGGCGGGGCGTTCACACTTCCCAGGATCACCTGATTGCACAGGACCACGTCCTGCATGATGTAATCGGTATCCACTTCGATGGGTCCCTTGCGGCCTGGCACGCCGGTGAAGATGAACACGCCGTTGGGCCCCAGGTATTTGATGACTTCGAAGGCTACGGCAGACGCGCCGACGGCTTCGTAGACGACGTCGATGGGGCCGGCGAGCTTGGCCATCTCCGCCACGGTATGTGTTTCGGCGGCGACATAGCGCGCGCCGATCATGCTGACGAGATCGTTCTTTTCCTCATGCGCGCGGGATCGCGAATAAACGGTGACGTCGAAGCCGGCGATGCGCAAGGCCATGGCGCCGAGGAGCCCCACGGGTCCTGCGCCGAGCACGACGGCGCGATGGCCGAAACCGGGCGGGTTGCCGGATTCGGGCGCGCTGATCCAGGGCAGACGCTGCTGCACCATCCAGAGCTGCTCCAGCGATTTCTCGGCGATGGTGAGTGGCTCTACCAGCACGGCCACGTCGCGCAGATCGCGCGGGACTACGTTGAGGTAGCGCTCTTCTTCGACCACGAGCTCGGTCATGAAACCATGCTGCTGTTTGATGCCTCGCTCGGTAAAGTCGCCGGTATAGCAGAAGTCCTGACGGCCTTTCCGGCAGGCGACGCAACGGTCGTGGGGGCAAGGACGCCGTACGGTCATCACCACCAGATCGCCCGGTTTCACTCTCGTCACCTGGGTGCCGGCCTCCACTACCTCGCTGAGCGACTCATGGCCGAGGATCAAGTATTCCGAGCCTTCCGGCGGAGTGCCGTATTGAAATGAAATGATTTCCCGGTCGGTTCCGCACACGCCGACATCCAGCACGCGCATCTTGGCCTGGGTAGGCGAGGTAAGTTGAGACTCGGGATGATCGATCACGTGGACTTCGCGTTTTTGAGGGAAAACGGCGACTGCGCGCATGATTCAGAATACAAGGAATTGGTGTTCAAGATCTTTTCGCTTGACATTTGGATCGTTTAGTACTAATAAATTAGTATGAGGTCCAAAAGCCCCATCCTCACCGACGTTGAGCTGGAGATCATGAAAGTGATTTGGGGCAGGGAAAGGGCCACGGTGCGCGACGTCTACGAGACGCTGCTGGAGCGCCGCAAGATCGCCTATACCACGGTGATGACCATGATGAAGATCCTGGAGCAGAAGAAATATCTGCGGAAAACGCAGGAGGACCGCGCGTTCGTCTACCGCCCCACCAAGCCCAAGAAGCAAGTGATCCAGGGCATGGTGCGGGAGTTTGTCGATCGCGTCTTCAACGGCTCCGCGGAACCGCTGCTGTTGCACCTGGTGGAAGATCGCAAGCTCTCCGGCAAGGACCTGGACGAGATTTCGCGGATGATTCGGGAGGGCAAATGACAACGCTTTGGCTCCAGAACCTCGCCTCCTATAGCCTGCAAATCGCGGCGATCGCCGTGGCTGGCGCCGTACTTCTGCGGCTGCTGCGGATCCGATTGCCGAACGTACGGCTGATCTGCTGGCAGGCGTTGCTTGCGGCGTGCTTGCTCCTGCCTGCGATTCAGCCATGGCGTCCTTTGGCGCCGGCCAAGTCGGACGTACAGGTCTCAACAGGAAAGATGATCCCGGTTGAAGCGCGGCGCTCTCAACCAATCAATGTCCCTTGGTCGAAGCTGGCGTTGCTGATTCTTGGCGCCGGCGTGGCCACGCGGTTCGCGATGCTCGGTCTCGGCTTCTGGCGCATCCGCCGGTATCGCCGCAATTCCCGCTTTGCCGCCGGAGCGTTCGAGAGTTTACAGCGGCGGATGGGCGTATTCGCCGACTTCCAGATTTCGCCCGATGTCGCCGGACCCGTGGCCTTCGGCTTTCTACGCCCAGTGATTTTGCTCCCGGCGAGCTGCCTCGAAGACGAATCCATTGCCTGCCACGAGTTGCTGCACGTCCGGCGGCGCGACTGGCTGTTCGCGGTTGCGGAAGAATGCATCCTCTCGGTCCTGTGGTTTCATCCCGTGACGTGGTGGCTGATGGCCGAGATCCGCCTCGCTCGCGAAGAGGCGGTGGATCGCGAAGTAGTAGGCATCTTAAATTCCCGCGAGCAGTACCTGGAGTCGCTGCTTGCGTTGGCCGCAGTCCGGTCCGGATTGGACCTGGCGCCGGCGTCTCCATTTCTGCGCAAGCGTCACTTGCAAAAGCGAGTGGCTTCCCTATTGAAAGAGGTTTCCATGTCCAGACTTCGTTTGAACGTTTCTCTTGCGGCGTTCGTTGCCGCAGTCGCTCTGATTGGCTGGGTCAGCGTGAAGTCGTTCCCGCTGCAAGCCGCGCCTCAAAATAGAACCGACGCGTTGGGAGTTACCGTGAACTCCGGATCGGTGAAACTGCTCCATCGAGCGCCGGTGGACTACCCGAGGGAGGCGCTGGACAAGCGAATCGAAGGGACCGTAGTCCTGGAAATTTCGGTCGGAGAAACGGGCACGGTGACGGACGCTCGCGTTTTGAGCGGTCCGGAAGAATTGCGCAGCGCGGCGCTGCAATCGGTGCTCCAATGGCACTATGCCAACGATGCACACGCGCCGGTCAAGACCGAGGCGTCTGTCGATTTTCATGTAGTTGCATCGGAAGGCATTCACGTCACGATGAATCCGAGAGTCGTGATCGGTCCGGCGCCACCTCCGCCACCTCCTCCAGCCGCGGTCACGGTGGGCCGGATCATTCTGAATGTCCCGGAGGAGCTGAGGCAAAGGGTCCAAGACCGTTTGACGCTACGCGAAGGCGACCAGCTAACCGGGCAAGCCATGGCTGACCTGCAAAACGCTATCACTGCGGTGGATGAACACCTCCGGTTGAGTATTCAAAGACTGAACGGCCAAGGGAACTCGACAGTCACTATCGCGCTGGAAAATGCCTCCCCTCAGGCGCAGGCCGTCGCGCCGGGCAAGATCCGTGTTGGCTCGCCCATCGTAGCGGCCAACTTGGTTCATAAGGTGACGCCGATTTATCCGCCCGAAGCGAAAGCGGCGCGTATCCAGGGTGTCGTGCGCTTCAACGCGACGATCGGCAAGGACGGAACTGTCCAGGATCTTCAGTTGATCACCGGGCATCCGCTGATGGTTCAGCCCGCGCGCGATGCCGTGATGCAGTGGGTGTACAAGCCGACTCTGTTGAACGGCGATCCAGTGGAAGTGGTCACACAGATCGACGTGAACTTCACACTGTCGCAGTAGCTAGAGTTTCGCGGTCGCGCCCGCCGGATTTTCGGTGAGCGACATCTCACTCGCTTCGCGATGCCGCGGCAGAATCGCGACCGCAAGCGCGCCGATCAGAGCGACGGCCAGTACCGCGCCCATGGCCACACTGTAGTTGCCGGCGTTGTCGCGCAGCACCGAGACGAAGTACGGGAACCAGGTCTGACCGATGGTGTTCACCGGCAGAATAATGGCCATGGCGCGCGCCAGCGAGTTCACGCCGAACTGCTCGGCGGCCATCAGCGGGATCAGCATGTAGTCCGCGCCCATGCCGAAGCCGAACAGAATGGCGAAGACGTAAATATAGATCTCGCTCGACGGCCGGACAATCAGCAGAATCGGGATGGTGCCGGCGACCAAGAAGTAGGTGGCGGTCATGACCCACTTTTTCGAAAACTTGTCGGCGAGTCCGCCGATCAGCAACCGGCCGCCGATGCTGGACCAGAGAATTAGAACTGAAGCGGTGCGCCATGCGGAATCCACCGCAGTCCCTTTCTCGAATCCAGCGTCAAGAAAGACGAACTTCATGTGGAAATTGATTGCGCCGATGGAACCGATGGAGCAAAAGCTGCCGAGCAGCAATAGCCAAAATGACCCACTCGAAAGCAATTGCGCGAAGGTGTGCGACTGGATTTTGTTCTCGGCCGGCGGCTCGGCTGCGCCGTCGGGATTCTGTCCTATATCCGACGGCTTGTCTTTCATGACGAAGAGGATCAGAGGCCAAGCGAGAAGCAACATTCCGGCGAGTATCGCGAGCGCGGTGTGATAGCCGAATTTCTCGGTGAGCGGCTTCACCAGGAACGAGCCGAGCGAGCCCATCAAACCGACGCCAACATAAACTATACCCATCGCTTTGCCGCGATTGGCACGGAACCAATGCGAAACGATCAACTGGTGCGGAATCGGGCCGGAGAGAATGTAGCCGATGGTGTAGACGACCCAGAAACCGTAGTAGATCGCCAGAGTGCCCTTCATGCTCCCGAATCCAACCAGGGCCACCATGGTGAAGACTGTTCCGACCAGGATCAGTTTGCGCGGGCTGAAGCGATGAATGACGATGGGGCCGAACCAGATGGTGAGCGCGGCGGCGAGCGGGAATCCAAGCGTGATGTCGGCGCGCGACCAATGGAATTCGCGTTGGAAGTAGTCGTAAAAGAATCCGATATTGTAGTAGGGAATGCCGACGGAGAGACCGAAGGTAATGAAGGATGCTGTTGCGATCCACCAGCCGAAGAACTTCTTCTGCATAGGATTTATTGTGGCACGGTCGGCGCCGCGTTCACGCCGCGGACGAATCCAGCCAGGAGCCAGCGCGCAGCCGCCCCAAAGGATCGGGGCGATTGCACGAGACAGAAACTCGTTGCGTCGGCCACTATGTGCCTGTCAAGGAATAACGTTTCCAGTGAGGCAAGTCCGCTCCCTAACCCGGCACAGCCGGAACCAAACAGGGAGATGAACGGAGTACGATGCTATCCGAGGTGGAAGGATGGGATTCGTACTGTTGACGGAACGTCATGGCCAGCAGATCGCTGGGGTGTTGTCCTGCTATGACC
>DASQGY010000186.1:0-11652 GCA_035632375.1 Bryobacteraceae bacterium | reverse complement strand
GGTCCAAAAAACCGGATACGCGGAACGGCACGCCACCCAAATCCTGCCGGAAGAATCCACCGTGATACGCGGCGCTGTGTTCCGCGGCGCGCGGCGGATAGGCGTGGCCCGATTGCCTCCACGATTCTTCGCCGCATCCTCATTCGGCGTAATCCAGTCGGCCGTCTCGGCCTGGTGGTTGCTGGCACGCTCCGGCGTCGCGGGATATCCGGGCAGCGCAGTGCCGATGTCCGTCGCGGGCTCCACCACCGCGCCATTTCGCGTGAAGCCGCGCAGCCGGATCGCCCGGCCCTGATAGAGTGCCAGTCCGCTGCTGTCCTCCGCACCGAAATTCTTGCCCCAGCGTTCTCCGCCCTCTTCGTAAGCCACCCACAGCGTGCCCGCCGGATCGTACGCGATCGACGGGTAAGCTTCGTACGTGGCCGTTGCGGCAACGGTGACTTCAGCGCCCCAGACCCCTTGCGTCGCCGTGCGAGCAAACACGTCGTAATTTCCGTTGCGGTACGAGTCCCACGCAACGCTGACGCGTCCGGCGGAATCGGCGGCGATGGCCGGGTTCCATTCGTTGCCTGCTGACGAAGACACAGTGGCCGGCGCTGAAAACGCATTCCCGCGCTGCGTCGCCGCAAAGATGGCTGCTTTGCCGTTGCGCCATCCCTGCCAGGCCACCCACACGTTGCCGTTCGAATCCGTCGCCGCCGCGGGATCTATGTCCGAACCCGGCGCATTCGAAATCCGCACCGTCACGCCCGGCTTTCCGTCCTCCACCACTCGCGCCCAAATGTCGAAGTTTCCCTGTTGATTCGCGGACCAAAAAACCCACGGCCGCCCTTTTCCGTCAATGGCAATCGCGGGACGATACAGATCCCCGCCGGGCGCGGTGATGGCAATGCTTTCACCCCAGGCGCCATTCGAGTAACGCTTCAGCAGAACCTGATCGCCCAACGCCTTCGCATCCATAAGGTCGAATTCATTGGGGACCAGCCGCATCCGGTCGTGCTGCGGATGGTGCTTGAACTCCATGTAGGCCAACCAAACGCTGCCCGCTTTGTCCACGGCCGCCGCCGGATAATCCTGCTCGTCCGGATTATCGGTAACCCGCGACCATGACGGTACGCGATCCACCAGCGCCTTTCCGTTGAGGGCCGGCTTCCGCGTGCCATACGGAATATCGCCAAGCCGCACGGAAAAATTCCCCTGCGCCGTGCGCAAGTTCAATTCGGTATTCTCGCTCTCTCGATCCAGCAGGATCAGCACGCCGTTCGCCACTACCGGAGCAACCGCTGCCGCTTGGCCGCCCCCGAAACGCCGGACTGGATGCGTGCTCATCCGCCATGCATTCCCCGGCAGCATCGTGTCGCCGCGATCGAACCGCCAGGGCTCCACACTCACGATGGTCGCGCCCGTCACCGAAACCTCACCGTCCCACTTGGCCTCCATCGCCTCTCCGACGCCCAACAGAACCCGCACCCCGACAGCGCCTTGCGCCACCAATATCGACAAGCTGAACAGAAGCAAGAGACGTTTCATGCCGGCCCTTTCCTCTCGGAGCATAGCGCAACCCAGGTAGCAGAGGCTTCAGCCTGTGAGTTGCTTCTATTTGAAATTCAAACTCACCGTGTTCGCGATCAGCCCATCCACCGTAAGCACCGCTTGGACATTCCCGCTTCCCCGCAGCGATTTCGGTAGCAGTACATTCACCTGATCCAGGCCAACGAATGTACCTTGCGGACCGGCGAAAGACACCGGCAGCGTGGTCGCTCCGATCTTGCACGTGATCGCTCCCTGGTGGCTTCGAATTCCAGTGCCGAAAAGTTCCAACACAACTTGATCGCTATCCAGCCCCAGGCCGATCGGGAGCGCCGTGCAATTCCCGGCCGAAGGGCATTGGAAAGTGAACACGAAGTCGCTGGTTCCATTCGCGTGGACAGTCACGACAATTGCCGCCGCTGCGCCCTGCCCGTTGGAATTCGCCGTATACAGCCCCGGAGCAACCGAAGTAATCTGAGCTGGTCCGATTGCTACCGGATTCCCGTTCACCGAAACGGTCACCGTTGCCGCGCCCACCGCGACTCCTGGCGGAATCTCATAATTCACCTGCGTGGGCGACACGTAGAACAATTCCGCCGCCCGCGCGATTCCGTTGGCGTCGCTAACCTGAACGCTCGTACCGCCCAGGTTGGTGGGCAGCGGCAATGAGGTCGCTTGTTGCACGCCGGTGGCGAGATTCGCGCCGAACGCCGACGCGATGGCCTCCGCCGCCAGTCTCGCCGACCCATCGGCTGAAGACACGCTGGCTACAGAGCCCGGGCCACTCGACGCGATTGCCGTGTAAGCCGTCGCCACCTTCGTGCCGATCGCCGTCAGTTGCCCGGTCGCGGAGATTAGATTGCTGCTGTCGAAATATGCCAGCGCCACCGAGTGGGCTTTTGCATACGAAGTGATGTTGGTGTGATACGGCTCTGGATCGTTGCAGCCGCCCCATTCCGTGATCGCAACGCCGTGGCCCTGTTGCCGTGCGAAGTTCACCAGCGGATCGAAATTCTGTGGCCAGTTCGCAAACCGTGGCGACGCCGGTTCCACGCACGCACCGGTGGACGCGGTGTACAGATGAAAATTCCAAACCACGTTCGACCACACAAGGTCCGGCAGCGTCCCCGCCGCAATGGATTCGAACACCGTCCCCGTGTCTTCCACAAAGATGAGCGACTGTGGCGCATATACGCGGATAGCCGCGATCAACTGATTCTGGCCGTCGCTCCACGTGTTGCCATCGATCCCATGCATATCCTCCCAGGTGTCGTAGAGAACCGCCGGATCGCTACCGTATTTCTGCGAGAAGCCAGCCCAAAAACTAAACGCCGTATCGGTGTTCGCTCCGCTGGTATCCTGCGCGGCGCAAAGAGAAGGCGTGGCCTGGCAATTCAGATCGCCCTGGTTTGCCGCCGGGCAGTTCTTACCGTCGGCGCCGCACGGCGCATCGGGAAACTGGCCGGCCTTCAGTATCAGTGCGTAATTGCCATTCTTCTTCACCCGCTGAATCAGAAGGTCGATGTAATCCTGGTAATTCAGATTGGCGATGGGAACCTGTACCTTATTGGTCCACCATGCCGCGTTGACGAAAATACGCACCAGGTTCATGGAAAGCAACTGGTTCTGCGCCGCGTACTGTTGATCGGTGGCCGTGGCGTCGGCGTTTCCGTATCCGGTGGCGCTGCGATTCAGTCCGCGCAGCAGCACCGGTTTGCCGGAGTCGTCCAATATGATACCGGCCGGCGACACATGCAGTGGCCGGAGCGCGGGAGTCTGCCCCTGGAGCGCCGCCGCGAAAAACAACGCCAGCGCGATTCTCATTGCATGGTCACCCACATCGGACTTACCCATACGATCTGTCCTCCCACCTGTCCCGGTTGGGCCTGCTCCACGCCGCGAACATAATAGTAACTGGTCTTTCCTTTTTGCGCGGTCTGATCCTGCCACGTAAATGACACCACGCGATCGCCGCTGGTGGAGAACACAACATTCCCGTCCTTGATCATCACCACGCTCTGAAACGGCGCGGTGCCCCACAAGTGCACGGTGAAGACCGGCTGCGTGCTGGTGGTGAACGACTCACCCATGAAATGACCGCCGCTCCGGAAGTCGGCCAGGATATTGTCCGTCGATCCGTACATCCGCCGCTTCTTCATAGCATCCAATATCCCCGCTCGAGTCGGCGTGGTCACCCAGATGTTGGTGAAGGAAATATGCGTGGAGACGTGGTCGCTGGATGCTTCGAACGCGAGCTGGTAGCCTTTACCGAGTGCGGTGGAAACATAACCCGCCGATTCGAATCCGGAGATGGAATCCGCCGCCGTGTTGGCTCTTGGCGCGCCGGCCATTTCATAATCCTGACGCGCGCCTTGATAGATTTCGACGAACGGTTCCACCAGCGGATCGTTATTTCGCCAGTCGGTTCCCTGATCGGTTGCGCTGGTGTGCGGGGCCGAAAGGCCGCCGAAGAAGTGCAGATAGTTGTACAGCATCTCCGTATCCGGCGCGGACGCCGATGGAGAAACGGGCGAGAGAGGCAGACGCGGCAGTGTGCGCACGCCCCGTTGAGCGAACACGATGTTGCGATGTCCCTCAGGATAAGAAATGCTGCGCTCGTAGTAGAACATGGGAACAAACTTCGAGCCCAACAGGTACGCATCTGAAAACTTCTGCACCAGCCACCAGGAGTATTCGCGCGCCGATCCGTCGTCGTGATCGCAACAACCCGCCCAACCGAGCCCCGCCGCATCGATATAGTAACGGTACGCATCGATCAGCGGACCATCTTGCCGGCCATCGAAGGAGACTTCCGTATGCCGGTGAAAATCGCCACGCACCAACTGGTATTGTTGCCCGTTCACCGTCGGCCGGTAGCTCCGGCTCAGCGCGCCCACCGCGGCTTCATCCGCCGCCGCCGGATCGGGATTGCTGGGAACCACTGGCCCAATCTTCGTCAACTGCGCGGCTTGCTGTGTTCGGGTGACGGGCAAATCCAGGACGTAAATGTCCGCGTTCGCTCCGTCGTTCTGCGGCGTGCCATTCGGCGCCGGGTAAAGGCGGTGGTCCGTCCCGTGGGCGATCAGCAAATGCCCCGGCTCCAGCGGAAGGATGGACGGACGTTCGTCGCCGACGGCATCACTATTCGCCAGCACACCCGGCCCGTGCCATTGGCTGCCGTCGAAATAAACCATCGCCGAGACCCAGACCGAACCTGCGGTAGAGCCCGTAGCTTCGCTCGTCGAAAGCCCCGAGCCAGCCAACTCGCGGAACGACAAATACACCGTTCCGTCTGGATCCGTTGCCAACCGTGGAAAACTGTTCTTGGGCCCGTCCTGCGGGGCGCTGAATCCGACGTCGGCGTTCGGCTTTCGGTTCACGGCTAATGCCGGGTCCGGCTGTGGACCATATGGTCCCGGAGTCGATGCCAGGAAGAGTTGGAAGGCCGGCGCGCCAGGCAAAGCCGTAGCGACGTCATTCGCTGTAGTGTACAGGTCGTTCCCAATCAGACATCGTACTTGAATCGTGTGGTTGTGATAGAGCGCGATACCAGTGGTATCGTACAGGCCGTAGTCCTTGCCCCACTTCGGTCCGGATACCTCGTAAGCGATCCAAAGGCGGTTTTGTGGATCGTAGGCCAGCGAACTGCGCGCCTCAAAGTTCAAGGTTGCGGCGATCGGGATCGGATCGTCCATGCCAATCTGATCCGTGTACCGCACACGCCGCAGGTAGACATCGTAGTCGCCCTTATCATACGTATCCCAGGAAATCGCAACTTCGCCGTTGGGCGCGGCGGCGATGGCCGGGTCCCAGTCGCTGGCCGGCGATGTCGAAACAATCGTCTCCGGTGCGAAAGTGTCGCCGGTTTGCGCGCTGGCTAAAACTTCGAGATTGCCGTTTCGATATCCTTGCCACGCCACCCACACGCGCCCGCCGGCATCGCTGGTTGCCACCGGGAACAAATCGGTTCCCGGGTCGCTGGTGAGTTGGATCTCCGGCGACATAGTTCCGTCGGCGCGCGAATTGCGCGCGTAGATATCGAAGTTGCCGGCGGCTCGCTGCACGGAATAAAAAATCCACGCGCGGCCTTGTCCGTCGACGGCCACCGCGGTGCGCATCACATCCTCGCCCGCGTTCGTTACGGGAAATGGTCCGGTCCAAACCCGTTGCGCTTTCGAATAGTGCAACAGCAGAACCTGGTCGCCACCAGTGAGGCGCGCCAGAAATCCGAAATCGGTTATGGGAGTCTTCGTCGACAGTCCCACCGCCTGCGAGCGATCGCCATGAACGAACCGTGTGTAGGCGAGATAAACATCGTCGCCCGATTGAGCCATCGACGGGAAGTCCTCATCTTCGTTCGTCGACGTCAACTGGAGCGGCGCGGCGGTCTGGGCAATCCGAGCCTTGCCGCCGAGGAAAGGCTTGAGGACGCCGAAAGGCACGTCTTGCGTGGAAAAGCTGAAGTTCCCCTGCGCGGTCTTGACATCGAACGTAACTGGGCCAGCAGTGGCGGCAATGGTGACCACCACTCCGTTCTCCTGGATCGGTCCAGATGTCTGAGAAGGAGGCGGTGGCGCGGTGCGCGTCGACAGTTTCCAGTTCGATGTTCCCGATATCGCGTCGGTGCCAGTGAATCGCCATCCCACCAGACTGACGATGGTCCCGCCGGTAGCAGTGATGGAGCCATCCCACACGGTTGGCGTGGAATCCCCGACGCCCAGCATCACCAGGTACGACTGAGCGGCTGGAGCCGCGATCGTGGCGAGCGGAAGCGCAGCCTCCTTGCTAACAAGGCGCTTGCCAGCCACTGCGCCAACCACGGCGGCCAGTGCCAGGACAACAAAAGCAGCGTATCGCAATCGCATCCTCATGAAACACCCCCTTGTTGCAGAGGTTGCGCAAGCCGTTTCACGGCACAATCATAACTTAAGCACAAGCCGGCCCAGAAAGTTGCGGACTAACTGAGCCGGCTGCACGCTCGGCGAGCTAACCGTTACCTCCGAACAGTTTCAAACGGAAAACCGGCCCTATCTGCGATTGGACGCTTCCGCCGCCTGCTTCAGTTCATTGCTGGCTTGATCCAGCAACTCCTTGGCCTTCTGCGCGTGGCCCCCCAGGTCCCATTCATTGGCTTGTTGCGCAGCGACCGTCTTGTCAAACGCCTGCCGGCAGAATCGTTGGGCGGCGGCAAGGTTCGGATGACGCGCGCCGGAAACATTGCGCGCGGGCTTCTGAGCGATGGCCACCCCTCCAACAGCGAGAAGGCAACCGAAAGTAGCAGCGAGAATACGTTTTCTGATCATAGCTGAGATTCTACAATCTTAGTTCCGTGGAAACAATGAAATTGTTATTAAGAACTCATTAAGTGCGCCCCTCATTGCAGCGTCACCCACATTGGACTTACCCACACAACCTGCCCATCCGTCTGCAGGCCGCGGACATAGTAGTAACTCGTCTTGCCCTTCTGCGCCGTCGGGTCCTGGTAACTGAACGAAAGTACCCGGTCGCCGCTAGTGGAGAAAACCACATTGTTGTCTTTCACCAGCACCACGCTCTGGAAGGGTGCCGTGCCCCACAAACGCACCGTGAACACCGGCGCGCTTGTTGTTGTAAAAGCCTCGCCCATGAAATGGTTGCCACTGCGGAAGTCAGCGAGTATGTAGTCGGTAGAGCCGTAGATGCGCCGCTTGTGCATCGCATCCAGAATCCCTTTCCTGGTCGGCTCAGTTATCCACACATTAGTAAATGAGATATGCGTGGAGATGTGATCGCTCGACGCTTCGAATCCTAACTGTAATCCTAGCCCCAGCCCCGTGGACACATAACCGGCTGCTTCGTAACCCGAAATGGAATCCGTAGGAGTATTCGATCGCGGACTTCCCGGCATCTCATAACTCTGCCGGTCACCTTGATAGATCTCGACAAATGGTTCCACTACTGGGTCGTTGTTCCGCCAATCCGTTCCCTGATCGGTCGCACTGGTGTGCACCGCCGTGATGCCGTTGAAGAAGTGCAGATAGCCGTACAGCATGTTGGTGTCCGGCGCCGGCACGGAAGGAGAATTCGGCGCCGTAACCGGCAGTCGCGGCAGCGGACGAATACCTCGTTGCGCGAACAGCACGTTGCGATGTCCTTCCGGATAGGCAACGCTGCGCTCGTAATAATACATCGGGATAAACTTCGTGCCGAGAAAATAGGCGTCCGCGAACTTCTGCGCTATCCACCAACTGTACTCGCGCGCACTCCCGTTGTCGTGATCGCAACACCCGGTCCAATCGAGCGAGGCTGCGTCGATTGAGTACCGGTAGCCGTCGACAAACGGACCGTCGCCGCGCCCGTCAAACGAGACCTCGGTGTGACGGTGAAAATCGCCGCGGATCAAGCGCAACGTCTGCCCGTTCACCGTTGGCCGGTAGCTTTGATTCAACGCGGCGGAAGCAGCCTCGGCCACCGCTGCCGGATCCGGTGCGTCCGGCGTCACTGGCCCGATCTTCTGCAATTGCGGCGATTGCTGCGTTCGATTCACCACCAGATCGAGTGCGTAAATATCCGAGTTTGCTCCATCCAACTGCGGCGTCCCATTGGGCATCGGCGATAGCCGGTGATCCATTGCCTGGGCGATCAACAACTCGCCCGGTCCTTGCGGCAGCATGACTGGGCGATCGTCGCCAAGACCGTCCGAGTCGCCGAGAATGCCGGGCCCGTGCCACTGTGCTCCGTCAAAATAAACGACCCCCTGGATCCAAATGGACCCAATGCTCTGTCCCGTGGCGTTGCTCGATGAAGTTCCCGCGCCAGCAGGGCGGCGAAAAGCCAGATACACCGTGCCGTCCGAATCTGTGGCCAACCGCGGGAAACTGTTCAGCGGCGCTGCTCCGCCACCCACTCCGTTGTTCGGCTGCCGGCTCTGCACCAGCGCCGGATTCGGCTGCGGTGGATACGGCCCGCGAGTCGTCGGCTCGAACAATTGATTCGCCGGCGCGCCCGGCAAAGTCTGCTGTACATCGTCCGCCGTGGTGTAGAGATCGTTTCCAATCAGGCACCGTACCTGAATGTTGTGGTTCTGATAGAGCCCGATTCCCGTGGTGTCGAACACGCCAAAATCCTTACCCCATTTCGGGCCGGACACCTCGTACGCAATCCACAGCCTGTTCTGCGGATCGTAAGCGAGCGAACTGCGCGCCTCGAAATTGAGCGTGGCCGCGATCGGAATCGGATCGTCCATGGCGATTTGATCGCTGAATCGGACCCTGCGCAAATAAACGTCATAATCGCCCTTGTCGTAAGTGTCCCAGGAAATCGCTACTTCGCCATTGGGCGCGGCAGCGATGGCCGGATCCCAATCGCTGGCCGGCGAGGTCGAAACAATAGTCTCCGGTGTGAATGTATCGCCAGTTTGCGCCGCCGCCAGCACCTCCAGATTGTTATTGCGAAATCCTTGCCATGCCACCCACACACGCCCCGAAGCGTCCGTCGTGGCCACCGGAAAAATATCGGTCCCCGCGTCCTGTGTGAGCCGAATCTCACCCGTCAACGACCCGTCGGCGCGCGCACTCCGCGCGTAGATGTCGAAGTTGCCCGCTCGCTGTAAAGAATAAAAAATCCACGCCCGCCCCTGTCCGTCCACCGCGACGGCGGTTCGCATCACATCCTCGCCCGTGCTGGTAACGGCGAACGGTCCGGTCCACACGCGCTGGGATTTCGAGTAGTGCAGCAGCAATACCTGATCGCCGCCCGTCGCCCGCGACAGGAAGCTGAAATCGGTGATGGGCGTCTTCGTGCTGGTCGCTTGTGCCAGCGAGCGATCTCCATGAATGAATCGCGTATAGACGAGATAAATGTCATTGCCCGATTGAGCCATCGACGGATAATCTTCTTCTTCGATCGTGGAGGTCAACTGCAGCGGTGCAGCGGTCTGCGCCACCAGCGCCCTGCCGTTCAGAAACGCCTTGCTCGCCCCAAAAGATACATCCTGCGAAGAGAACGTAAAGTTGCCTTGTGTCGTTCGAACGCTAAACGTGACCGGGCCGGTCGCGGCGTCGATGGTTACTATAACGCCGTTCTCCTCCAGCAGCGTATTGCCGCCGGCGCCAGCGCTCAACCGCGTGGCCAACTTCCAACTCGCCGTCCCCGAAATGGAATCGTTGGCATTAAATCGCCAGCCTTGGAGGCCGGTGATGTTCCCGCCCGCCGCCGTAATGGACCCATCCCAATTGGCCCCCACCCGGTCGCCAACGCCAAAAAGCACCAGATACGACATCGATGCCGGCGCAGAGATAGACGCCGTTGGTGTAGAAGCCTCAGGACGAAGCAGCCGCTTGCCCGCCACAGCAGCGAAAGCGGCGGCCAGCACCGCCAAGGCAGTCCCCCAGTATCGCAGCCGCATATCTTTTCAACCCCTCCAATCGGCTCAAGTTGCAGCCCACCCTTAGACTATAAAAGAAGCCGCGGCGCAGCCGCCTCCTCCCCTGACACCTGGAACCTGACACCTGATACCTTCTTGACATGTCCCCCGACGAATTCCGCCAAGCCGGACACCAGCTAGTCGATTGGATCGCCGACTACCGCACCCACGTAGCCGACCTTCCCGTGATGGCCCGCACTGCCCCCGGCGCGGTCAAATCGCAGCTTCCTCCAACGCCGCCGCAAACCGCCGAGCCCATCGCCGACGTTTTCCGCGACCTCGACACCATCATCGTTCCCGGCCTCTCCCACTGGCAACACCCCAGCTTCTTCGGATATTTTCCATCGAACGGACTGCCCGCCAGCGTCCTCGGCGATTTCGTCAGCACCGGCCTCGGCGTCCTGGGGCTCTCCTGGCAATCGAGCCCCGCTCTTACCGAACTAGAAGAAGTGACCACCGACTGGATGCGTCAGATGGTCGGGCTCTCCGCCAACTGGAGCGGTGTGATTCAGGCCACCGCCTCCACCTGCACTCTCGTGGCCTTGATGTGCGCCCGCGAGCGCACCACCAACTACAGTCTCGCCCGCGGCGGCCTGCAAGCCGAGCATCAGCCGCTGGTGGTCTACACGTCCGCGCATAGCCACAGCTCGGTGGACAAAGCCGCGCTGCTGGCCGGCTTTGGCCGCGATAACGTCCACGTCGTCGGCCACGATCCCAACTACGGCATGCTTCCCGACGCTCTCGATCAGCGCATCCAACGGGATCTCGCCGCCGGTCTCAAGCCGTGCGCCGTAGTCGCGACAACAGGAACCACCACGTCCACCGCCATCGATCCGGTGGAAGCGATCGCGCGCGTTGCGGCGAAGCATGGGCTCTGGCTCCACGTCGATGCCGCCATGGCCGGCTCCGCCATGATTCTTCCCGAATGCCGCTGGATGTGGCAAGGAATCGAGGGTGCCGATTCGCTGGTCCTGAATCCCCACAAATGGCTGGGCGTCGCCTTCGACTGCTCCCTCTACTACGTGCGCGATGCAGACCACCTGGTCCGCGTGATGTCCACCAATCCCAGCTATCTGCGCTCGGCCGCCGACGCCGAAGTGAAAAACCTCCGCGACTGGGGCCTCCCCCTCGGCCGCCGTTTTCGCGCACTAAAGCTCTGGTTCGCCATCCGCGAGCAGGGCGTCGCCGGATTGCAAGCCCGTCTTCGCCGCGACCTGGCAAACGCGCAATATTTCGCCGGACAAGTGCAAGCGACCTCCAACTGGCAAGTGCTCGCCCCCGTCCACCTGCAGACCATCTGCGTGCGCCACTCACCACCCGGCCTCGAAGGCGATGCTCTCGATCGCCACACCCTAAGTTGGGCCGATCGCATTAATCGTTCCGGCGCCGCCTACCTGACCCCGGCAATTCTGGACGGCCAATGGATGGTCCGCGTTTCCATCGGCGCCATCGCCACCGAAAGGGAGCACATAGAAGCCCTCTGGAGCGTGATGCAGCGCGAAGCCGCCAACTACAATCCGTAACAACTGGCAAGAAAAATCGGGGACTGGCTACGCTGTCCCAAACCAGGTTCCTCCGGACGGAGCGCGTCTGAAACCTGAAACCTGAAACCTGAAACCTGAAACCTGAAACCTAAAACTTAAAACT
Organism: Bryobacteraceae bacterium; assembly: GCA_035632375.1. Lineage (GTDB taxonomy): Bacteria > Acidobacteriota > Terriglobia > Bryobacterales > Bryobacteraceae > Palsa-89. Next base: position 71 of record DASQGY010000186.1, on the reverse strand, counting down.
TAAAACCTAAAACCTAAAACCTAAAACCTAAAACCTAAAACCTAGCACCTAGCACCTAGCACCTAGCACCT
>DASQGY010000185.1:0-67550 GCA_035632375.1 Bryobacteraceae bacterium | reverse complement strand
CGACAAAGGAACCGAATACTATGAGGCCCGCTACCGGGAACAGCAGATCCGATCTCTCGCCAAACGGGCACAAAGGCTTGGCCTCCAACTGGTTGCTCCGAAGCCGGCATAAAACTAGAACGTAGGGTTTCTGGAGAGTGTCGATGCTGCACGCACGAGTGCGTGCGCTACGCCAGTTTCACCCACACCTTGCCGGCCGCCGATTTTCCCAACTGCACCGGCTTCCCTCCGATTCGTAATGACAACGTCTCATCGTAATTGGCGGCCGTCATCCGAACCACCGCTCCCGGGTGAATCCCGATCCCGTGCAAATATTCCAGCAACCTGCGGTCGCGCTCGAACACGCTGACCACTGTCGCATCGGCCTGCGACGGAACCTCGTCCAGCGGCCGCCATCCGCGATTCCGCCGGTCCTGTGGTTTATCGCCCTCTACTCGATTGCCATGTGGGCAAGCCCCGCCGGTGCCTAGCTTTTCTTGCAATCGCCGCTCGAAATCGGCCGAAACTGCGTGCTCCAGTTGCTCGGCCTCTTCGTGCACCTTATACCATTCCATGCCGAAGATCTCGGTCAGCATGCGCTCGATCAAGTGGTGCCGATTGAGCAGCCGGTTGGCGATATCGCGGCCGGCCCGTGTGAGCGAGAGCTGGCCCTCGCGCCCCACCCGGATCAAGGCGTCGCGCTTCAGCCGCTTGATAGCCATGGTCACGGCTGGCGCCGATACGTTCAGCCACCGCGCTAAAGTGGCGGCAATCACCGGTTCGCCTTCACTTTCGGCCTCGGCAATGGCCTTTAGATAGTTCTCCTTGGAGATGGTGATCTTCACGGCAAACCAAATTGTAGCGTGGCGGTAACCTGCCGGTGGCCAGTTAACGCCTTGATAACTTAACTAAACCACCATTATGTCCAGACCCAAAACCATTCGCACCATTCTTTGCCTGGCAGCCGTAGCCATCCCGCTGTTCGTGCTCGCCGAGGAAAAGGTAGATCTTTCCATCATCAATCGGATCAAGACCGAGGCCTTCGAGAACTCGAAGGTGATGGATCACATGTTCTACCTGACCGACGTCAACGGCCCTCGTCTCACCGGTTCGCCGAACTACAAAGCGGCTGCGGATTGGATTGTGAAGCGGATGACCGAGTACGGCATGGCGGCTAAAGAAGAGAAGTGGGGCCCGTTCGGCCGTGGCTGGGCGAACAAGCACTTCGAGGCTCATCTCATCGAACCGCAGTACCAGCCCCTGATTGGCGTGCCGCTGGCCTGGACCGCGGGGACCGACGGCACGGTCACTGGCGAGCCGATGTTGGTCACCATCCGCACGGATGCCGACTTCGAAAAATACAAAGGCAAGCTCAAGGGCAAGATCGTGATGCAGCAGGCGGCGAAGGAAATCGCCATGCAGATGACGGTGCCTGGGCGTCGCTACACAGATGCGGAATTGACCGAGGAAGCAATAGCCCAGGTGGGCCGTCCCACGTTTGGACCTCGCGCGCCCGGTGGTCAGTTTGGCCAGCAGCAACCGCCCGCCACTCCCGAAGAAGCGCGCCAGCGGCGGGAAGAGCAGCGCAAGTTCCAGGAAAAGCTCTCTGCGTTTCTGAAGGACGAAGGAGCGCTGGTGTTGCTCTCTTACGGCTACAACGGCGACGGCGGGACGGTGTTCGCTTCCTCCGGTGGAACGTACGATCCTAAAAAGCCGGTGGCTCTTACCGCGGTGGCACTGACGCCTGAACATTACAACCGCATCGCGCGGCTTATGCAGCACAAGATCCCCGTGAAGCTGGCGTTCAACATCCAGAACCAGTTCTACGATGACAATCAGGATTCGGTGAACGTGATCGCCGAGATCCCGGGCGGCAGGAAGAAGGACGAGATCGTGATGCTGGGCGCGCACCTGGATTCCTGGCATGGCGGCACCGGCGCTACCGACAACGCCGCCGGAAGCGCGGTGATGATGGAAGCCATTCGCATTCTCAAGGCGTTGAACCTGCCGATGGATCGCACCGTTCGCATGGGCTTGTGGGGAGGGGAAGAGGAAGGATTGCTCGGCTCGCGCGCTTATGTGAAAGAGCATTTCGGCGATCGCGAAACCATGAAGCTCGCCGGTGAGCACTCCAAACTAGCCGGCTATTTCAATTACGACAACGGCACGGGCAAGATCCGCGGCATTTACCTCCAAGGCAACGATATGGTCCGGCCGATCTTCGAGTCGTGGATGGCGCCTTTCAAGGACCTGGGCGCAACCACCATCACCATCCGCAACACGGGCGGCACCGATCACCAGTCCTTCGACGCCGTCGGACTCCCCGGCTTCCAGTTCATCCAGGATCCGATGGAGTACAACAGCCGTACGCACCACTCCAACATGGATGTGTACGATCGTATCCAAGCCGGCGACCTGATGCAAGCGTCGGCCATCATCGCCACGTTCGTCTACAACACCGCAATGCGCGACGAGATGCTGCCGCGCAAGCCGCTGCCGAAACCGCAGCCGGCCCGGCGGGGTGGAGCTTCGACGGAATAGAATTCACCTCTGTCTCACTCATCCCGCATGAGTTTGGATGGATCGACGGCAAGCGCTCGCCGGGCTGGAATGGCGGATGCCGCAATGCCTAGCAGCGCCATGGTCACCACCGCGCCGCCCACCACCACCGGGTCGCGCGGATTCGCCTGATACACAAGCTGGCCCAGCAACCGGCTGGCGAAGATGCCCGACACCAGCCCCACCGCCGATCCCGCGCCCAGCAGCATTATTGGCCGCCCCACCGCCGCGCTTATCACTTGTGTCGCGCGCGCTCCCAAGGCCACGCGAATGCCCAGTTCCTTCATCCGGCGGCTGACGCTGTAGGCCGCCATTCCGAAGATGCCCGTCACCGCCAGCATCGCCGCTAGCAGGCCCATGACGCCCAGCGCTACTGTCGCCGCCCGTGCCGGGAACAGCTCAGACCCCAGCTCATCGGGCCAGCTCCGCAGCCTGATTGGCACATTCGGTTCGATGCCGCTCAGCGTGCGTTGGAGCGCCTCCGCCATCTCGTTCGGCGCCCGCCGCGACCGCACCACGAAAACCGCTTCGCTCTGCTCGCCCTGCGATAACGGCACGTATACTACGGGCTGTGGCGACTCTTGCATGTCGTGGTACTTGCCATCCTCGGCGACGCCCACCACTTCCGTCAGGTGGCCCCACAGAACAAAGTGCTGTCCGATGGCCGGCATTTCCCTCCACATCTTCCGCGCGAGGGTTGCGTTCACAATCGCCACATATGGCGACTTTGAGTTGTCGTGCCATGAGACATCCCGCCCGCTCAGCAGACGGGTGCCGGCGGCATCCAGGTATCCCGGCGACATCGCAAATACGTACGGCGCCAGCACAGAGTTGTTCAGCTTGAACTCGGTTGTCCCGGGCGGGAAGATCGGAATCCCGTGGATGCCGCCGGTCATGGGCGTGCGGTTCACGGTACCTGCGGCGGTGACACCGGGGATGCGCCGCGCCGCCTCGATTATGGCTTTCTCTTTCTCCACTACCGCGTCGGCGGTTTGCCCAAGGTGAGCCAGACCTAAATCGGCCAGCATTGCGCCCTGCGGCTGGATGCCTAGCGGAACGTGCAGCGCGCGCACCATGCCGCGCACTGCCACCAGTGACGCAGTTACCAGCAGCGTGCAGATAGCGATCTGTAAGCCCAACAGCAGATCGCGCAGGGCAAACCGTCCAAGGTGGAGTGCATCCGCCGGTCCGCCTTTCAACATCTGCAAAGGACTGCTCCGCCATACCTGCCGCGCCGGAACCATCCCAAACAGCAGCGTGCTGGCCAGGGTCAATGCCAGTCCTACCAGGTACACGCGCGCATCCACCATTGCCGCTAGATGCGCTTCTTCCATCGGGGGCCAGCGATTCAGCAAGCTCAGCAGCAGGTCTGCGCTCACCAGCCCGGCTGCTCCGCCCAGCAGCGATAGGATCGCTGCCTCGGTCAGCAGTTGCCTCACCAGCCGCCGCCGGCTCGATCCAAGGGCCACCCGGAGCGCCAGTTCCCGGCCGCGATCGGCGACGCGCGCCGCAAACAGACTTGCCAGGTTCGCGCATGCCGCCGCCAGAACCAGCAGCGCCAGCAAAGTCACGCTCCAAAGAAATCCGCGAATGACGTCACCTTCGTCCCCGATGAGTCCGGGATGGATCAAGCGCAGCGGCTGTCCGTCGTCGGTTTCCGGATATTCCTTTGCCAGCTCCGCCGCAATCGCATTCAAGTTTTCCGTCGCCTGCCGCGGCGTCACGCCTGGCCTCAGGCGTCCAATCACCGTAACAACCAGGGATGTCCGGCTATGTAGGTGATCCCGCCCTTCTACCTGCTCCTCATTCACCATTGGGATCCAGTAGTCGGGCCAAACGAACCGCTCCGTGCCGTGGAACCGCGCCGGCGCCACGCCAACTACCGTAAACGGATGCTTGTTGAGCTCCACAGTGGTCCCAACGACGCTTGGATCGGCTTGAAACGCGCTTCGCCACAAAGCATTGCTCAATACTACATACGGTGCTGAATTTGGGCCATGCTCGTCCACCGCGTGAAAGAATCGTCCAGTCTCCGGCTGCACACCCAGCAGGTCGAAATAATTGCCGGTGACCTCATCGCCGGAGAGCCTCATCACCGCGTTATGCCAACGCAGCGCAGCGCGAGAGTATCCATAAATCCCAGCCATCCCGCTGAAGGTAGTGTTTCGCTGCCGAAGATCCTCAAACGCGGGATACGACGTAGTCAGGAGCCGTCCCATCATCCACTGCTGATGGCGAATCTGATACAGGCTCTGGGGGTCGCTCACCTCCAGCGGGTGCAGCAAAACCGCATTCAGCACCCCGAAAACGACCACGTTTGCTCCGATCCCCAGCGCCAGAGTCAGCAAGGCTACCACCGTGAACACCGGGGACTTCCGAAGCAGGCGAAGCGCGTAACGAACATCCAGCAGCAGGTTCTCCACGATGGGCAGGCCGGCTTCCGCGCGGTAGTCTTCGCGAACCGCCTCCACCGCCCCGAACTTCAGGCGGGCACGACGGCGGGCTTCCCAGGGAGTCATACCGGCCTTGATGTTCTCTTCCGTCTGGGCCGCTATATGCGAGTCAATCTCTTCTCTCAGCCGTTCGTCGCCGCGGCGCCTGTTGATGAGGTTGAGAAGGCGTGTGCAGAACCGATTCACGGTTCTCATACCAGGTCCTGCGCTTTCACTTCGAAGAAGCGCGCGATGATCGCCGCGGTCTGCTCCCAATCGCGTTTTTCAGCTTCCAGTAATTTGTGTCCGGCACGCGTCAGCCGATAAAAGCGCGCTCGGCGGTTATTTTCCGAGGGACTCCATTCCGATGCGACTGCGCCCTCCTGTTCCAGCCTCAGCAGGACGGGATAAAGCGTACCCTGATTCACGGCGAGCAAATCCCCGCTGATCTGCTCGATTCGCCGGGCGATGCCATACCCGTGCAGCGGCCCGAGCACATCGAGTGTCTTCAGCACCATCAGGGCCAGCGTTCCCTGCTGGACATCCTTTTTCTGTTTCATGTGATTTCGTCGCGACGGACAGTCATTTGGTTTACCAACATGAGCATGCCACAGCTCCATTGGGAAAGCAACAGGTCCCCTCCGGCGCCAGAGTCCCGTATACCAATAGGGTATTTTTGAAACACGTTCTAGGAATTCAAGAAGCATCAGAAGCTCTCCAAACGCTATCTTTTTGCATCCTTCCCCGTCCAAGGTGTATCTTTTGAGGTAAGAGTCGAACGGGGAGGTTAGCTTTGAACAAAATACGCTTCGAGCTGCGTATGGCAGCCGCATTGTTTCTTTTCGCTTCGGTCCTTGCCGCCCAAGCGCCCATTGGTAACATTTCAGGAGTCGTGCGCGACCCATCCGGCGCCGTCGTCGCCGGCGCGCAAGTGAAGGCGACGTCGGCAAACACTGCCGCGGTGCGAAACGCCAGTACCAACGACGAAGGGTATTTCCTGCTCTCGACGCTTCAACCGGGTGAATATAAGGTTCAAGTCACTTCGCCCGGCTTCAGCGAGGCCACCGTGCAGAGGGTGACGGTAGAGGTCGGCCAAACTGCACGCGTCGAGATCGCGTTAGCGCTGAGCGCAGCGAGTACTCAGGTTCAGGTAGGCGGCGAAGCCGTTCAAGTGGATACCGAACGCACGACGTTGGGCGGCGTCGTTACCGCGCGCGAGATCGATCAACTGCCGCTCAATGGCAGGAATTATCTCGAACTGGCGCGATTGGAGCCAGGTGTCGAAATCCAGGACGGCAAGACATTCGATCCCACCAAAACGCGCTACACCGGTGTCTCCATCGCCGGCCGGCAAGGACGGGAAGCGCGCATCACCTTGGATGGCGTGGACGTGGTGGACGAACATGTCGGCACCACTACCTTGAACATCTCCCAGGAGACAATTCAGGAATTCCAGGTTTCCACTTCGAACGCCGATTCCTCCACCGGTATTACCGCCACTGGCGGCGTGAACGTGATCACCAAGTCCGGCTCCAACGATTACCATGGAAGCGCGTTCGCGTTTGGGCGCGGATCGAACATGGCTGCGCGGCCCAATTTCGGCGCGGTGAAACCGGACTTCGATCGGGAACAATATGGCGCGGGTCTAGGCGGCCGACTGATCCGCGACAAGCTTTTCTTCTTCGGAAACTTCGAGAAGACGCGCGAATCGTCCGCGATCTCCGTCGCCACGCCTTATTTCCCCAACCTTACTTCGTTTCCAGCACCATACGACCAGACATCGTCGAGTGCACGCGCCGACTGGCAGGTGAACGCCAAGAACCAGACCTTCTTCCGCTGGACGCGCAATGAGGATTCCAACTTCGGCGGCTTCGGCGGTAATGCCGCGCCCTCTTCCGGCAACATCAACGCCGACGTCACCGACCAGTGGGCCATGGGTTGGGACACAGTCTTCAGTCCGCGGCTTACTAACGGGTTTCGGATGGCCGTGACCAACTTCCGCAACCGCATCCAGCGCCCGCCCAGTGAGGCGCAACAGTTCGCTGTCCCTGGCGCGGAGAATTTCCGCATACTAACCAGCGACAATTCGTTGATCGCCGGCCCGGACAACAACACGCCGCAAGGCACCGAGGAATACTTCAATCAGTATCGCGACGATCTCACCTATAATCGCGGTAGCCATACCATTCGCTTCGGCGGTGGCGTCACTTATCGGCAATTGAGTGTCTTCAACTTCGCGCAAGGGTTCCCCAGCATTACGGTGAATGCTCCCGCATCGCCGAACGTCGCCGATCTATTGAACGCGACCATCGTTTCCATCGTTATCGGCAATCGGAAAGGAATCCGCCTCCCGGCCACGCCCGACAACAGCTATCGCAATACCAGATACGCCGCATACGTCGAAGACCAATGGCGCGTGCGGCCCGGCATTACGCTCAGCTACGGAGTTCGATACGAAGTCGATACTCATCCGGTGGACAACGATCTGAAGAAGCCGGATATCGTGCGTCCACTCCTGGCGCGCGGCACCGATGCCACGCCGCTCAACACCAAGAATTTCGCACCCCACGTTGGAATTGCCTGGGCGCCCACCAAGGATCACAAAACGGCTATCCGCGCGGGCTTTGGCCTTTTCTACGCGCAGGAAGTGAGCAACCTGGTCACGAATGAACGCGCCAGTCTTGCTCCCTTCAACTCCGGCAACGACACCGTGACGCTCGCGGCCGGCAGTTCCGGATTCTTCGACTTCAGCCGCGGCGCCGGGACCAGTACGTTCGATTTCACGCCCGCACTCACGGGCAATCTGAAGAACGCCCTGCCGATTATCTCGGCCGGTCAGGCAGTTTACATAGCTGCGCCGCAGCTCACCGTGCCAACTCTCCAAGTGACCGGTACCGGTCTGGCGATCAACAACAATCTCCGCACGCCGTACAACATGCAATACAACGCGGGCGTTCAACGCGAACTTCCGATGAATACGGTAATCGACGTCAATTTCATTTACTCCCGCAGCGTCCACGATTTCACGCGCGACATCGACGGTGCCAATATTTTCCCCGGCAACGGCGCGCCCATCATTCTCGGCGATGGCACCAAGCCCACCAAACAAATCACCATCGTCAACTCCGATGGTTTTTCCCGATACCGTGCCCTCACGGTTCGCATCGACAAGCGCTTCTCCCGTCAGTTCCAATACACAGCTTCGTACGCTCTGTCGCGGTTTGAGACCACGGTACCCGACGGTCTCGGTCTCGGCAGCGGCGCTCTGGTGAATCGCAACGTGAAAGCGAACTTCGGCCCTGGATCGCTCGACCGAACCCAGCGCCTGGTCCTGAACGGAATCGTGAACCTGCCGTTCGGCGTCCGAGCCTCTATGATCTCCACCTGGTACAGCGGACTCCCGGCCTCCGTTCTGGTTGGCTCGGCGGACTTGAACGGCGACGGTATCAACGGCGACTTCCTGCCCGGCACGCGCCGCGGATCGCTCGGGCGCGATGTGGACTCAGTGCAAAAACTGAATAGCCTGATCGATGCCTACAATCAGTCCACTGGCGGTAAACCGCTGCCAAGGGGCGGCCGTGCGCCCTTCGTGCTCGATGTGCCCGACAGCACCCGATTCGGCGACTCCTTCATCTCGCAGGACCTCGCGCTATCCAAGGATTTCAAGATTCGCGAGAAGATGCACATCGAGTTCACCGCTCAAATGTTCAACGTCTTCAATATTTCGAATCTGGTCGGCTCCGCCGGTTTTCCCGGCAGCGCGTTTAACGGAACGCTCACAACGGTGAATTCCGATAACACCGGCGCGCCTACTGGAGGCTTCAAACTGGGCGGCAACGGCGGTCTGTTGAATGCCGCTGGTAACCGCGCCCTCGCCAGCGTCGACCGTGCCACCGCGTTCGCCAGCTTCAGCGCCATCCGCCCATCCATCCCGACCGGTAGTGGACTGCCGCGGGCGTCGCAGTTCGGGCTCAGAATCCGGTTCTAGGAATTCAGGAATCCAAGGATCTTGTACTATGGTGCAATGCGCACCATAGTACTCGCCCTCGCCTGTGTGGCTATTGCCACGGCTGCCGAGCCAGTCGATTTGGCGGTCGTCAATCAGATCAAGACTGAAGCCTTCGAGCACTCGAAGGTTATGGACCATCTACAAAACCTCACCGATGTCTACGGCCCGCGGCTTACCGGCTCCCCGGAATTCAAGGAAGCCGCCGACTGGGCGCTAAAGCGGCTAGGCGAATACGGTCTGCAGAACGGGCATCTGGAAAAGTGGGGACCGTTCGGGCGTAGCTGGTCGCTTGAGAAGTTCTCTCTCGAGATGACTGCGCCGCGTTATTCGCTGCTTGCTGCCTGGCCGCTGGCTTGGTCGGCAAGCACCAACGGCGTGGTGAACGGCGAACCCGTGCTGGCGCCTTTGCCGTCTTCGCTGAGCGTCAAGAAGGGCGAAGCGGATCTCGAACAGTACATCCAGAAATACAAAGGCAAGCTGCGCGGCAAGGTGGTGCTGATTTCCGCGCCGTTCAACAACATTGTGCAAGCGGAATCGAAGCCCGATTTGCGGCGCTACACCGATGCGGAGTTGGCCGAGCTCGCTGCCGCGCCACCGCCGGTTCAGAAGATGGAAATCGATCCAGCCAATGTCGAGATTCCGGAAGAGCTGGAAGCGCGGATTCGCTTTTTCGCCAGTGCGCCGCCCGCGGTGATGGAGGAATATCGCAAGAAGCGTGACGATCTCGCCGCCCGGCGCACGCAGTTTTTCGTCGATGAGGGAGCGCTCGCGTTGTTGCAGGACGATCAACGGGCGCGCGATGGATTGATGTTCTCCGAAGCCGCCGGCCCCTACGATCCCAAGAAGCCGCTCGCGCCGCCGACCTTTATCGTGACTTCCGAGCATTACAATCGCCTGGCCCGCCTGGTCGGCGCTAAGACCAAAGTCGAGATGCAAGTGAATCTGAAAGCGCGTATCTCCGACACCGCAGTCGATTCCTACAACCTGGTGGCCGAAATTCCCGGCGGCAGCAAGAAGGACGAAATCGTGATGGTCGGCGCGCATTTCGATTCCTGGCACAGCGGCACCGGCGCCACCGACAACGGCGCAGGCAGCGCGGTGATGATGGAGGTGGTCCGCATTTTGAAAGCGCTGAATCTGAAAATGGACCGCACTGTTCGCATCGGACTGTGGGGCGGGGAAGAGGAAGGACTGCTCGGCTCGAAAGCTTACGTGAAGGAGCACTTCGGGGATCCCAAGACCATGAAGCTGACCTCGGCACACGCCAAGCTATCGGGTTATTTCAATCTGGATAACGGGAGCGGCAAGATCCGCGGCGTTTATCTGCAGAATCACGATGCCATGCGCCCGCTGTTTGAGCAGTGGCTGGCGCCGTTCAAGGATCTCGGCGTGAGCGCCATCAGCATCCGCAACACTGGTGGAACGGACCACCTGTCGTTCGACGCCGTCGGCCTACCCGGATTCCAGTTCATTCAGGATCCGCTCGACTACTCCACGGTCACGCATCATTCCAGCATGGACGTGTACGACCATGCCATCCCCGGCGACCTGATGCAGTGCGCGGCGGTGATCGCCTCGTTGGTCTACGACGCCGCCACGCGGCCGGATATGCTCCCGCGCAAGCCGCTGCCGAAACCGCAGTAATCCGCTAACAAAACCGCCTGGCGAAAGTGACACGTTCTGTCGATAAGAGATGTGGAACGGTGATAACTGACGCCAGGAGGTGCAATGAGATCAATCAGAAAGAAGAGAGGGATACTGACGCTGGTATTGGTGCCTCTGCTTTCAGCAGTAATCGGAGCTCCCCAGACGGCGAACAAGACTGCAGTGACCGGTGAATACGTCTGCCGGTCCATGGGGTCGCGGCCTTGCGACACCCAGACGACAATTTCACTGCGCGACGACGGGTCCTGGGGTTGGCGCTACTTTTCAGGAGAGTACAGAGTGGCGGGAGGCCAGGTGACCTTCAAAGGCGTTGGTTTAGCCGCTTGGGGACCGGCCGAGATCGGCCCGGACACTCTCACCTTCACCAGCGGCAGCCAGAAGGTAGTTTTCCAGAAACCGTCTTCGACACCGCCATCGCTGGCGGGATCTTACGTTTGCGCCACCGCTCCTGGCGGTTGCCAGACCAGGCGGGCGATTATGATCCAATCCGATGGAAGGTGGTCCTGGGGCGCACAACATGGTTCCTATTCGATTGTTGGCGGTCAAGTGAAATTCACCGGCCTCAGCAGCGGACCGGCAGGCTGGGGACTAGCGAACTTCAGCAATGGCGCTCTGATTTTCCGGAGCAGCGATGGTTCGTCCGAGTGGAGAAAGCAGTAACCAAGCTCGTTTAGGTCCTGGCCGCGATGTGGAGGATGCCCATTACCTGCGGCCAGAATTGTGCGACGACGCGGAGCGCCACAAGCAACAACGGCGCTGCGCTCACCCATTCACCCCGCGGTAGACCACTTAGAGCCACGAATAGAAGAAGTGGCGAGAGTGCGCGCGAGTAGCCGAAGGGGTCGCGCCACGGTTCCGGGTGCACCAGGAAAATCGTGAGCAACGCGAAGAGGTAAGTTGCGATTTCGATCGGTCCAGTCAGGCGGTGCCAGGCCATCCGAATCGCCAGGGCGACCGCCAGCGCCATGCCCACCAGTGCCCCGTAATCGAGAATCGTGACTAGCATCGCCGTTTTCCCGGAGAGTGCGTAGGCCGTCGGCGTAAACAATCGCGTAACAAATCCTTCGAAGGGTATCAGCGAGAAAACGCCGCCGCCTTCCGGGTGCGTCTGCACCATTACGAACAGATACCACAGCAAAGTCGGGATCACCGCCGTTGCAAATAACACCGCGTCGCGCAGCTTTTGTTTCCACAACAGATGCAACACGTAGGCAGCGATCAGCAGTAGCCCGGTTTCGCGAACCAATGGAGCGGCCACCAGCACCGCGTAAATCTGCCATGCGGACCCACGTGCAACAAAAACGGCAAATCCGGCGCACAGTGCGGCGAGCGCGATGTCCACGGTCATCCGGTCAAGCGAGATCAACGTCGCTGGAACCAGCAGAAATCCAATGCCCCAAAGCGGACGCAAGCCGGCGAGCCAGTATCCACCCAAGAAGACGAAGAGCAAGATTACTGCAAAGTATGCGGTGTCCACCCAATCCGTTCTGCCCATCGCGAGCGCGTACGCGGCCAACGGGACCAGGATGCGCCGGTAGCGATATCGCGGCGCATCGACATACGGCAGCATCGCGCCCGTCAGGAACGGATCGTGCGCGATGTAATGGTAGACCGTGCCGTCGTAACCAGGGCTGTTCTGGAAGAGGTATAGATTTTCTCCAACGAATTGTGGAGGCTGCGGATAGCCGGCTGCGGTGCAAAAAAGAGCGTTCCAGCGGCCCTGGTAGTTCGCGTGAACGGTGAGAAACTGCCAACAAAAGGCAAGGGCGGCGCATCCCATTCCGATGAGAAGACACCGCCCCTGAGAGCTGCTATGAATCGGCGAGCCGATAACCTATTCGTTGACCTGGAAAGTGCCGACGAACGATCCGCGGTTGCCGCTGTACTTCCAAACCGTGCCCAGGCCCTTTCCGCTGTAATCGTTGGACACCGTGTAGGCGGCCATGGCATGTTCCACTGGAGTTAAGGGCTGATACCAGACCGCCTCGTTGTGGCAGACTTGATCGGCATCGGTCATCGCGCGCGTTTCCAGCTTCACCATGTTGCCGGCAGTCATGGTCGCCGCGCGGCTGTGGATGCTGTTGTCGCCCATGGAAAACGCGATGGGCTGATACGCCACATGGACCACGTCGGCCAGGAGCTGCCCGCCCATCTTCTGGGCGAAGGCTTTCAGCGCGAGCCGCTGTTCGGCGTTGGCGCGTTCATCGATCACCAGGACGGCCTTCACCGGATAGACGGTATCGATCGCGTTGCCCAGCGTGTTGCTGGCGCGGATGATGCCCATCACCGAGAGCCCGTCGAGACTGACGCCTTGGAAATTGCCCTTGTCGATCTTCCAGCCCATCACGGCCAGGTCGCCGGTGAGTCCAACTTCGGCGTTGGCGAAGCAGGGGCCGGTGTAGACATCGGCAGTGCGGGCTTCAACGTATTCACCGCGTACATGTGTGGAAGGAAGATTCGCGCTGACGGCCAGCGTCGCGAAGAGGCACAGGGCAACTACTGCACAGAGGATAGTTCTCATGTTTGCAATCTCCTGGAATTGCGGTTCTTCTTACACTATAGCACTCAGGTTCGGTTCGATGGAAGACTGAGGCCGGATTCGTGGTGCTGCACTTGGACTCGAGACCCTGACCGAAGGCCGTTTGAGAGTACAATGGTGAGCCTATTCGGCGTGGCACGCAATGGAGTTGCCGGATCAAACACCAGTCAAGGAGCATCACTCTATGGGGAGCAGGACGATCATCTGTGCGATGGGGCTACTCGCGCTGCCGTGGAGGGCATGGACGCAGCAAGTGGAAACCAGGGGACCGGCAGCGGAAGAAATTGCGCGGTTACTAGAAGTGCACCGAGCGGACTATCTCAGGGGCGACGCCGATGCTTGGGCTGCCTTATACGCAGTCGATGCAACATTTGTCGGCGATACGGTTTCCGGCGGTGAGCGCAATCTGCAGAGCAGGCAAGCAATACGGGACTATTTTGCGCAGGTATTCAAAGACTTTCCCACCCGGACGGCCAACGTTTCCAATGTGCGGATTAGGATCTACAACGAGGGTGCAATGCCTACCGCGATCATTAATATTGAGAATAGCGCCCAACGAACTGATGTAACCGGGCGGCGGTTGGATTCGCACCTCCATGAGAGCCTGACGTGGGTAAAGATCCAAGGGAAATGGCTGATAGTCAACCACCACTTCTCATCGAAGGGTTAGCTCTTCAATTTGACGGATCAGAGACAAGGACGCAAGCTATTTCCGACCGTTTTTTGATTTAGGCTCCTGCGGCTTGAGAGCATCCAACGCCACCTTGCGGAGCTGGTCCTTCAGCTTGCGGATCTCGTCGGTGTGGGCGCTCAGGCGATCGAAAAGCTCCTTCTGGCTCTCGATGCCGGCGGATATCAGAAAAGCCGTGGCCTCCGATCGGCTGGCGAAGACGGTGGCCTCCACCAGTTGGTCGATGCGCGCCAAGGCATCGTCGCTCACGCGCGCCATCACCGCGTTGCCGCGGCCTTCGGCTTTGTTCAGGATCCGGGAGGCCAGGTTCTGCAGGATCGGTTCGGGAACATCCGAGAGATTGCCGACGTAGGCTCCGAATATTTTCTTGGACATAAATCAGGCTCCTTGCGGTATGGGCGGCGCTTCCAGGGGCTTCCTGAGGCGGATCGCGCCGACGATCGAAATCAGCAAAAGCATCATTGCACTGCCGTAGAAGACGAAGACGATGCCGTATCGCGATGCCAGATCGCCGGCAAACAGCAGCGCGATTCCTTGCGCCAGCGAGATCAGCGCCATAGCGCTGCTGGTAACGCGGCCTCGTAACTCCGGCGGGACCTGCCCCTGCATGAGTGTCATGGACGGGATGATGAGCAGCGCCGCTCCGATTCCGATGCCCAGGCATCCGATGGGCGCAACGACAGCAGTCGGAAACCGCGCAATGAGGGCGATGAAGGACCCGCACATCAGGATGCCCGCGTTCACCAGATGCGCCTTCTGTTTGACGCGCCGGGCCAACTGAGTTACGACTGCTCCTCCGCCTAGCATTCCCGCTCCGATGAGCGACCCCAGCGCGCCGAACAGGTAGGTGTTCGAGTGCAGCACATCGCGGACGAAAACCGCGATCAACGAGCCGAACGCGCTGATGGCGAAAGTGCCCGCGGCGATCGACAGAATCACAAAGCTCATCACCGGATGCGTCAGGATGAAGCGCAATCCGGAGGACAGATCGTGTAGCACCGACTTCACCTGCTGGTTCGCATGAGCTGGCCGCGGCGGAATCGCCATCCCCAGGATCATCGCGCCGGAGAAAAAAAAGCTGGCGCTGTCCAGGTAGTAACAGGATGCCGGCCCGGCCCACCCGGCCAGCGCGCCCGCGATCGCCGGGCTGGCGATCTGCAGCATTTGCATGGTTTGTTGCAATATTGCGTTGGCGCTCATCAACCCTTCCTTGGGCACGATTTGCGGCAAGACCACCGCTCGCGCCGGGAAGAAGAAGCTCGAAAAGGTGCTGAGCGCGAAAAACACGGCGTAGATGTGCCATGGCGCTCCCGACACAACCAATCCCAGCACCAGAATCCCGCGCGCGAAATCGCTGGTCACCAGGGTGCGCTTGGGATGCCAGCGGTCGACGAAGACGCCGGCTAGCGGGCTGATGAATGCGAGCGGCAGCAGGAAGAACACGGTGACCAGCGTGATGGCGCGCGGCGAAGCATGCATGCGGAACGACATTTCGCTGATCACTGCGTAGAGCGCCAGGAAGTCGCCGAAGACGCTGACCAGTTGGGCTAGCCAGAGTTTGCGAAAGGAGGGAATCGCCAGCGCCTGGCGCATGTTGAGGTGTTGCGGAGCAGCGGGGGCAGCCATACACGTAATTATAGTTACGCGTTACTGGTGTGTCAATACTCCATAGACCAGGAACAGTCCCCGCGCTGGAGTGGCTGGCCACGTGGGAATCGAGCCCCCCGCGAGAGAGGTTTTTCGGTTCCGCCGTATTTGGCTGGGGGTGGCGCATCGTATGTTCAACGAAGGCCGGAACTCCCGAGTTGACAAAACGAACCCATCCCGGGGGGAAGTCCTTTATCTTCATGGGCTTTGTAGATGGCGGCGACCGCGGGCCACTCCTGGTTGTTGTGGAACTGGCGGATGGACGGCTGTTGTGAACCGAGTCTTTGGCTATGAGGTGGCGCATCGTACATTCAACGAAGGCCGGAACTCCTGAGTTGACAAAACGAACCCATCCTGGGCGGGGTCGTTACGGAAGTCCTTTATCCTTGTAGCTTTGTAGATGGCGGCTGCCTCGCGGAGCTGGTGGCGCATAGGCCGGATTCGAAACCTGATCCGCGATGACGTTGTATCCTTCACCCCCGTAGACGCCGAGCCAGTTGCCTTTTGTCGTGGTATCCAGCCGGACAAAGGAGGCTGCCGCGCACCCCTATTGAACCGCCACTGTGACCTGCTGCTGCGCGTTGCTGTTCTCACCGATCTTCAGCACCAGCGGCTGCGGACCCGATGCCAATCCTGCCGGAATCACCGCGTTCACCTGGAGGATGCCGAAGTACAAGCCGGGCGCGCCACCCGCATAGAGGATCTGGGCATCCTTGCCACCGATGGTCAACGAGACTGGCGCCAGTGGAACCGGGAACGGCGGATAAATATTCAGCACCAGGTTCGGTGGTTGAGGTTGGTTCCATAGTCCGGCGCCGTTGGCAAAGATCTGGACCACCGAGCCCGCAAGCGCCGGTCGCTTGGCCGAGTTCACTGTGTTATCCACGTTCAGGATTGCGCCTTGTCCGCTGCCGCTTCCGTCGAGAGTGAAGATGGCGGGCGAGGTATCGGCCAGCGGTACGGTGAAGGGCGCGGATTGTCCGAAGTGACTCACCACCACCGATGCGCTCGATTGTCCAGCCATCTCGTAGGGCACCAGAGCATTGATTTGGCCTTGGTCGGTGTACACCAGATGTGTGTACGCGCCATTGAAGGTGACGGTGGTGGAAACCGGGGGAAGACCATCGCCGTTCAAAATTGGGGCAGCGGCCGCGGCTGCCAGTCCCTGGCCAAAAATGGAGACAAACTCGCCCGGGGAAAGCGGAGTCTGATAACTTGCCGCGTTTAACACGCTGTCAATTCTCGGTGGCTGGGCGCTCTCCACCTCGAGCATAACTTGCTGCGGCAAGTTGCTTGCGTCTCCCACGGTGAGCACCACCGGCTGCGGGCCAGGCGCGATGCCGGGTGGCACCAGGGCTCTCACTTGCAGGTTGTAGCTGATCGCGACGCTAGCAGCCAATCCCGACTTGGCGTACTGGACCTGCGCCTGCTGGCCCCCAATGGTCACCGATACGGGTGCCAGCGGAACCTCGCCTCCAAAGAGAAGCCCGCCGCTCAAAACCCCGGAGTTCCATTCGCCCGAGCCATTCGCGACGAAGAGCACTGGACTGCCGATTGGAGCGGGATTTCCCGGTCCGTTCACTGAGTAGTCGCCATTGAGGAACATACCTGGGGAGCAGACTCCCCTGCCGAATGGGGGGCAACACCATTTCGGTGGATCCAGCGTATACGGCGGCCCAGGCGATGGACCACATATCGCGGGAGAGGTTTCCGTTAACGGCAGCGTTACAGTCGTCGATAGCGAGAAGTGTTGTATTACTACCTTCACGTTAGGGCCAGCGAGACCGTACGGCACGATGGCCGTGATGCTCCCCGGATTCGAATAGCCAACGAATGCCGCCTGTGCACCATTGAAGAGAATCTTGGTGTTCCCCAGGGTTGTCGGAAAGTGACAAGGGGGACCAAGTATAGGGCATTGCATCATTGCGACGTCACTCGACCCGAGATTTTCCCCGGAAATCGTCACCAGTTCTCCCGGCGAAACTCCGGGAAGTTGGCTGATCGCGTTGACTACGGAGGTCACTAGCGGCTCCGGTGGAGGGGTCAGCGTGATTGTACCTTTAAGATTCCCGGCTCTAGCTAATGACGGCGGGTTCGGGACGAACGGGAGGTCCTCACTGATCACAAGGGGCCACGGTTCGTTGAAGACACCTGTCGCCCCAATTAAGATCCCACCCTGAGCGCTAATGCCTATCGTGGAAGGAGTGACGCCACTGGTTGGGCTCGCTACCAAACATATTCGTGCATTCAGACCGGTGCAAAACGGCCAAGGAATTGTAAATGGAATATGACTCCCATCGGAGGCAGTTACCTGCACGATCTGCTCGGGCGGACCTTCTAGATCGACCACCTGGAAAAAACTAAGCGACGAGGGTGTGACCACTATCGACTGGGCTTTGATAAGTTGGCCTAAGATCAGGAGTATGCATAGGTACGGGCCAAGGCGCACCAACCTGGCTAACCGCGCGCCAAACCCGTGGCGACCGGCGAATACTCGGATTGCGATTAGGCACTGCATGACATTATTTCTTTATTACGGGTTCGTCTTGCCGGTAACCCTTAGTGTCACAGTCGGCGGTGGCCGCCCGGACGGGACCAGAACCGGAATTGCGTTGCCGTGCGAAGCCGCCAACAGGCTGCCGCTAGCATTAGTCAGTTGGAAGGAAGGGCTCACGACCACGATACCGATAGAACGGTCGAATGGAATGAGCACCCGGTAGGTCTTTCCACTCGTATCCTCGGAGAGAAGCGCGGCGGTGTGGAACACAAAGGAATCTGTGCTGACGCCTATCAACAGCCCAGCCACAGACTTCGAGTCTGCGGCTGAAAGGAATTGCCCTGGATCGTCAACTCGGACATTCACGAAAGCGCCCTTCTGCAATACAATGTTAACATTTGCCGAGGTTTGGCTTGGTGAAAGAGTAACACGCGTTGGCGCACCGGCATTCCATAGGCATGGGCTGAGCCATCCACTTGGCGTTTGGGTGCAGAGCTGATACGTGCCATCGACTAAGGGCGGAAAACGGAAACTTCCGTCTGGGCCAATCGCGGCTGTTGCAGAGGTGCGGGCGTTTCTGTGAAGCGAAACTGAGGCAGGAGCTCCCGACGCGCTGACCACGTCCGAGTCGATGATACTCCCGCCTGCTCCTCTGACTGTCCCGCTAATGATGCCCGAAGCGATTGACCCTTGCGGCGCTTGGCCGCGGCACCGCAGGGTGCACATCGCAGTTATAACTACTAGTATTAGCGTTTTCATATCAGCCTCCTCACGGTACTTGCCAGTATCCCCACAGCGACCAGTGGCTAGTGGCTTGGTTGCTGATATTAATGTTTTGCTGTTGGTTCTGCACAACCTCATACATGAACCACGTCCCAGGCTTGAGGAACTTGATGTCGAGAACCACGACCACGTTGGTTGCCGCGCAGTTTTGGAGTTGTCGACATGGAATTAGCCTTGATCGAGTTGTAGCAGATGGAGTGGGCGGTTCTAGGGGTCGGATTTTGGAGGTTATTCAGGGGGAAGGAGATTGAGTGGGGGATTGGGCGTCATCCAAGTCAACGGTTGGCGAGAGCAGAGTGGAATGGGTGGCGTGCCAGCTCAGGCTATCGCAAAGCGCCGCAACCCAGTCGCTTGGCCAAGCGATTGCCCTTGGGCTTGGCAGCTAATTGTTACTGTATGCAATACAGTCCGCCGGGCGCCGAGATGAGTCTCGGCGCGGCACGCAGAGTGCGTGCGCTACGGTCAATACTCGACGGAGATCAGGAACAAACCTCGCGCGGGGGCAGTCGGGCCGGGGGGAATCGTGCAGGCGGGCTCGAGGCGGGCGACGAAACCTGCGCGGTCCACGTTGCCTTTACCGACCTCTAGCAGGACTCCGACGATGTTGCGGACCATGTGTTTCAGGAAGCCACTGCCGCGTACACGGTAGATCAGACGGTCGCCTTCGAGCGCCAGGCGCGAAGAGAAAATCGTGCGAACCTTCGATGTCCCCAGCTCATCGCGCTCGTCTGTGGCGGCGAACGCGGTGAAATCGTGCTCACCTTCCAGCAACGGCGCGGCCGCGATCATTTTGTCTGTGTCGAGCGGATAGGGGTGATGGTAGACGTAGCGGCGCTCGAACGGCGGACAGATCTCGGCGCGGTAAATCCGATATTCGTAATTCTTCGCCTTCGCCTGGAAGCGCGGATGAAAATCCTCGCGAACCTCGGCGCTGGCGGTTACCCGGATGTCGCGCGGCAGGAGGCGGTTCATGGCGCGCAGCAGGTTTTCCACCGGAATGGGGTTATTGATGCTGAACGCTGCCACCTGCGCCAAGGCGTGGACACCGGCGTCGGTTCTTCCGGAACCAGCCACCTGCACCGGCGCGCCTTCGATCTGGGAGATTACCTGTTCGAGCGTTCCCTGGATGGTGCCCAGGTCCGGTTGCACCTGCCAGCCGTGATAATCGGTGCCGTCGTAGGAGAGCTCAATCCTAATTCGCCGCATGGACGGGCCGCGACCCCGGCTTGATCGCGGGGCTGCCTTCGCGGCAGAGCGGGCAATCGTCGGGAGGATAGGCGACCACTTCGAGCGTCTTCAGCGCCACGCGTGGCACGCCGAGATCGACGCTGCCGCCGCTGCGGTCGATGATGGAGCCTGCACCTTTGACTCGCGCGCCGGCTTCCTTCAGGATTTCGATCACCTCGCGCGTACTGCCGCCGGTAGTGATCACGTCTTCCACTACCACCACTACTTCGCCGGGCTCGACGGAGAAACCGCGCCGCAGCACCATCTTTCCGGATGCATCGCGTTCCATGAAGATAAAGCGGGCACCCAAGCCACGCGCCACCTCATGCCCGATGATCAGGCCGCCGATGGCGGGTGACGCCACGGTAGCGGCGAGCAACTTAGGATCGACGCGGTGGAGGGCCGTGGCCAGCCTGCGCCCAAGATCCTCGGCATGTTTGGGGTGTTGCAGCACCAGCGCGCACTGCAAGTATTCGGGGCTGTGCAGCCCGCTGGTCAACTGGAAATGGCCCTTGAGATAGGCGCCGGTGTCGTCAAAAACGCTCAGAACATGATCTTTTGCCGGGGGCACACCTTCACGATAGCACCGGCAAGAGAGCGATTGACGTGAAACGAATCGCGCTGAGCGCGGGTCATATCGGAACTCTAGAGATCGCACAGGCTAAAGCTTGTGCTACCTAAGGCGTTCGGAAGCACTTGTGATTACAAAGGCTTACGACCTTGAAGATCATTTACAACATCTAACAAGCGAATGGGTAATGTAACGGTGAACGCCGTCGTCATTACAGGTGGAGATGCAAGATGAAGATATTCAATAAGAAGTCGATGGTGGGCGGAGTGGTAGTGCTGGCCTTGGGCGGCGCGGGCCTATGGTATTACCTCGGCGGCAAGAACCAGGCGCTCTATCAGACGGCGACAATCGACAAGGGAACGGTGCGTGCCAGCATCTCCGCCACGGGGAGTTGCAATGCGGTAGTTACCGTTCAGGTGGGCAGCCAGGTGTCGGGCAACATCAAAGCGCTGTACGCCGATTTCAACACCAAGGTGAAAAAAGGACAGTTGGTAGCGGAGATCGATCCGCAGGTTTTTCAGGCCAGGGTGGATCAGACCAAGGCGTCGCTGGATAGCGCCAATGCGTCCGTGGTGAGTGCCAGAGCGCAAGAGGCGAAAGCCGAGGCCGACATCTCCAGCGCCCGCGCCGCTGCCGCGAACCAGAACGCGGCCATCTCCAAGGCCAAAGCCGCCGCGCAGGATGCAAGCCGCAAGCTGGCGGCGCGAAAGAGCTTGTTCCAGCAAGGGATCATTTCCAAGGAAGATATGGACACCGCGCAATCCACTTACGATCAGGCCGTGGCCGAACAGCAGGCGGCGGCAGCGCAGTTGGACGCGGCGAATCACCAGATTCAGGCGGCGCAAGCGACGTCCGACGTCGCCAAGACGCAGCTTTCTTCAGCGCAGTCGCAGGTGAAGCAGGCGCAGGCCAGTTTGGAGCAGGCGCAGTTGGACCTGGATCACACCAGGATCATCGCGCCGGTGGATGGAACGGTGATCGCGCGTCACATGGATGTCGGCCAGACGGTGGCCGCATCGTTTCAGGCGCCGACCATTTTCGAGGTGGCGCAGGATCTGACCAAGATGCAGGTGGACACCAACGTCGATGAAGCCGATGTCGGGCAGGTGAAGCTCAATCAACCGGTGAAGTTCACGGTGGATGCGTATCCGGGGACCACTTTCCCGGGGTCTGTCACGCAGATCCGGCAAGCGCCCATCAACGTGCAGAACGTTATTACTTACGACATTGTCGTGGCCGTGTCGAATCCGGATCTGAAGCTTTTTCCGGGCATGACTGCCAATGTGAAGATTCTCACCAACCAAGTAGACGACGTAATCAAGATTCCGAACGCCGCCCTTCGTTTCAAACCGGCTGATGTGAAGCCCGAGACCACGGTGCGCGCGGCCGGCAGGCGGCAGGACGCCGGCGCCTCAGTTTGGATACTGGGCACAGACGGCAAACCGCAACAGGTGAAGGTGAAGCTCGGAATCACGGATGGGTTTTTTACGGCAGTGGAATCGGGCGATCTGAAACAAGGCGAGCAGGTGATCACCGGCAGCCTGGTGAAGAACGCGTCGACGCCCGCGCCGCGTGGGCCGCAGGGGCCGCGGTTCTAGTGGTCTGAGGCAAGCGAATAATGAATATGTACTGCCAGACTCGAAAACGATCGGTACTAGACTTGAGAATCTTCGCAGCATGCGACGAATCGGGGCGCAGGCACTCGTGTGAACGTGGGCGGGGCTTTCGCATAAAGAGTGTTCGCACGAGTGCGAACACGGCACGCTGGAGAGCGTGCGCCACAGGCGGTGGGCAACCAATGGTGGTCCTCAGCCCGCCCCACAAACCTGCGGGACTGCTGACGCACTGCATTAGGAGACTATCATGGCCGAACGGCTGATCGAAATTAGTCACCTCACGAAGATCTACAGGCTGGGCGATGTGACGGTCCATGCGTTACGGGGCGTGTCCGTGAATATCGAGCGCGGTAGCTTCGTGGCCATCATGGGGCCGTCGGGCTCTGGCAAATCGACGGTGATGAACATTCTGGGATGCCTGGACAAGCCGACCACGGGAACATACCTGCTGGACGGCGTCAACGTAGGCACCATGGATCGCAATCACCTGGCCGAGATTCGCAACCAGAAGATCGGGTTTGTATTTCAGCAGTTCAATCTGCTGGCAAGGACCAGCGCGGTGGAGAACGTGGAGCTTCCGCTGCTTTACAGTCCGGGCGAGGTGAAGGATCGCCGTGCGCGGGCGATGCGGGCGCTGGCCTGGGTGGGTCTCGAAGGGCGTGAGATGCACCATCCGAACCAGCTTTCGGGCGGCCAGCAGCAACGCGTGGCCATCGCGCGATCGTTGATCAACGATCCGCAGATTATTCTGGCTGATGAACCCACGGGCGCGCTCGATTCGCGCACCAGCATCGAGATCATGGCGCTGTTTCAGAAACTGAACCGCGATTCGGGAATGTCCATCATCGTGGTGACGCACGAGCCGGATATCGCTCAATACTCCAACCGCATCATTCGCTTCAAGGATGGACATTTGGTGAGCGATGAAGCAGTGGAGCATCCGCGGGATGCGCAGACAGAACTGGAAGCGTTGCCGGCTGAAGTTCCGGAGGAAGAAGCGGTGGTGGCGTAATGAACAAGCTAATTCCAGCCATGAAGATCGCCTTCCGGGCGCTGCGCACCAACAAAATGCGCTCGGCGTTGACCATGCTCGGCATCATCATCGGAGTGGGCGCGGTGATCGCGATGGTGGCGGTCGGCTCCGGCGCAACGGAACGGATTCAGCAGCAAATCGCCAGCATCGGCAGCAACGTCATCATGGTGCAGCCCGGAAGCATCACGTCGTCCGGCATCCGGCTGGGCAGCGGAAACGCGGTCAGCCTGACCATTGACGATGCCAAGGCGATCGCCCGGGATTGCCCGTCGGTGCAAGCGGTTGCGCCCAGCAGCCGGGGTGGCGCTCAAGTAGTTTTCGGCAATAACAATTGGGCTACCTTCATCCAGGGAACCACCTCCGATTACTTGACCATACGCGACATCTCGATTCAGAGCGGAGCGGCGTTCACGCAGCAGGATGTCGACGCGGACGCCAAGGTGGCGCTGCTGGGACAGACTGTGGTCGACAATTTGTTCAATGGGGCGGATCCTATCGGGCAGGTGATCCGGATCAAGAAAGTTCCCATGACCGTAGTGGGGACGCTGGTTCCCAAAGGGCAGTCCCCGACCGGCCAGGACCAGGACGACATCATCATCGTGCCCATCACCACGGGTCAGAAAAAGATCTTCGGAGTGAATCAGGCCAGAGCCAATTCGGTTGGTTCGCTGATGGTGCAGGCGCGCGGCCCAGCCTACATCCAATCCGCTCAGGACGAGATGAACCTGGTGCTCCGCCAGCGCCACCACATACAGCAGAATCAGGACAACGACTTCACGGTGCGCAACCTGGAGGAATTGTTCCGCGCGCAGGAGACCTCGTCGCACGTGATGTCCATCTT
Organism: Bryobacteraceae bacterium; assembly: GCA_035632375.1. GTDB lineage: Bacteria > Acidobacteriota > Terriglobia > Bryobacterales > Bryobacteraceae > Palsa-89. The sequence continues at coordinate 43,461 of DASQGY010000185.1, read as the reverse complement.
ATTAGCCGCTATTGCTTCGGTCTCGCTGATCGTGGGCGGGATCGGGATCATGAACATCAAGCTGGTGTCGGTGACCGAGCGGACGCGCGAGATCGGTTTGCGCCAGGCCGTCGGGGCCAAAACCAAGGACATCCTGACCCAGTTCCTGGTGGAGGCAGTGACGCTTTCCATTCTCGGCGGAATCGTAGGCATCATCCTGGGCGTGATCGCTTCCAAGCTGATCTCGATATTCGCCCAGTGGTCGACACTGGTATCGCCAGCGGCCATCATGCTGGCTTTCGTCTTCTCGGCGCTGGTCGGCGTCTTCTTCGGGTTCTATCCGGCACGGAAAGCCGCCCTGCTCGATCCGATTGACGCGCTGCGCTACGAATGAGAACCACTCGGACCAGTTTGCTAACATTGTGGGTTAGCAGCTTTCGTTTTCAATCATTTGAAGGACTTCTTGAGGTAACTTATGAGACGTTGTGAATCGTTGGTGGCAGTGCTCTGCTCGCTGTTGATGCTCGCGCCTTCCGTTGGCGCGCAGACTCCGCAAATTCAGGAGCCGGGTGGACTGCCGGGCACGCGGAAATATCGTCCCCCGGCCGTACCGCCGATCGACCTGTCGAATTCGAGCCGCATTGAAGCGCTGCTGCGCGCCGGCAATCTGTATTTGTCGCTTCAGGACGCCATCGCGCTGGCAGTGGAGAACAACCTCGACGTCGCGATTTCGCGGTATGGTCCGCTGGAGGCGCAAACGGATCTGCAGCGCGCTCAGGCGGGCGGTGCACTGCGCGGTGTCAGCCAGGCCGTGACGCAGGGTCCTTCCAGCGCGGCGGGACTGTCGCTCAACGCGTTCAGCAGCGGCAGCGCGAACGTCGCCACTACCGCTACCGCCGGTGTGAACGGCATCGTCTCCCAGCTTGGCACGGCGATCCCGAACTACGATCCGGTGCTGACCGGTGTCATCTCCTGGGGACACACCAGTTCACCGCAAAGCACGCAGTTCCTATACGGCACGACGTCGTTGGTGACGACGACGAAGCAGGCGAATTTCACCTTACAGCAGGGCTTCGCGACGGGTGCGGTGGCCAGCCTGGGATTCAACAACCAAAACTCGTTCTTGAGCTCCGGCCGTCCCGATTTGAACCCGCTGCAAACCGGCAACGCGACTCTGTCGCTTACGCAGCCGCTGCTGTCCGGGTTCGGCTTCGCGGTGAATCACCGCGGCATCCATCAGGCGCAGAATTCACTGAAGGTCCAAGACTACGTTTTCAAGCAACAAGTGATGACCACCGTGGCAGGCATCATCTCACTGTACTGGGATCTGGTGAGCTTCAATGAGCAGGTGAAGGTGACTCAGCAAGCGCTGGAAACCGCGCAGAAGCTTTACGAAGACAACAAAAAGCAGGTGGAGATCGGGACCCTGGCCCAGATCGCCATCATTCAAGCCGAAGCGGAAGTGGCAACGCGCCAGCAGGACTTAACCGTGGCGCAGACCAATGTTCTGCAGCAGGAGACCATCATCAAGAATGCGCTGAGCCGCAATGGGGTGGCCAGCCCTTCGGTGGCCGATGCCCATATCGTGCCGTTGGACAAAATCCGCGTGCCCGACGTGGAGCCGATCGAGCCGATACAGGACTTGGTGGCAAAGGCTTTCGCCGACCGGCCGGAATTGCCGGAGAGCCGGCTGAACATCGAGAACAGCAAGCTCAGCATCGTGGGCGACCGCAGCGCGCTACTGCCCTCCATCAGCGCGTTTACCACGCTGACCAACAACGGACAAGCCGGCCCGGTGAATAATTTGGCGCCGCTGAGCGGTAATTTCCGTGCCCCGGACCCCTTCTTTGTGGGCGGCTATGGAAATTTTCTGGGCCAGATTTTCGGCCGGAACTTCCCGGACTATCGCGTCGGCGTGCAGCTCAACATTCCCATCCGCAACCGCGCCGCTGAAGCGGATTTCGTTCGCGATAGCCTGGGCTTGCGGCAGTCGGAACTGCAGCTCCAGAAGCAGACCAACCAGATTCGTGTGGACGTACAGAACTCCGTGGTGAGCCTGCAACAGGCGCGCGTACGCTATCAGGCGGCGGTGAAAAGCCGCATGCTGGAAGAGCAGACCCTGGACGCCGAGCAGAAGAAATACGCGCTCGGCGCATCCACCATCTACAACGTGATTCAGATCCAGCGCGACCTGGCTACGGCGCAAGGCAACGAGGTGGTCGCCGAGAGCAACTACATCAAGGCGCGCAATTCGCTGGACTTCGTGACCGGCCAGATTCTGCAGGTGAATAAGATCGATGTGGACGAAGCGTACAAGGGCCAGGTTTCGCGTCCGCCGACGCCGATCCCGGTGCTGGATCAAAACGGGCAGAACACCAAGCCGGAACGCACGAAGATCGCGCCGAATCAGCAGCGGTAGTACTCGTGCGTGTAGCGTTCACACTCGAGTGAACGTTGGCTGGGAGTGCACATAAGAGGTGTTCGCATGAGTGCGAACACGGCACGCTTGAGAGCGTGCGCTACATTTCCCTCACAGATTTGCACGTCTGGAAATCCCGATCTGGTAAATATTGCTGTTCCGCCGAGTCTTGTAACGCGCGGGGCCCAGAGAATCAATGCCTTGGAGCTTTGGAACGACGTTTGCATTAAACGTTGCGAATGAAATTATTGGAAAGCTCAAGGAGCCAAGGCCGATCCTCTGAAATTCCCCGTAGTTCGTCTCTCCAGATAGATAACTTCTTTGAATCCCCCAACTAGAGAATCCTTCCCGGCCAGCTCCTTGAGTTTTCCGTAACGTTCCCTCCGGCCGTCTCCGTGACAAAATACTGACATCGGCAGAATCCTGTCACGCTGGGACACTTACCAGTTACAGTGAAAGCATGCTCCGTATCGTGTCGCTGATCGCGAGCGCCAGCGAAATCGTGCACGCGCTGGGGCTGACGCCCTACCAGGTGGGCCGGTCTCACGAATGCGATCATCCGGATGAAGTGCGGAGTCTGCCGGTGTGTACCGCCCCCAGCTTTCCGGTGGATGGCAACAGCGCGGAAATCGACCAGCGGGTGAAGGAACGAGTGGTGAACGCGCTTTCGGTCTATGAAGTTTTTCAGGATGTGCTCGATCGTCTGCAGCCCACGCACATCGTCACCCAGACGCAATGCCGAGTCTGCGCCGTGAGCCTGGAGGATGTGGAGCGCGCGCTCGCCGGATCCATCGCCAGCAGGCCCAAGCTGGTGGCGCTGGAGCCGAACGCGCTGGCGGACATCTGGGACGACATCCGGCGGGTGGCTGTGGCCTGCGACGTTGAAGCCAAAGGCGGCCAGGTAGTGCAGTCGCTGCAGGATCGAATGGCGGCGATCTCGGATCGGGCGCGCACCGCCGGCGGCCGTCCCCGAGTCGCGTGCATCGAGTGGCACCAACCACTGATGGCTGCCGGCAATTGGGTTCCGGAACTGGTGGAGTTGGCCGCCGCCGAAAACCTGTTCGGCAAAGCCGGCCTCCATTCGCCGTGGATGAGCTGGGAGGAATTGGTCCAGTCCGACCCGGACGTCGTCATTACGATGCCGTGTGGCTTCGACCTGGAGCGCACGCGCAAGGAAATGTACTGGCTGACGGACCGCCGCGAGTGGCGGGCCATGCGCGCCGTCCAGACCGGCGAAGTCTACCTGGCCGACGGCAATCAATACATGAACCGGCCGGGCCCGCGGGTGGTCGAGTCGCTTCAAATCCTGGCCGAGATCCTGCACCCGGAGTTGTTCCCACCAACCCTTGAAGGTTCAGCTTGGCAGCGCTGCTTGTAGCAGCGGCCCCACCAGCGAAGTCGCCCGTTGTATTCTTGATGGGTTGGAGGCGAATTGCAAAAGATTGGTCCACTGAACGCGAAGATCACCGCATTAGGCTGCTACACACCGCCCGGAGTCCTGACCAATCAGGACCTGGAGCGCATGGTGGACACCAACAACGAGTGGATCATGTCGCGCGTGGGAATTTCAGAGCGGCATATTGCCGACGCGGACGTGGCTACTTCCGACCTGGCAGTGGAGGCGGCGAGAGTCGCCCTGGAACAGCGCGGCATCGAAGCCCGCGAGTTGGATGCCATCATCGTCTGCACCGTCACGGCGGACATGGCGTTTCCATCCACGGCGTGCCTGGTCCAGAACCGGCTGGGGGCCAAAGGCGCTTGGGGATTCGACCTGTCGGCGGCCTGCTCCGGTTTCGTGTATGGGTTGACCACCGCTGCCCACCTGGTCTCCGCCGGATCGCACAAAAAAGTGCTGGTGATCGGCGCGGACACCATGTCGCGCATCATCGACTATACCGACCGCGCAACCTGCGTGCTGTTCGGCGATGGCGCGGGCGCCATGCTGATTGAACCTACCGAGGACGGCGAAACGGGCTTCATCGACTTTCTCAACGAGGTGGACGGCTCGGGTGGCGACTACCTGAAGCAGCCCGCCGGAGGAAGCCGCATGCCCGCCACCGTTGAGACCGTCCAGAATCGGATGCACTACGTCCATCAGGACGGCTCGCAGGTATTCAAGTACGCGGCGCGCAAGATGTTCGAAGTTTCCCGCGATCTGCTGGAGAGGAACGGTCTCACCGTGGCCGACATCGCGGCCTTCGTTCCCCACCAGGCTAACCGGCGCATCATCACGAACGCGGCTGAGCGGCTGGGGATACATTGCGACAAGGTGATCATCAATATCGATCGCTATGGAAATACCACTGCCGCTACAATCCCGCTGGCGACGCGCGACGCGGTGGAATCCGGAAAACTCAAGAAGGGTGATTTAGTGGTGTTCGCTACGGTGGGCGCGGGCTACACCGTGGGGGCAAACCTCTGGCGCTGGCAGATGGCCTGACTAACGTGGCTGGCGCCGGCTTTCAGCTCGCGTCCCACAGGCTAAAGACGTTCTTGAAAACCACAGGCTAAAGCCTGTGCTACCACTTGCTGACAGGTTTTTGAAGGTAGCACAGGCTTTAGCCTGTGATGGCACAGACTTTGGTCTGGGCGCCGGGTTTGAGGCGGCGTCCTGCTAGACTAATCAATCGACGAATGACTACTCGACTCCTAATTCCCCTAGCACTCCTCCTCCCTTTGCAAGCTGCGATTCGTGTGGGCACGTTCCCGCAGGAAGTCCGCACCTTCTACACCAGCGCCGACGGTCTGCCATCGGACGATGTCCTTGATGTAGCAGCTTCGGATGGCAAAATCTACGCCAGAACATCGCAGGGCGTGTCTGTTTTCTTGGCCGGCAAATGGACCGCTGCCGATCCAACCCAGGTCAAATTTCGCCAGGGTTCTGCACGGTTAGCGGCAACCGATTCCAAAGGCAACATCTGGGTGGCGCACGCCGAAGCCGTGGAACGCCGCGGCGGCGGACGCGTGAAGGCCTACACCGCCGCCGACGGACTACCGTACGACGATTTCACCTCGGTCGCGGCCACCGGCGATGGCCTGGTGTGGTTCGGCACGCACAAAGGCGCCATCCGCTTCGACGGCACAACGTGGGAGTACCGGCAGGGCCTGCGCTGGCTGCCGGACGATGACGTTCGCGGCGTCGCGGTGGAAGCGAACGGCAACGCCTGGTTTGCCACAAAGAACGGCGTCGGACTGATCTCGCATCGTCCTGTAACCCTCGCTGAGAAAGCCAAGTTCTTCGAAGACGAAATCGACAAGCGGCATCGCCGCACGCCCTACGAATATGTCGAGTCCGTGAACTTGAAGCATCCGGGCGACCTCAGCGAGTGGACGCAACACGACACCGACAATGACGGACTCTGGACCGCTATGTACGGCGCCGGCGAGTGTTTCGACTACGCCGCCACGCACAGCGAAGCGGCGCAGAAACGAGCCAAGGCGGCCTTCGAGGCGCTGCGGTTTCTGCGCATTGTGACTCAAGGCGGCGAGCATCCCGCGCTCCCAGGTTTCGTCGCGCGCAGCATTCTGCCCACCAGCGGGCCGAATCCCAATCGCACCGAATCCAGTCCCGAAGAAGACGCGCGCATGCGCCAGCGCGACGGCCTTTGGAAAAAGCTTTCACCACGGTGGCCGGTGAGCGCCGACGGAAAGTGGTATTGGAAGGCGGACACCAGCTCCGACGAGCTCGACGGCCATTACTTCTTCTATGCGCTCTACTACGATCTGGTCGCTTCCACGAACGAGGAGAAGCACCGAGTCCGCGAACAGGTGGCCGCCATTACGGATCATCTGATCGATCACGGCTTCAAGCTGATCGATCACGACGGAAAGCCGACGCGTTGGGGCATCTTCGATCCCGAAGATCTGAATCATAGCCCCAATTGGTGGTCGGAACGGAGTCTGAATTCGCTCTCTATTCTGGCCTACCTAAAGGTCGCCGAACATGTTACCGCGGATCCGAAATATCACGTTGCCTATCGCAAGCTGATTGACCAGCACTCCTACGATCAGAACGTGCTCATCCCGAAGAGCAATGCCGGTCCCGGTTCCGGCAATCAATCGGATGACGAAATGGCCTTCATGGGTTTCTACAATCTGATTCGTTACGAGACCGATCCCGTGCTATTACGCAAGTACACGCTATCCTTCTACCATTACTGGACCATGGAGCGGCCCGAGCTGAACCCGCTGTTCAACTTCCTGTACGCGGCCGTGAATAGCGGGAAAGTGTTCACCAGCGCGTTCGGCGCCGAGCCCCTCTCTCCTACGGGCGACTGGTTGGAAGAATCCGTCGACACGCTGCGCCGCTACCCGCTCGATCGCGTGAATTGGCGGGTGCTCAACAGCCATCGCAAGGACATCGTGCCGCTGCCGTCCTACGCCAGGGAGCGCGGCGACAGGGGCCGGGGATTCCGCAACAACGGCAAGGTGCTGCCGATTGACGAGCGATTCGTCGACCACTGGAATCAGGACCCTTGGCAACTGGATCAGGGTGGTAATGGAATGCAGCTAGCGGACGGGGCGTCGTTTCTGCTGCCGTACTATTTGGGCCTGTATCACAGGTTCATTGGGGACTGATTCGCGACGTTGCTGCGAAAAGGCTCTCACAGGCTAAAGCCTGTGCTACCACTTGCTGACAAGTATTGTGAAACAGGTGGTACTTAACTCCAGCCACGGTTTCACTTGCGCAGGTACGAATCGTCGCCGCGAATCCAATCCTCGCGCGGCGGCGAAAACAGATCGGTGGCCACGCAATCTTCTATCGCTTCGGCGCTATGTGGGACGTGCGGCGGAATCCGCAGCACCTCTCCCTGCCGCAGCACCTTCTCCGCACCGCCGATCACGAACTTCAACGCGCCTTGCTCGATCATCGAGATCTGCTCGTTGTGATGGCTATGCTCGGGAACCAGGCAGCCCTTCTTCAGATACACGCGGGCTACGGTCATGGTGTCGGAATGAATCACCTGGCGCGAAAAGGCCGGACTCAGTTGCTCTTTCTGAATTTGATCCCAGTGATAAAGCTGCATCGCGGAGCCGATTGTATCATGGGGCCTTGGGCGGTTGATATGATGGTTGAGAATCGGAGGTGTTTTGAATGAAGGGCGTCGTATTGGCCGGCGGCACGGGCAGCCGTCTGTTTCCACTAACCAAAATTACCAACAAGCACCTGCTGCCGATCTATGACAAGCCCATGATCTACTACCCCATCCAGACGCTGGTGGATGCGGGTATTCGCGAAATCCTGGTAGTGACCGGCGGCCGCAATTCCGGCGATTTTCTGCGGCTGCTCGCCAACGGCAAGGAGTTCGGGCTGAAACATCTCGACTACACCTACCAGGAGGGCGAAGGCGGTATTGCCGACGCGCTGGCTCTGGCTGAACACTTCGCCGACGGCAATAAGATTTGCGTGATCCTGGGCGACAACATTATCGAGCGCACGATTCGCCAAGCGGCCGAAGACTTCGAGCGGCAGGAACGCGGCGCCAAGATCCTGCTGAAAGAGGTGCAAGATGCCGAGCGGTTCGGCGTTGCCGAGATTCGCGACGGGCGCATCGTGGGCATAGAGGAAAAGCCCAAGCGGCCAAAATCGACCTACGCCGTCACCGGCATCTACATGTACGACGAAACGGTGTTCGAAAAAGTCCGCGTGCTGGTGCCGTCGGGACGCGGTGAACTGGAGATCACCGACGTCAACAACGCCTACATTCGCGAAGGCTCAATGACCTACGCTCACCTGGAAGGCTGGTGGTCCGATGCGGGCACTTTCGATTCGTTGCTGCGCGCGGCCAACCTGGTAGCCGGTTCCAGTGCCGGCAGCGATGCCTCAGCCGAGGAAGCCGAGGCGTCGAAGCTCGCATGATCGAAACGCCGTCCTGCAAAAAAGGCATCGGCAAAGTAATTCTCACGCCAGATTCCAAAGACCTGATCGACGGGGTGCGCGTGCAGCCCTACCCGCTGTGGCCCGACGACCGCGGTTATTTCCTGGAGGTGGCTCGCATCGGCCACGGGCTCCCGGCGGAATTCCCCAAGGATTCCACGCAAGTTTCGGCCGCGCTGAGTTATTCGGGAACCATCAAGGCTTTTCACTTCCATCGGCATCAGACCGATTTCTGGGTGCCCGTGCAGGGGATGTTCCAAGTGGCGCTGGTGGACCTGCGCAAGGAATCGCCCACCTTTGGCGTGCGCAACACGCTCTACATCGGATCCCTTCGCCCGTGGCAGGTATTGATTCCGCCTGGCGTCGCGCACGGCTACAAGGTGGTGGGAAGCGAACCGGCGTTCTTGATTTACGTCACCAATCGCTTTTACGATCCGCAAGACGAGGGGCGCATTCCCTACAACGATCCGCAGATCCAGTACGACTGGGAAACGCAGCACAAGTAACGCGGGTCAGATCACGTCGGCGAAACTCTTCCGCAGTTTGTAGAACCACGCGTAACCCAGCAAAAAAGCCACCACAGCGACGGCCCACAGCTTCAACATGGGGAGCAGTTCCGGAGCATGTCCCTCCAGCAGGACGGCTCGATATCCACGCACCAGGACGAACATCGGATTCTTGCGGAGGATGACCAGTGCCGTTCCGTGCAACGACGATTCCGCATAGCAGATGGGCGTGATGAAGAACCAGAGCGTCAGCAGAAAGCCCATGATCTGCCCCAGATCGCGCATGAATACGCCGAGCGCAGCGAGAAACCAACAGACGCCGAGCGTGAACAGCAGTTGCGGAATCAGGATTGCCGGTAACCACACCACCGAAGCAGGAACCGCACCGCGGATTACCAGCAAAGCCGCCAGGAACACCGCCGCGGCGAAGCCTTCGGTAACCAATCCGGCTACCACCTGATTCACCGGCAGCGTCTCCAGCGGAAAAATCAGCTTCTTCACAAAATTCCGGTGTTCGATCACCACCTGTGCGGATCGGCCTACCGGCTCGGAGAACGCCAACCAAGGCAGCATTCCGGCCAGGAAGTAGAGCGCGAAACCGGTGCGGCTCTGATCTGCGCCGAAGCGCGAGCCGAGCACGACGCCGAATACGAAGAAGTAGGTGGACATCAGCAGCAGCGGATTCAGGATGGTCCAGAATACGTCGCCGAAGGAGCCGCGGTAGCGCGCGAGAATGTCGCGCCGGGCCATGGAGCGGATCAAGCGGCGGTTCTCCGCGATGGTTCGAAGCGGCCCTGAGAAAAACCGGGGTAGCGCACGCCGCATCCGCCGCCAGCGCAGTGCGTGCAGCGTGGTGATTTCATGTTGCAGAACGCGTACTTCCCCTGCCGCCGCTTCCACCGCGATCAGCAGGAACGGCTCACCCCGGACATAGGCCCAGCCATTGGGCTCGATGGGCGAAACATAAATCCGGTAGCCACCCGCTTCCGGCGGAAACGGAATGGCGATTTCGAATGTTGCGCTTTCCCCACGCGGCACTTCGCGCGCGACGGGCGTCCAAGCGCCTTCCAGGATGAAGCAGTTGGTCTGGGGATCGAAGAATTGCCAGCCAAGCGACAAATTCTCCGGTGTCCACGCGCGCGGCGACCGGTTTTCCAACACGACTCGAACTTCGAGCGTTGCCCCGCGAGCTTTCACCTGAACGTCGCGATACCCGGCCCGCGTCATTGATACAACCAGCGCGGATAGCGCTCTCGCACCGGACCCGTCTTTCGACCCACCGCATAGATTCCGTCGCCCCGAAGATCTTGCGGAAGCTGGTAGCGTTCCAGCATATGAATCACCCACTCGTGTTCCGGCTTAGGCTCCTGGCGAAATTCGCCGGTATCGAGCAGTGTAACCTCAAACCCGGAATCGAGCAGCAGCAGCTTGATTTCCCGCGGTGTGTATTCGCGATTGTGCCGCGCTTCCGGTTCTTCGCCGCCGGCGGGTGGGCGAATATACGCCGGGAAAAATCCCGGTGAATAGCCATGCAGTACGGCGGTGATGGCGCGCAACGAGGAGATGTTCGGTGTGGTGAGCACCAGGTGGCCGCCGGGCTTCAGGATGCGATTGATCTCCGCCATCATGCGCATCGGATCGTCCACCAGATGCTCCAGGAGCTCGCAACACAATACCGTTGAGAAGTGCCGGCCGGGATACGGGAACCGGTCTTTCTCCGCATCGAAAAGGTCGATTTCGCAAGCGAACTGTTCGCCGCCGCTCGATGTCGCCTGGCGAGGCTCGATCACGCCCGCCGGCCCGTAGTAGCAGCCCCGCACTTCGCCGTAACCCAGCCGCGTGGCCAGCGCCGGTGTGATTTGCAGATAGGAGCCCATCTCCAGAATACGGTCCTCTGGTCCGCCCGGCGGAATGATGGACAGTGTTTTTTCCAGGCGTGTCAAGTGGGTTTCGATGTACTTCCGCGCACCATCGTCGGGCGCCCACGACAAGATGTACTCCGGCTCTACCTCCACTCGCGGAGTCTCCTCCGGCCGTTCTTTAACCGGCGGCGGCTCGGCCGCGGGCATGGGTGGCGACGGGGCATCACCGTTCGCAACGGCTTCCATCGGCAGTTCTGCCAGCAGCACCGGCCCGGCTGCGGACGGGGGCGACGGCGACATGGCATGACCGTTGGCGACGGCTTCCAAGAACTGCACGTATCTTTCCGCCACATGCGGCCAGGAGCACTCCGTTGCGACCCACTCCCGAGCCTTCGCCCCGAGTGCCTGACGCAAGTGGGAACGGCTGACCAGCAGATTCAAATACTCGAACAGGTGGTCCTCTTCGCTCGAATCCACCGGGGCCTTCAGGCAAATATCGTCCGGTAATTCGCTGAACGAGCCCACCTCGGAGACGATCACCGCTTTCCCCAAGCCAAGCGCGCGCATCAAGGTTCCGGAGTTCTCGCCGACTGTGGGGAAGCGCAGGTTCAGGACGATATCGCAAGCCGCTACGTAACCCACGAATTCTTCAATAGGCTGAAAGCCGAGCACACGAACCGCTTCCCGCAAATCGAGCGAATGAATCATCGACTGCAGCGGCAATTCGGGATGCGGCTCTCCCACCAGAATCATCTTCGCCCGAGGCTCCACGCGCAGCAAACGGCGGAACGCGCGCAACGACTCGGCAATGCGTTTGTAGGGCTTCAAGAAGCCGAAGATTCCGATCAGCGGCGTGGACTCGTCCAGTCCGAGCTTGGTCCGGTAATCCATGCGGCTGGCGTCGGGAATCCAGGCTCCGTGCGGAATTCTCGCTACTGGCCCCGCAAACCCGGCGTTGCGAAGTTCCGATTCCACACAACCGCTGTGTACCACCGCCGCTTTCGATCGCGCGAGCAAGGTGCGCAGCATCGGCACGCCTTCGTAATCCGGGCCGATCTCCAGCGTACGAACTCGCTGCGCGTAGGCGAGAGCCTGCTCACCGCCCTCCTGTTCCACGGCCAGCATATAAGCATCCCAATCGCCACGCTTGATGGTGATGCCGGCCACAAGATGATGCAGGTTCGCTTCGTGAATCACCACCACGCCGGGATGTTCCAGCGCGGTCTGGTAGCAAAAATCGTGATACTCGTTATTGCCGATTTGGTAAAGGATGGCGTCGAAATCGGCCGGGTGGAAACGGGCGGGTTTGGAGGAAAACACCTCCACATCGGCCAGCCTGCGCAATTCTTCCAATAGAGCGGCGGAATAGTCGGCGATGCCGCTGCGCGCCGGCGGAAGCGGTGAAAAGAAGGCTATCTTGATGGGCACGAATAAGTACGGACGAGCTTCAGAACTATTTTATAAGCTCCATGGTGAAGGTGCCCAGCGCTAATGGAACGCGCACCAGGGCAGGGGTGCGGGCTGCGTCTTTCAAAAAATACACTTCAAAGGTGATGTCGGAGGCCGCTCCCTTCACCGACGCAGTCATGCGATCGGCTTCCATATGCGCATCGCCCACGCGGATGGTCTGCGTTCCGTTGAATTCCAACCGTACTTCGTATGGCGCGCCGAAGAACACGGTCTGCCGGGGCGGGATGCGGCCCTGGCTGAGCTCGCGCCGCACGAAATACAAAAACGCCAGCGCGTCTTTGCCGCACTGCGAAGCCTTCATCTCGGTCTTGCCGCCGCCGCCCGCGGTCTGCCGGGTCGCAGTTCCACTGAGCGAATCGAAGGTGGTCTTCTCGTCCGTTTTCTTGCGCCCGTGGGAAGCTGTCTTTTGAAACTCGACTGAGCAAAAATCCGCCGAAGTGTCCGAGCTGTACTTATCGGCAACGGCAAAGCCCGGAACCGCCGCATCCACTTCAAACTCCAGATGGCGTCGCTCGGCTGTATCGGCGGTCGGCTTCAGCCGTGTAGCGTGGAGTTGGGCTTCTCCCAGGCCAAGGCCGCTCGGCCAGTTGATGTTGAATCGTAACTGCTCGTTCTCGAATGGGGGCGGACCGGTGGGCGCGCCGCAAAGGGCAAGGGCCGTCCAAAGCAACAATTGCGCGGCGGATTTTCGCAGCGGGTACTTCATTTATGCGCGGCCGACATCGACTGGGCGGCTGGCGTGGGGCTGCTCTTGGTTTGGCCCGCAATTTCGTAGTACAGCTCCAGTGTCTTCGCGGCAGTGCTCTCCCAGCTAAACGTCGCCGCCCGTTGCGAGCCCAGACGTTCCATGCGCATCCGCAACTCCGGATTCAGCAGCAGGTCGCGCATGGCCAGCATCAATTGTTCTTCGGAACTGGGATCGAAGAGAAGCGCGGCGGAATCGGCCACCTCGGGCATAGCCGACGTATTGGAGCAAACGACGGCGCGTCCACAGGCCATGGCTTCCAAAATCGGCAAGCCGAAACCTTCGTAAAAGGACGGATAGGCAAATAAATCGCACGCCCCGTAAAGCCGCAGCAATTCTTCATCGGAGACGAAACCGGCGAAATGAATCCGCTCGGCCACACTCGATTTCCGGGCCGCGGCGCGGATCACCGGCGCGTACCAGGTCTCCTTGCCGACGATCACCAGATGATGAGTCAGTTGCGGATAGGCGCGAACCAGGCGCTCAAACGCGTGAATCAAACCGACGTGGTTCTTGCGCGGCTGCAAGTCGCCGACGCTGAGGACGAATGGCGACTGCAAGTCCAGCGACGATTGCACCCAGCGCTGCGCCGTCTCTCGCGCAATGGGATGGAAGGAGGAGCACACACCGTTGGGCAGAACCACCACCTTGTCCTCGCGCAAGCCATAGGCGTCCAAAATGCTGCGTTTCGAAAATGCACTCGGCGTCAGCACGCGCGCCGCGGCGCGGATGGTGCGATCCACGGTGCAGCGCAGTTGCATGGCTCGAAAAGTCGTGAAGTATTCAGGATGTTCCAGAAAGCTGACGTCGTGCACGCTCACCACCACGGGTGTCGAACATAAGACGGGCGCCGTGTACTGAACGTGTAGAATGTCCGGCCGGTCGCGGCGCAAGCGCCACGGAAGATCGAAACCAAGCCGCAGAAATGGATTCACCGCAACCAGGCGCTTGTGAAAGCGCGAGGGCACTTCCGGGAAAGCGGTCTTCCGTGAAAGATAAGTCACGAAGTCGGCGCGCCGGTCCAGGGCCGCGAAACAATTGAGCAGATTGCGGATGTATGTTTCGTTCCCCGTCAGGTGCTGGCCGATTGCGTGGGCGTCTACCGAGAAGCGCATGACCATCTCCAGTATAGAAGGTTTCCCGGCGAAGACGGAACCTTCACAAAACGTTTACACAACTGCACGTACATCACCTCGTGGATTACCCGCATTTATGAACCCAAACCCGTTGGCTTGGTTCCGCAGGTTAGTAGGTGGAGTGTGAAACTTTTCACAGGCTAAAGCCTGTACCACCTAATATCAACAACATGACAGAGCCGGTGGCACAGGCTTTAGCCTGTGAGGTCTCTCTGCCGCAACCTGTTAGATCTATCTTCCGGGGCTCGGGTTTCCAAGAACCCTATCAAGGCTCCGCCAAGCCGCCAGCCAAGTGTAACGTTGTTCAAACAATCGGCGCCCCGCGGCGGCAAGACGCGCGCGGTCCTGCTCCGAAGACAGCAAGCGGGACACTGCATCCGCGAACCGGCGGGGATCGTCGGCAATCAGGAAATGTTCTCCATTTGCTCCCTCCAGACCCGCCGCGCCAATGGTGGTGGATACTACTGGCGTTCCCGCCGCCCAGGCCTCCAGAATCTTCACCCGCGTGCCACTGCCCGAAAGCAGCGGTACGACGGCCACGCGGGCCCCGGCCAGTGCCGTGACTGCATCCTCTACGAACCCGGTCAACACGATTCGTGAATCGTCTTGAACTAGCCTGGCAACACCCGCTGGATTCCTGCCGACGATTCTCCATCGCAAATTGGGCCAGCGGGACCGAAGCGAAGGCCAGATACTGGCGGCGAAGAATTGAATCCCTGTGATGTTCGGCGCGTATTCCAGATTCCCGCTGAACACAATTTCCTCAGCATCGTTTCGCTTTGGTGTGGCGATCCCGGGGAGTGCGTTCGGATACACAACGACCGGTACGTTAGCGCCGATTTCGCGCACAATCGCAGCATCCGGCGTCGAGGTGACAAGAATCAGATCGAATTTCGGCAGCCACTTGCGTTCCAGTGCCACAGACGCTGTGGCGAATCGCCTCAACGCCCAGGCTCGAACCGGCCCGGAGGAAGCAGCCACGCTATGGTGCCAAGTGGACTCGATATTGTGCAAGTCCAGGATCGATTGCTTGGCGTGCGCACGCACCTGCTCCAGATAAGGGGCGCACCAGAAGTGCTCGATAATCGCGATTTCGTATTGGTTTTCGCCGATAGCCTTGGCGATGCTCGGGGCAAACCCGGCGAATCGATCCAGCAGCGGCGGTGCGCCGCGAATCAGCCTGGCTGCATTGCGAAACGCGCGCGCCATGCCGTGCCGCGCATGGAAGGGCAAATCCACAACATCCAAGCGATCCACCTTCCCCGCCGGGAGAGCCAGCGCCGGATCCGGATCGCCTGGTTGGCGGAACACGATGGCATGCACCGCGTACCGGTGCGACAGGTATTCGAGCAGCGATGCCGATCGCAAAGGCCCGCCGCCGGTGAGCGGATACGGCGCCTCCGGCGATAGGAAGAGCGCCCTAGGTTTTCTTGCGGAATCGCCGGACAGCTTGTCCATAAACCTCTCGGGTGAGTTTAGCGGTTTTGGTCCATGAAAATTCCGAGGCTCGCGCCAAAGACTTCTCGCGCATGGGTGGCACTCGATCGGGCTGGGACAACAAGCCCAGCAGCGCTTCGACCCATGCCGCCGGATCGCGAACGTCGAGCAATAGAGCGGCGTCCGCGGCAACCTCCGCAATCGCCGGATCGCTCGAAGCAATCACCGCAGCGCCGCACTGCATGGCTTCCAGCACCGGCAGCCCGAACCCCTCGTAGTAAGACGGATAAACGCAGGCCAGCGCGCCGGAGTAAAGCGCGGGCAGATCTTCCTCCTTCGTGAGCCCCATCAGCCGCAATCCGGCTTCGGGCTTAATCTCCGGGAAATCCTCGCGTCGCCGCCCGGCCAGGACGAGATCGATGACGTGACTCTTGCGCACCTGCCTCCAAACATCCAGCAGCATTCCGAGATTCTTCCGCGGCTCCAACGTTCCCACGTACAGCAGATAGGGCGGACCCTCGCGCGCAGCAGCCACCGGTTGGAAATGCCCGCTCGCCGCCAGCGGTGTTGCAACCACACGGCCTGCCGGCAATCGAAAGCGCTCCATCGCCTGCCTTCGAACCGCTTCCGAAGGCGTGATTACCATGCTCGCCAGACCCAAGCGCAGCAACATTGGCGTACGGCTGCGCACACGGTCCGCTTCGGCATGCCACGACGCACTCATCCACGGCGAGAGATCGTGCAAAGTGAGAACGCTGGGGCGGATGGGCAGGTACGGAACCGCGAAGTCGGTACCATGAAACAGATCCACGCCCAGGCGCGAGATTTCGCCCTGCAAGCCCCACAGCCACCAGCGGCGTTCCAGGACATTCCGTGGCCCCCGCCCAACCTTGAGATTCGGCGGAGCGCCCGCGGGCGGCTCGAAATGTCCATCCGACAACAGCCAGAACTCGTCGTCCGGGAACGCCGCTGCCAGCGCGCGGCTTAATTCTTCGGTATAACGGCGTATGCCGCCGCTCGCTATCGTCAAAGGCGTCGCGTCGAGCGCGATCTTCATCATTCGATCATAGTGGAGGCGGGGCGGGCCAGATCGGAGCGTTCAGCTTGTGGGGCAGGTTGCCAACCTGCGCGCGATTGTCAATCGCGCCCTGCAGTTTGGACATTTCCAAAGACGCACAGACTAAAGTCGTTGCTGAAAAAAGGGCTTCACAGGCTGAAGCCTGTGCTACTAAATCTCTGTTCCGTCGCACGCCGCGACGATTTCTCGACCCCCAGCAGGCCGACGGGGGCGTCGGCCGCGGACCAGGGGGTCCGCCCCACAAAATCGTCGGGTGCTGCGAAGATTCTCAACTCTAGTACAACAAGAAGGGTCACGTTCAATTTGCGGCGAAGCCGCGCTGTGCTACCAAGCGCAGCAACTTTGGAAATCGGTGGCCACAGGCTTTAGCCTGTGGATGTTCCAGACTGTTCGACAGCCTTTTTCAGCAACGTCTGAAGTCCGTGCCACCATTTCACTTGTCACCCTATGGCGGCACAGGCGCTCAAGCGGGTTAGCAACCCGCTGCAGGTTATCAACCTGCCCCACAGTCCGAATGATCCAATACCATGGATCAATAGAGAGGGGCTGGCGACATGACGGGCCGAGCATCACTGGTGCGGCAAACCATCAGCCGGTGGATGGATCATGAAGGCCCTCGCCTGGGCGCGGCACTGGCCTTTTATTCGCTTCTATCGCTCGCCCCGACTTTGATCCTGATCGTGTCCGCGCTGTCGCTGCTCTTCGGCAAGAAGACGGTGCAGCACGAGTTGGTGTTTGACGTGACGTTGTTCATGGACCGCAAATCGGCGCTGGCCATCGAGAACCTGCTGCAGATCGCCCGCAATCCAAGCCACGGCGTGCTGGCCGCCGTGCTCGGCGTGATGACGCTGCTGTTCGGCGCGTCGGCGGTGTTCAGTGAGCTGACCGATGCCTTGAACCGCATGTGGGATGACACGCCACGGCGATTCGGCTTCCGCCGTCTTTTGCGCGATCGTCTCTTCTCGATGGTTCTGGTTGCCGCCTCGGGCCTGTTGATCGCGGTATCGATTTCGCTCGCCGCATTGGTTACCGCGGTGCATCATTTCTTCGGAGCGATCGCGCCGCTGCCGGTCTTCGTGATGGAGCTCTTGAACTTTCTGCTGTCGCTGGGCGCCAGCGCGCTGCTGTTCGCCCTGATTCTCCGCTACGTGCCGGATGTGGCGCTGCCCTGGAGGATCGTATGGATCGGAGCCTCCGTGAGCGCCGTATTGTTCGCCATCGGCAAAGCGGTGCTGGGATTCTACCTGGCCTGGGCCGGAATCGGGTCCGCTTACGGCGCCGCCGGATCGCTGGTGGCGATCCTGGTTTGGGTCTACTACTCGGCGCAGATTTTCTATCTCGGCGCGGAGTTCACTTGGGTCTGCGGGCGCGAGCGCGGCGTGTCACCGGTAAAAACCTCACGTTAGATTGCGTTACACTTTCGCCAATCTCTTGCCTGTGAAGTAGATCCTCATTGGCCTCTCAAATGCACTCTCTGTTGCCGGTGGGGAGGTGTACTTGTGATTGGCAGAAAAATGAAACTCGCGCTGGCCACCAGCGCATTGGCCGCCGCGATGGTCCCGGAATCAATCGAAGCGGCGTCCGTTCCGTTGCGCTACGCCGTAGCTAACTCCGGCACGCAACCGCAATACGTGAACGTGGTGGCCAGGCGGCGCTACCGGCATGGATATGTGGTGAAGCGGCGGAGCAAAGCGAAATCCGTGGCGATCGTCGGCGGAAGCGCTGCCACCGGTGCGGCGATCGGGGCGCTGGCCGGCGGAGGAAAAGGCGCGGGAATCGGAGCGCTGGCCGGTGGAGCGGCCGGATTCATCTACGATCGCAAGACCCACAAGAAAGTCGTCCGCCAGTAGCGGCCGCTTATGCGCGTCCCAGGCGCACTACTGCTGCTTGTGGCAGTTGCCGCCTCGCCGGCGTGGCCGGGGGTGCGAGCGCGGCATGCGTCTCTGCGCATCAAGCCCTCGTTTGATACCGCCGCGGTGAACGATCCGCGGAATCGCGAGACGGTAACGCCCGAGTCTGCCGGCGCAGCCGTTGTCCGGCTGCAAATCCTGTTGGATCGTGCGCATTTCTCTCCGGGAGAAATCGACGGGCGATACGGCGACAATTTGCGGCGGGCCTTGCTGGGCTATCAGGCGACTCGCGCCACGCCGCAGACCGGAATCGGCGATGCGGATACCTGGCAGTCGTTGAACGCAGACACCGCACCGGCGCTGGTGACGTACACCATCACGGAGAATGATGTAGCCGGTCCATTCGAAGCAATCCCGGCCGACATCATGGAGCAGGCCAAGCTGAAGTCGCTGGGCTATCAGTCGCCGCAGGAGGAATTGGGTGAACGGTTCCACATCCAACCGGCGCTATTGGCCAAGCTGAACCTGGACAAAGATCTGACCAAGGCGGGCGACCAGATCTTAGTTCCCAACATTCAACGGGACTACACCGTACCGGCGGCGCGCGTGGTGGTTTCGAAAGACAACCGGACTGTGTCGGCGATAGCGGCCGATGGAACGCTGCTGGCCCAGTATCCAGCGACCATCGGAAGCGAGCACGATCCCTTGCCCCTCGGCGAATGGAAGATCACCGGCATCCAGCACAATCCGATTTTCTACTTCAATCCGGACCTGTTCTGGGACGCCAAGCCGGAGCACGCCAAGGCGCGAATCCCCGCCGGCCCGAACAGCCCCGTGGGTGTGGTGTGGATTGGCTTGTCGAAGGAGCATTACGGAATTCATGGAACAGCAGATCCGGGCAAGATCGGACACACGGAATCGCACGGATGCATCCGGTTAACAAATTGGGACGCGGCGGAGCTTTCGAAGATGGTGAAGCCGGGCGTGCCCGCGATTCTCGAGGAGTGAGGCATGCACTTGCGAATCGTTGGATTGGTGGCCGCGCTGATGGGTGTGCTCGCGATTGTCGAAGTGCGTCCAGTTCCTTCCCGCGCCCGCGCCGCTGCGCCACCGTCCCCCGCAAGTCTGGCAGGGCCGGCGCTTCGGGTCCTGCCAATCGCCGGATTGACCGCTAAGGATCTTCACGACAATTTCTCCGAACACCGCGGCATCGCACGGCACGAAGCGATCGATATCATGGAGCCGCGCGGTACCCCGGTTCACGCCGTTGTAGACGGAGTGATCGCGAAACTGTTTCTGAGCAGAGCCGGAGGAAACACCATCTATCTGTTCGATTCGGGGCCGGTCTACAGCTATTACTATGCGCACCTGGACCACTATGCCGACGGCCTCCACGAAGGCCTGCGAGTCTCGGCGGGCGATGTGATCGGCTATGTGGGGTCAACCGGAAACGCGAGCGCATCTGCGCCCCATTTGCATTTCACGATTTTCGAACTGGAGCCGGAGAAGCGCTGGTGGAAGGGGACGCCGGTGAATCCGTATCCGATCCTCCTCAAGATGGTTCCGTGAACTATTGCAACGACGCGTCGTCCTTAGGGAGTGCACTCCGCATGAATTCCAGAAAGTCGTGCTTCAGCTTGGCGTGCGAATCGCTGTCTATATAAAGCATGTGCCCGGCCTGATAGAAATCCCAAGTGATGTTCTTGTGCATGTCCGGATTCAGGCCCATGTGATTGAAGGTGTACTCGGCGGCGAAGTACGGGGTGGCTAGATCGAAATATCCGGCCGCCACCATCACTTTCATGTACGGGTTCTTCACCATCGCGTCTCGCAACATGCTGGTGGTGTCGCCGAAGCCGTTCTGGACGCCGTAATCCCACGGCTGGATGCCGCCGCTTGGATAATAGTACATGTCGGTTTTGTAGCCGAGTTCTTCCCGGATGTACTTGGTGAAGACGGCGGTGAATGGCGGCGTGATCTCCGTGCTGGATGGATCGAATTCGCTGGTCTCGCCGACGTTCAAAGACGACGGGCCGGTGAGGCGGCCATCATAACGCCCGATGGTGAGGTGCTTGTCGCGCAGCAACTGCCGGGCAAAATGGCTGACATCCCAGCGCAGGTTGGACTCCTCGGCGTAGTGCGCGTCGATTCCGGTGAAGCGCGTCAACTTGTCGACCACAGCCTTACGCTCGGCGGCGGAAAGTTCGTCGCCCTTGCTCAAAGCGGCGGCGTATTCACCCAGCGCGAAACCCTCCGCGTCTTTGAGGAACGACTTCAGATCCTTGCGTTGCAAATCGGCCGCGGCCTTCTTGTGATACCAGGCATCGGCGGCGTAGGTGGGCAGTTCCAACTCGTGCACCAGATCGTCGCTGCGGCTCCAGATGGTTTCCAGATTCAGCGTGGTTCCGATCAGGACGATGCCGTTGAAAGCCAGCCCGCGATTGACGAGATACCCGGCCAAGCCTGCCGCGCGGAAAGTGCCGTAGCTTTCACCGGCGATGAACAACGGCGAGAGCTCGCGATTGTTGCGCGTCACGTACATGCGCATGAACTCGCCGACGGATTGGATATCGCCCTGGACGCCGTTCATGCGGCGAGCCACTTCTATGGTCTTCGCGCGGCTGTAGCCGGTGCCCACCGGATCGATGAAAACGAGATCCGTCTGATCCAGCCAGGTGTCCTGGTTGTCTTTCATCTGGTACGGGGGAGGCGGCATGGCGCCGTTGGGAAGCAGTTTCGGGCTGCGCGGTCCGAACCCGCCCATGTGCACCCACATCGACGCGGAGCCAGGACCGCCGTTAAAACTGAAAGTCAGCGGCCGCTTACTGAGGTCGGTGACGCCGTCCTGCGTGTATGCCATGTAGAAGATGTGCGCTTCGGTTTCGCCGGAGGCGTTCTTCAGCGGCATTTGCGCGGCCGTGGCCGTGTAATTGATTGTCTTGCCGCCGACATTGATGGAATGATGCGTGACGATGGGAGTCTCGTCGACTTCGCCGCCGATGGCCGGTCCGGGTCCAGGCACTCCGCCTCCACGCCCGCGGCCGCCCGGAATCACCTGCGGCGTTGGAGCAGGTGTGGTGGTAGTTTGCGGCGCAGGTTGAGTCTGCGGCTGTCGCGTCGGAGTTTGGGCGGTCAGAACGCTGCACACTGACGCAGTGAGAATGGCGAGAGTTTTTGGGCGGTTGAACATCAGATCCATAGTACTGCAATGCCCTGGTTGTGGGGCAGGTTGCCAACCTGCGCGCGATTGTCAATCGCGCTGGACCATGCGGGTTACCAACCCGCTGCAGGTTTCCAACCTGCCCTACAAAGTGGCCCTTTAGCGTTCCAGCGCCGTCCGGTCCCACTTCCCCAACGTCGCCCCGGCTTCGTAGGTGCTTTGGAGAAACTCCATCAGCATCGCCTTCGGCGACTCCGCCCTGCGCACCTCGTCGTACATCAGGAAAAATTCCGACATCCCCGCATGATAGAACGCCGCCGCGGGACGCACCACTTGTGTCTTGAATCCCTCCGGCTCCGGCGCGGCGTACGCATAGAACGCGGGACCCTTGATCTGGCCGCCGCCGGGCCAGAATCCGGCGCTGATCACCTCGTGCGAGTAGGCCTCCCGCGTGATCCCGTCGGCGCCCGGGCGCTCCGGAGCGCGCCGCCCGGAGAATCGCGTGACCGCCAAATCGAAACTCCCCCAAAAGAAATGCACCGGACTGCACTTGCCGATAAACCGGCCACGAAACTCCTTGAACACGCAGTCGACGGAAGCCAGCGCTCGCCAGAATCGATTAGCGAATTCCGGATCGTAGGACTTGTGCGTCTCGTCTTCGGCAAACGGGATGGGATTTGCGACTTCGTCGGGCGAAGCGTGAATCTGCACCACGATCCCCAGCGAGTGGAGCGCGCCCATCACTTCACGGTAAAACGCCGCCACGGAGCGTGGCGCAAGCGCAATCCGCTTGGTTGGTCCCGCGGAAGTGATGTAGAGCTGGTGATCGATAAAATCAAAAATAATCTCGAACGTTCCAGCGCCGTAGGGAATCGGCGACGTGGTGAGCCCGCGCGCAGTGACGTAAAGCGTCACATTCCACCAGTGATTCACCAGCGGTGTAAGCGTCTTGCGGATCTTGCCCACAATCTGCGTCCACATGTGCAGCGTGGCGTAAGTGTCCTGCCAGGCTTCGAGTGGCAATGCAGGCCAAGCTTCGGTGTCGCTCATGCGCGGCCTCGGAGGTCTACGTTTTGCCGAACACCATCATGTCGATTTTGTCGATCTGTGGAACGACGTGCGTCATCTCCACGGTCAACGTCTTCCCGTCGTCGGACACCTTCAAGCGATAGCGCGTCACGCGGTCGCCCTTGGTTTCCATCTCCACCAGCATCGGGCCGTTGTACCAGAACGAGGCCCTCGCTTTGTCGCCCGTAACCTGGCATTCTTTTCCGTCGGTGGTGCATTGCAGCTCGATCTTCTTGCTCTTCGCGCCTTCCGTTTCGGCGATGTGGATGGTGTTGTCTCCCTCCTCAATCACCCAAGTGGCGCTACTGAGCTTGATGGTCTTCAGGTCGCTTTTGGCGGAGTCGAGCTGCCAGGTTCCGGTCATGGTGGGTCTGTCCTGCCCCATTGCGGAAAACGCGAGAAAAGCAATCGCAAAACACGAGATAAGAGTCGCGGCAGTGCGCATCGAAATCGACCTCCCTACATAGATGCCGGGGGCGGAGCAGGAGGAGAAGGCAGCGGCCCATTCCCACAACCTGCGGCCTTCGCACATGCTAGCATGAATCGGACCACCTCACGCCAGCCTATGAAGCTCTCCGATAAATTCACGCTGGAACGGGGCCGCGTGTACCTCACCGGAATCCAGGCCCTGGTACGGCTGCCGATCGACCAGATGCGCCGCGACCAGCGCGCGGGACTCAAGACCGGCGTATTTATTTCCGGCTACGAGGGCTCGCCCCTCGGCGGCTACGACATGGCCCTGGCGCGCGCCGGGAAGCTCTTATCCGAACACAATATCCATTTCCGGCCCGGCGTCAACGAGGATCTGGCCGCCACGTCGGTGATGGGCAGCCAGATCTACGACGTCATCGGGAAAAGCAAAGTAGAGGGCGTGGTCGGCATCTGGTACGGCAAAGGCCCGGGCGTCGACCGTTCGGGCGACATCTTCCGCCACGCCAATCTGGCCGGCACCGGAAAGGGCTGCGGCGCCCTGCTGCTCTGCGGTGACGATCCCATCTCGAAGAGTTCCACTATTCCGCACCAGAGCGACTTCAGCCTGTTCAACCTGGGCATTCCGTATCTTTATCCAGGCAGTACGCAGGAGATCATCGACTACGGACTCCTGTCCATCGCCCTCTCGCGCTTCTCCGGTGCGTGGATCGGAATGAAAATGGTCACCGACATCTGCGACGGCGGCGGAACCGTGGAGTTGGATCCGGATCAGCCCGTCGTGAAGTTGCCCGAAGGCTACCAGAAGTACACCGATCCTCGGCTGGTTCCACCCATCACGCTGGCCTTGGAGCACGAGGTCAACTCGCGGCGTCTCGAAGCGGTGCGGCAGTTCGCCCGGCTCAACGGAGTAAACCGGCACAATGGCGCGGATGCGAAGATCGGCATTCTGAGCACCGGGAAATCCTACTACGACCTGATGCAGGCGCTACGCGACCAAAAGGTGCGAGACGGCGTCCGCATCGGCAAAGTGGGCATGCCCTTTCCGCTCGATCCGGAGTTCGTCAAGCAATTCGCCGCCGGACTGGAGACCATCCTGGTAGTCGAAGAAAAGCGCAGCTTCATCGAAATGCAGTTGCGTGAGATTCTCTACGATCTCCCGGCACGGCCCGTGGTTCTTGGGAAATCGCACTTCCCGCCGACAGGGGAGCTCGATCCGGACAAGATCGCGAAAGTTCTGTGTTCCGTTCTGAATCTCACCGAGCGTATTGCGACTCCTGCTGCCGCAAGTCCCAAGCTGCCGGTGGCCAAACCAATGGGCGCGCGTCCCGCGGCGTTTTGCAGCGGCTGCCCGCACAACCGTTCCACGCTGCTGCTCGACGGGCAGATCGCCGGCGGCGGCATCGGCTGCCACACCATGGCCATGCGGCTGAACGATCCGAATCGCAATATTTCTTTCCTCACACACATGGGCGGCGAGGGCGCGCCGTGGATCGGGATGACGCCGTTCGTAGATCATCCCCACATTTTCCAGAATATCGGCGACGGCACGCTGTTCCACTCCGGCTACCTCGCGATCGAGGCTTGTGTTGCCGCGAAGGTGAACATCACTTACAAAATTCTGTACAACGGCCACGTCGCTATGACCGGTGGCCAATCCGCCGTGGGCGCGCTGCCGATTCCCGAACTCACGCGCAAGCTCGAAGCTGAAGGCGTCCGCCGCACCGTGGTGCTGGCCGAGGATGTCGGGAAATATCCCGACCCAAGCGTGTTCGCTTCGAACGCCGAACTGCGCTCCCGCGACGAGCTGCCTCGCACGCTGAAGGAGCTGCCTGAAATCCCCGGCGTCACCGTGATTATTTACGACCAGGAGTGCGCCGCCGAAAAGCGCCGCAAGCGATCGCGCGGCATCCTGGCCGAGCCCACCATGCGCCTGGTGATTCACGAGGAGGTGTGCGAAGGCTGCGGGGATTGCGTGCGCCAGGCCAACTGCATGAGCCTGACGCCGATTGTCACCGAACTCGGCCAGAAGATTCGCATTCACCAATCGTCGTGCAATAAGGACTACACGTGCGCCATGGGCGACTGCCCGTCGTTCGTCTCGGTGCAGATCAAAGCGGGCACTGGCCTGAAAAAGAAATCGCTGCCCAAGCTCCCTGCGGCCGATACGCCTCCGCCGCGCGAGGTGGTGAGAGCGGGCGACGGCTACCGGATTGTCGGCCCGGGAATCGGCGGCACCGGTGTGGTTACCATCAACGCGCTTCTGGCAACCGCGGCCTGGATCGACGGGCTCTCGGTCGCGACGCTCGATCAAACCGGTACCGCGCAGAAGGGCGGGGCAGTGGTCTCTCACCTGTTGTTGAGTGAGAAGCCCATCGAAGCGCCGGCCAAAGTCAACTCCGCGAATGCCGACCTGATTCTCGGCTTCGATCTGCTCGGCGTGGTGCATCCGCATAATTTGTCGACTGCCCGTCCCGGCCATACGGTCGCTATTGTCAATACCGACATGGCGCCCACCATCGACACCATTCGCAATCGCGCGCCGGTGGCTGGCCCCGGAAACATGCTGGAGTTGGTGAACTCAGTCACCAATCGCGGCCGCAATATTTTTCTCGACGCCAACCGGCTTGCTGAGGGATTGTTCGGCAGCCACATGGCGGTCAACATGTTTATGATGGGCCTGGCGTTCCAGAGCGGGCTGATTCCAATTTCGCTCGAAGCGATGGAGCAGGCCATCGAGCTGAACGGCGTGGATATCGAGCGCAACCTGCAGACGTTTTCCTGGGGCCGCAAGTATTACGAAGACGCGGCGTGGGTGGAGAGCCTGCTGAAGTCGGAAACAAAGACCAAGCCTCCTATCGATCGCGTGCAGGAGCTCACCGAATACCAGAACGCCGCATACGCGCAATCGTATGTGGACTTCCTGGACAAGATTCACGAGCCCGCGTTGCGAGACACCGTCGCGAAGTATCTGTACAAGCTGATGGCGTACAAAGACGAGTACGAAGTCGCCCGCCTGTTGACCAAGCCGTCGTTCGAACGCGAGGTTCGCGACATGTGGGCCGCGCCCGAAGCGGTCTCGTACAACCTGCATCCGCCGATGTTACGCAGCTTCGGCGTCCAGAAAAAGCTGAAACTAGGCCCGTGGTTCCGCACTCCATTGCGAATGCTGAAGCACATGAAAGGGCTGCGCGGCACGCCCCTCGACGTCTTCGGCTGGGCCGCACACCGCCGCATGGAGCGCTCCCTGATCCCGTGGTATCGCGGCGTAATCGAACAAGTGCAGGCGAACCTGTCGCCCGAAAATCTACCGGAAGCGCTGGAGATCGCCGCGCTCCCCGATCAAATTCGCGGCTACGAAAAAATCAAAGAGCAGAACGTCGCGAAGGTAAAGGCGCTGGCCACTGAGAAGTTGGCC
This sequence comes from Bryobacteraceae bacterium, assembly GCA_035632375.1. Classification (GTDB taxonomy): domain Bacteria; phylum Acidobacteriota; class Terriglobia; order Bryobacterales; family Bryobacteraceae; genus Palsa-89. The sequence goes on along the minus strand of DASQGY010000185.1, from coordinate 17,026 downwards.
ACCTTCAAGGCTGCACCCGCGGCAACGACTGTCTCGCTCTAAGCGACACGTCCGCAGAGCTCTGTTCCGAAGCGTAGAATACACGCATGACCCCGCTCTCCCACGGAGCAGCAGCCGCACTGATGTTGGTGGCCGCAGTCAAGGGCGCCGACCTCAGTTACACCTTCCATTACGAGCCGACGCCCTCGCCGAAACTCGTTGTCGATCTGAGTTTCGACGTGAACCAAAGCGGTCCGAAACAACTGGTGTTGCCAAGCCAGTATGGTGGCCAGAATGAGATGTGGCGGTCGATTTCCGCTCTGGAAGTGGTTAGCGGTCCTATCCAACTGCAGCCTGGCAGCCGGCCGGAACTGCGCACCATCCAGGCGGCCGACAAAGGCCCTTGCCATATCCGCTACGCAGTCACCGGAGTCACGCGTCCGCTGAAACGGAGCGTCTATTATTGGCCGGTTCTCACTCCTGCTTACATCCACCTGTTAGGGAAGGCGTTTCTGGTAAAGCCAGATTGGCCAGAGCTGCAGCGGCTTTCCGTTGAGTTGAACTGGCGACTCCCGAAAGGCTGGATGGCAGGCGACAGCTTCGGCCTCAGCCAAGGTGTGCAACAGTTTTCCACTTCGCTGTTCGAGTTGCAACAAGCCGTGTATGTCGCCGGCGATTTCCGGTTCCACCGGTTCGAGATTCGAGGAAAACCCGGTGCGGTGGCGTTACGCGGCCAATGGGGTTTCACTGATGACGAGTTTGCGGTGTTCGTGAAGCGCATCGTGACTGCAGAGCGGGCACTTTGGGAAGACGATAACTTTCCGTTCTTCTTTGTCACGCTTCTGCCCGTCGATCTGGAGCCCGGCTCATTCTCCGGCGTCGGCCGTTGGGATGGATTCGCAATCTTCCTGCCAATGGGCGCCAAGTTAGATGCATCCGTTCGCTATTTGCTCGCTCACGAACTTTTCCACACCTGGAACGCCACCAAGCTCAGCCACTCCGCTGGCGTACCACCAGCTCTCTACTGGTTCAGCGAAGGCTTCACCGATTACTACGCCTACCTGCTGCTGATGCTGGAAGGCTTTGAATCCTTTCCGGATTACGTGGACCGCATGAACAAGATCATCGCCCGATACTGGAGTTGGCGGACGCGAAATCTACCGAATGAGGCGGCAGCGAAAGCCTACTACACCGATAATGAAGCTCAAAAGCTGGCCTATCTTCGGGGCACGCTGGTGGCGTTGAACTGGAATGCCGCGATACGCGATTCCTCCAAGGGCAAGCTCTCGTTGAACGATTTCATGCTGGCGCTGAAACGTCGATCGGAAGACAACTCCGAAGAGCTCACATCGGCCGTATTGGTCAGCGAAGCCAGGAAGTTCGGAGTTACGGCGGCGGCGAATCAGGTGACAAGTTGGATCGATCGTGGAGATACTGTTGAGGTCCGCAAAGACAGCTTCGGTTCATGCGCCGAAATGATTGGCGCCGATCCGCCACGTTTTCGGGCCACGCGCGAGGAGTGCGCCGAGTGGTTCAAAACAGCCGCGCGCGATTTTCGGGTCTCGCTCTCGGTCAGCCCGTTTGTCGAGCGGCTCTTCAACAATGGAGTCACTTTCACCGACGGCAAAGTCACGGCAACAAACCCTCAAGAATTACAAAAACTGTTCGCCAGCCACGGCGCGAATGAAGTCTACGCGCGCATTGCGACGGAGCAGAGGTACAAGATCGGCCCGAGCGATCACAGCATGGAGCGAGCTCTGGAGCGTGCACGAACGGCCAAGTCGCTGGGCCTGCCCTTCAATCCCGAATTGGGCATCTTCAAAACTTACGGTGACATTCGCTGTCAACCCGCGCCGGATTTCAGCGATTATCCCGATATCAAAGTCCCGGGCGTCTGGACGTCTCTCACTCTCGATCAGATGCTTCCCATACTGCGCGCGTACGGGGCAGTGGCGGCACGGCAGATTCTGAGCACGGGCGTGCAAGTGCGCATCTGGGATCTTGGCAACGAGGTCGAGTTTGGAATCGCCGGTGTGGCTGTTCATCCCATGCCAGGTGGTTGCGACGATACCGCGAGCGCTGGCTGGTACAAACCACCCGACGCCGTAGATCCGGTCATCGGAAAAATGTCCGCCGTCGAACTGATGAAGATGCCCGAGGCCCGCCGGATCGCCTGGCTGGAAACTCATCTTTGGCCGCATGAGGCCAGGATTCTGGCCGCGATGGCCGACGGAATTCGTTCGGTCGACCCGCGCGCAAGGTTTAGCACCCATGTCAGCGGCATCTCATCGGTTCTTCCCGCCCAGGCCGTGGCCTTCTATCGCGCCATGAAAAACGGCGGATTCCGCGCCGACGAGTTGGGCGTATCGTATTACCCGACCTCTTCGTCTGCTCCGAAAGATCGCCTGCAGGCGTTCAAAGATATGGCGACCGCCGTGCATCGGGAACTGGATCGGCCCGTATTCGTCGCCGAATTTGGATATCCCGCGGCGAAAATGCAAAGTGGATTCGTGTGGAACGATGCCGTCGACGGCTATCCACTGACTCCGGAAGGCCAAGCCAATTTCATTCGCGACTTGGTGGCTTGGGGAGTCCGCAGCGGCCTGCTGTCGGGCATTCGCCCCTGGGCGCCCGATCTCGCCGCACCTGGGTGGGCGCCCATGTCCTTCTTCCTGCGTACCGGCAAGACCGCTACCGGCCGTCCTGCGTTAGACGCGATCGCGCCTCAGCGAGTGCCGCGCTAGCTACTATCTTGACAAGTATACTCGATCATGGTATAGTAGGAGCGAGTATAATACATGACGCACGATCCCACGCCGGAATCCCTTCTCCCGCTGCCGACCGCGGTCTTCCACATCCTGATCGCGCTGGCCGATCGCGACCGCCACGGCTATTCCATCATGCAGGATGTTGCTGCCAGAACCGATGGCAAAGTCCAGTTGAGCGCCGGGACGCTTTACAGCTCCATCCGCCGCATGCTGGAACAAGGACTGATTCAGGAACTCTCCGATAGCCCCGACCCATCGAGCAGCGACGAACGCCGGCGCTACTACCGGCTCACCCGTTTCGGCAAACGCGCCGCGGCCGCCGAAGTTGCCCGACTGAACGCCATGCTGAAACAGGCGCGTGCAACAGGACTTGTGCCAGGTGCGTGATGTTCGCCAAAACAGCCTACAAAGCGCTGCTTTACTGCTATCCGGCGGCGTTCCGTCATGAGTACGGCAATCAGATGCAGCTCATGTTCGCCGAGCAATTGGGCGAAGCCCGGCGGAGTGGAGGAGCCTTCCGAGCCGCGATCCTGTGGCTTCGCGCCGCTATAGACACATTCACTATTGCCCCGAAGGAGCATTGCCACGTGATTCTCCAAGACCTGCGCTACGCATTTCGCACCATGGCCGCAACTCCCAGCTTCACCGCAGTCGCCATCCTCTCACTGGCACTCGGCATCGGAGCCAACACCGCGATCTTCAGCCTGTGGAATGGCGTGTTGCACTCTCCGCTGCCTGGCGTGTATCAACCGGAGAAACTGGTGATGCTGTCCAATCCTGATGAGGTAGGGATGTGGACCGGTCGCTGGGATGGCCGCACTGACGGTCCTCGAAGCTGGCTCACTTACGGCGAATTCCAAGATCTGCGCGACCACGCCGATGCATTTTCCATGTTGGCGGCCTCGCAAACCGGCTTCAATGACTGGCAGCTCCGTGTCGGCGGCGGCGATTGGGAACGGGCGCGCGGGCGCCTGGTTTCGGGCGAATTCTTTCAGGTTCTCGGCGTCAACCCGGCAATCGGCCGCGTATTCAGCACAGCCGACGATGGCGCGGCAACATCTTCGGCCGTCATCAGCTACAACTACTGGCAGCGCCGCTTCGGCGGCCGCCCCGACGTGTTGGGCCAGACCATCCACATGCGCAAAGCAGCGCTCACCATCATCGGTGTGACGCCGCGCGGCTTTATCGGCGAAACCAGCGGCCAGCAGCCCGATATCTGGATGCCGCTCCGAATGCAACTCAGCTTGCTGCCCGGCAAGGATCGGCTGCACGACACTCCCCCCGAAAAGGTAATGTGGCTGAATGTTTTCGGCAGGCTCAAACCGGGAGTGACGCTGGGACAGGCGGAAGCACAGGCCAACTCGATCTTTCAAACTGGTTTGGTATCGTTCTACGGCGCGGCCGCGCAGGTTGAGCGCCGTGCCGAGTATCTGGATCAGCGACTCCACATCTGGCCGGGCTCGCGCGGAGTGTCGAAGACGCGCAAGCAGTTCTCCAATTCGCTGAATGCGCTGCTGGCCGCGGTTGGAGTATTGCTGCTTATCGCGTGCGCGAATCTGGCCAATCTCTTGCTGGCGCGGGGCGCGGCGCGCAAAACCGAAATCGCCTTGCGCTTGTCGCTCGGCGCAAGCCGCGGCCGCCTGATCCGTCAGCTCGTTACGGAGAGTCTTGCGCTCGCTGCTATGGGAGGTGTGGCCGGCCTCGCCGTAGCTTATTTACTTCACGGCGCACTGGTGCGGATGGTGGCCGAGGCACATGAGGATTTCCAGATGAGTTTCTCGCTCGACCCGCTGGTGTTGGCCTTCGCCGTCGCCGCAACGGTTGCCGCGGCACTGTTGTTCGGTGTCCTTCCGGCCTGGCAGTCCACCAAATACGACGCCGGAGTCGCGCTCAAGGAACAGGGCCGCAGCGCCACCGGCTCGCGCAGTCAGATTCGTTCGGGACGATTCCTGGTGAGCCTGCAACTGGCGCTCTCCTTACCCTTGCTGGTCGGCGCGGGCTTGTTGGCGCGAACGGTCTACAATCTGCAACGCACCGATCTCGGATTCCCCGCCGAACATCTGCTGCTCGTTCGCGTGGATTTGCGTGAGGCGGGCGTTGAAGCGCCGCGCCGCGATGGTTTGCTTCGCGAGCTGATCGGCCAGTTTCAGCAAATCCCCGGCTTGCGGGCGGTGAGCTATTCGCAACTAGGCTTGTTCAGCGGCGGCGAGTCGTCCGAGCAAGTCGAAGTGGAAGGCTACGCGCCGAAGGCGGACCGTTGGGAAAACTCCGCGCTGGATGTGGTGGGACCTGGATACTTCTCCGCGTTGGGCGTTCCCATTTTTCTAGGGCGCGACATTCTGGAGAGCGATAACCTCGGCGCACCCAAGATTTGCGTGATCAACGAGGCGTTCGCCAAGCGCTTCTTCGACCGCCGGAACCCCATCGGAATGCATGTGACGTCGATCGCCGACGATAAGCGAACCACCTACCAGGTGGTTGGCGTCGCTAGAAACTCGCGTAGCCAGGATTTGCGCGGCGACATCAGGCCGCGATTCTTCCAGTCCGCAAAACAGCTTCCGGCCGAGGTGAAGAGCCCCACGTTCCTGATTCGCACGTCCACCGCCGATGCGCCGGTGATGGCCGCCGTGCGCAAGTCGATTCAGCGTGTGGATGCCTCGCTGCCCATTGATGAAGCCCGGACGATTGAAGAGCAAAAGGCCCCGTTGACGGCGCAGGACCGCACCACAGCGAACCTCGCCGTAGTTTTTGGATTCGTCGCGCTTGCCCTCGCCGCCATCGGATTGTATGGCGTGCTGTCGTACGGCATCGCGCGCCGCAGAAGCGAGATCGCCGTCCGCATCGCCCTGGGAGCGCGGCCGGGCCGCGTCGTCGCCATGATCCTCCGCGAGACTATGGGACTCGTCATCGCTGGCCTGGCAGTCGGCGGCGGCCTGGCGTACGCGGCTTCCCTCATGATCGGCAGCCGGCTCTACGGCGTCGCCCCGCAGGACACACTAACCTTGACGCTGGCCACTGCGCTGCTGGTGTTGGTGGCGCTCAGCGCGGCGTACCTGCCCGCGAGGAAGGCGTCGCGATTGGATCCGATGGTGGCGCTGCGTCAGGAGTGACCCGTAGAAATTCGTGCGTTCATGATTCGGCCATGAAGGTCTCTCCTCGCCTACAATGAAGAGGTGGAGCAGGTGGCCAATTTTGAGGCAAAGCAGGGCGAAGGTTCCGGTCGCAAACAACCGCTTGTATTCCTGGACACCAACGTTATCATCGGGTATCTCCATGGTGAGCCGTTGGCTTCGCAGTTATTTTCCGCCGAAGCAAGCGGTCGCATTCGCTTTGCGGTGAACCCGATTGTGCTTCAGGAACTGCTTCTGGCATCCGATGCTACCGGTCGGCCTGAGTTCGAACAAATCCGGGATCATCTGCGAGTGCTACCGGTGGATTTCGCAAAGGCTGAGGCGTTGGTACGGGCTCTGAGGAATCGAGCGGCGCACTCGAATGACATTCTCATCCTCAGTAGCGCCGATGAATGTGATTTCTTTGTCACCAGAGACGTCGATTTCAAAAGGTTGGTGACAGCCGCGAAACCTCAGGTAGTTACTCCTGAAGAACTCGTTGCCCATCTCCGAGCTGCGTAAGTGCGTGTCTACTTCGACACGGGAGTATTCATCGATTACCTCAGCACGCGCGGAAACACCACTGCAATTCTCAGATCGTCAGGGCGGCGAGGGCGCACACCGGCTGAGGTCGCAATTGATGCCGAGCGGCTGTTCGAAAGGGTAAGCCGCGCCCACTCCGGCGCCACCTCGTGTCTAACGTATTACGAAGTTGAGGAAGCACTGTATCGGCTCCTTGCGCAATCCGCAAAGGGTGTTTCGCGCGCCGACATGTTGTTGATACCAGCGGCACGGTCTATTGCCACACAGGTGCAGATCGTAGTTGATCTGTTCAATGTAACAGTGCTCGATCTAACTTCTGAAACAGTCCGCCTTCAACTTCAGCAACTCGACCTGCAAACGAGCGGCATTCGCGCAGCCGACGCGCTTCATGCGGCAAGTGCAATCTCATTCGATGCCGACGTCCTCGTTTCAACGGACGATGCACTTCTGCAACTGGATGGTGTCCTTATGAATGCCCGGAAAAACAAGATCCTCTGCCGAGACACAGATTCTGCCATTCAACTGGTGTAGCTTGAGCGCAACCCGGCAAAGTACTAACCTGGACTCTGCATGACACGCCGAGTCGTCCTCGCATTTCTGCTCGCCGCATCCGCCCTCATCGCCCAGGACCTGGATGTCCTGATCCGCAACGGTTCCGTCCTCGACGGCTCCGGCTCGGCGGCAACAAAAGTCGACATCGGCATCTCGGGCGATCGCATCGTTTTCATCGGCAAGGGCGCCGGGAAAAAAGCCAAGCGAGAAATCGATGCCACCGGCCTGATCGTCGCGCCCGGCTTCATCGACCCACACACGCACTCGCTCGAGGATCTGTCGAACCCGGCGCGCAGACGCAACGACAATTACCTGATGCAGGGCGTCACTACCGTGGTCACCGGCAACGATGGCCAAGGCCCCATCGATACCGGTGCAGTGCTTCACAAATGGGAACAACAGGGCATCGGCACGAATGCCGCGCTATACGTCGGCCAGGGAGCGATTCGCCGCGAGGTGATGGGCATGTCCGATGTAGCGCCCTCGCCGGAACAACTGGAGCGCATGAAGAGCCTGGTCGATCGTGCCATGAAAGACGGCGCCATCGGCATGTCCACGGGCCTTTACTATGCGCCCGGCAATTTCGCGAAGACGGAGGAAGTGATCGCCCTATCGAAAGTCGCGGCTGCGAACGGCGGCATCTACGACAGCCACATGCGCGACGAAAGCTCCTATTCCATCGGCTTGCTCGGCTCCATTCGCGAAACCATCCGCATCGGCAAGGAAGCCGGAATCCCCGTGCATATATCGCACATCAAGGCCCTCGGGAAAGATGTCTGGGGCCAGAGCGTGGAAGCGATTCGCATCATCCGCGCCGCGCGAGCCGATGGCGTGAAGATCACCGCCGACCAATATTCATACGAAGCATCGGGCACCAGCATCACAGCATCTCTGGTCCCGCGATGGGCCGAGGAAGGCGGGTCGGCCGCGCTGCTCAAACGCATCGACGATCCCGCAGTCCGCCCGCGCCTGATCGCCGATATGACCGCGAATCTGGAGCGACGCGGCGGCGCAGAATCGCTGCTCATCACCACTTCGAGTAACAAAGACCTGATCGGGAAAACACTGGCCAAGATCGCTGAGGAGCGCAAGGAATCGCCCATCGACGCGGCGCTGGAGATCGTCAAAGCGAGAGGCGCGGGAGTCGCATCCTTCAACATGCGCGAAGACGATATCCGCAATTTCATGCGCGAAGATTGGGTGATGACAGGTTCCGACGGATCGGCCGGACATCCCCGCAAATACGGGACGTTCCCACGCAAACTGCGCAAGTATGCGCTCGACGATCACGTGATCACGCTCCCGTTCGCAATCCGCTCGAATACCTCGCTCACTGCGGAGACGCTGGGCTTGAAGGACAGAGGCTCGCTCAAGACCGGTTACTTCGCCGACGTCGTAGTCTTCGATCCCGCCACCATCGCCGACCGCGCAACCTATGTCAGCCCCGAACTCCTGGCAACCGGCGTGCGCTATCTGCTGGTAAACGGAAAACTAGCGGTCGACAACGGTCGTGTTTCGGAGATCTTAGTAGGGAGACCGCTGAAACACTAAGTCCTCGATCTCTTTCTGTTTATCTGGCAGCTCAAAAGAAGAACATACCGTCGATCGCCAAAAGGTCCGGAGGAGGGATGGGAGCGGGCACAAAATCCAGTAGCGTGAACAACAGAGCAGGCTGAAAACTGGTGACCATTCCGCCAAACGTATTAAAGTTCAGGCCAGGTTCAGATACGACAATAGTTCCAGCGGGTCCATCGCCCACCGTAAACAACAGCGACTGAAAGGTGTATTGGTGCTGTTCCTGAAAAGAGCTCCCACCGAAGCGCAAATAGTTCACCATCATCGTGACGGATCGCGTTGCGTCCGCCGTTTGGCCGTCAATGGTGACTTGGCACGTGAGCGTGGCGTCAAAGGTCGTGGAGAATGGATCTGACTCATGGGCAATGTCCAAATGGAGCATGTGGAAGCCAGGGAAAATCAAGGTCACGTTCGGTGTAAGTGTGACGGTCCCGCTGCTGCTGAAGGCCTCTACTGTATCGGGACCGATGGTCAGAGCAGGGCAGTTTATGAAGTAAGTAAAAGATTCGGCCCCGAGAATCCCGGAAAAAAATAGCGTAATTACTAATCGCCACAGCATAGTTCTCTGCTCAAAGTGTAACAGTGCGGTAGAGTTCTGCGAACGAGCTACTTCCTTTCCTCCTGCGCCGCCACCAAATACACATTCCGCTCCACCGTATTCGTAGCCGCCTGCCCCAGTTTCTCCAACGCCGCGCCCCGCAACGCATGCGCCTCGCGATTGGCCGGTTCAGCCGCCAGCACAATATCAGCCAACTCCAGCGCCAATTGCGGATCGCGCTCCCCAGCCGCGCGCTTCAGAATCCCCGCCGATCCGCCAGCCGCATCGATCAATGCTTTACTCACCGCCGACCTCGATCCCGGATTCAAATCCGCCGGATTGAAATCGTACCAGCCCGTATATTCCTTGTAGATCCCATCCACCGACCACGGCACCGTGCCATAGCCCGGCTGCAGATAAGGCAGCTTCGCCAGATCGTCCGGCAGCCGCACCTCATCGCGAATCTGCGCCAGCGACATACCGCCGTTCATCCGCTTGACGGTCTCGTCGTGAACCCAACGGATCGCCCGCGCGTAGTTGGCTAGAATCCCGTCGATGTTCTCCGCCCCAACTTGCGGACGAGTGTGCGATGGCACTAGGTAAGCGGCGTGCAGCTTGCGCATGCGATCCAGCGACGCCGCCCAGCCCACGATCGGCCGATCCGGCTTCATGGGGCTGGCCAGCATCGGAAAGCTTTCGTAAAACAAATCGCCCGGCAGCAGCACCCGCTCCTGCGGCATCCACACCATCAGGTGATCGAACGTCTCGCCCAGCGTGTGATATAGCTCGAACGTGACGCCGCCCTCTTCGAATCGATACTCGTCGTCGAACAAGACGCCTGGCCGAACATAACCGCGCTCGCCGGGATTGCGCGGATCGATGGCCAGCCGCGCGCCGCGTTGCTCCGCCGGAAGCGCCGCGCCAAACTGTATCGCGTTCAGCCGCCGATTGTAGCCGCCGAGCATCACATACTTCTCCATCTCCTCCAGGTGATTCCGCTGCGCGACGATCTTGGTCGCATCATTCTTGAATACCGACGCCCCGTTGATGTGATCGCCATGAAAGTGCGTGTAGACGATGTAACTCACCGGCAGGCTGCTGATCTTGCGCATTTCCTCGAGCGTGGCCCGCGCCGCCGCCGGACTTTCGGTGGTATCCACCACCACCAGACTCTTGCCGGTCACCACGTAAATCACGTTGCCCAGCGCATACCCAGTGGCAACATACACTCGCTCGGTCACCTTGTTCAATCCGCGCGGCGGATTCAGATACTGAGCGTGCGCCACGCAAACGACAGCTCCAGCAACAAACAATCGGGTGAAGAGTTTCATCGCTGCTATCATATCTATATCTCGCGTCCGGCTCTCGGCAACCTAAGGGAAACCGCTGAGAGTTAACAATCTTTACGTTTATCGAGGAAATCTGCCCCGTTCGGAGTTCGTCCAATTGAATATGTCCGCCACGCCCTCCCGTTTGCGCATTGCCGCTGTTGCCGCCTTGATCCTGGCCCCGGCCCCCGCCCTATTCGGCCAAGCCGTGTCCAACGGCTACGCTGTGATTCTTGAAGACGTTCCCGTCACCGCCCGCTTCACCTCGCGCGATCAGATCCGATCCACCGCAGCCCACAGCTACCGGCAGCAAATCGAGACTCGCCAACAGGCCCTCCGCGACACACTCGCCGCGCGCCACATCCAGATCACCAGTTCTGTCAGCACCGTGCTCAACGCCGTCTTCGTACGCGCCCCACAAGATCGCGTCGTCGAAATCGAGCGTCTTCCCGGAGTGAAGGGCGTCGTCCCGATGCGCCGCTATCGGATGAAGCTCAACCGCGCCACGCAATTAGTGAATGCACAAGCGGCGTGGAATGCTTTTGGCGGAGCTCAAAACGCCGGAGCCGGCATGAGGATCGCGATCATCGACACCGGCATCGATCAGACTCACCCCGCCTTCCAGGACAGTTCCCTCAAAGCTCCCGCCGGCTTCCCGATTTGCAACGTACCGAACTGCGCGGCATACACCAACAATAAAGTCATCGTCGCCCGCAGCTATGTTCCCATCCTAGCCGCACCCACCGATCCCAACAATCCCGCCGCCGACTCGCGCCCCGACGACTATTCTCCGCGCGACCGCGAAGGCCACGGCACCGCCACCGCGTCCTGCGCTGCCGCTGTAAGCACCATAACTCCCGCGCTACTCACCATCAGCGGTGTGGCGCCCAAAGCCTTCCTTGGCAACTACAAAATCTTCGGATCTCCCGGCGTGAACGACAGCGCGCCCGATGAAGCCATCATTCAAGCGCTTGAAGACGCGCTCAACGACCACATGGACGTCGCTTCGCTCTCCATCGGCGCTCCGGCTCTCACCGGTCCACTCGACACCGGCGCGGCGTGCGGGAAAAAGGACGGTGTCCCTTGCGACCTGGTTCCACCGGTTGTCGAAGCAGTAGTCAAAGCCGGCATGGTGGTGGTGATTGCCGCCGGCAACGATGGCGACGGCCAGGAAAGCGTCAACAGTCCGGTGTTCAACACCATCGAGTCCCCCGGCGACGCGCCGTCCGCCATCACCGTCGGTGCGACCACCAACTCGCACTTTATGGTGGAGGGCATCGAAGTTCCCGGTCCCGGCGTACCCTCAAATCTGCAATTGCTCAACGGCAGGTTCGGCGATGGCCCCGCGCCAATCGGCGCTGTTGGCGCACCGTTGGTGGATGTCACTCAATTGGGCGATAGCGGCCTGGCCTGCGCGGGCATCCCCGCCGGATACCTCAACGGAGCGTTCGCCCTCATTCAACGCGGCGGCTGCACCTTCACGGCGAAAGTTACGAACGCGCAAAATGCCGGCGCACAGGGCGTGATTTTCTACATGGCCGATCAATCGTCGCCGATTTCGCCGGCCGGCCTCAGCTCGACAAACATACCGGCCATCATGGTCTCCAACAGCGACGGCCTGGCACTCAAGTCCTACATCAAGGCCAACGCCGGGCACATGGTTTTCATCGACGCGGCCGCGTTCGAACAAGCCAAGCCGCTGTTCAATCAGCTCGCTTTCTTCTCATCGCTGGGGCCATCTACCGGCGACAACGCGTTGAAACCCGACATCGTCGCGGTAGGCGGCAGCGATGGATTCTTCTCCGATATGTACCTCCCTGCGCAGAATTACGATGTGCAGGGCATCCTGTATAGCGCCAATCGATTCGCGGCCGGATCCGGCACCAGTTTTTCCACACCGCTGGTCGCCGGCGCGGCAGCCCTGGTGAAACAAGCGCATCCCAAATTCACTCCGGCGCAAATCAAATCGGCGCTGGTGAACACCGCCTCGCAGGACGTCAGCAGCGACGAACAGAACAATCCCATCGGTGTACAATCCCTTGGGGGCGGCAAGCTGGATGTGAACGCCGCGGTACAAACCACCATCACCGTCAACCCGCCCTCCATCTCCTTCGGCTTGGCCAACCCCTTGCCCGCGAACACCCAACTGACCATCGTCAACTCCGGTTCCAGCTCCGTGAACCTATCGCTTGCCGTCGCGCCGAACAGTTCGGCTGCCAGCGCCAACGTGACACTCAACACCAACACTCTCACGCTGGCGCCAGGCGCGTCGGGTTCCGTAGTAGTTACCCTCTCCGGCTCGCAGCCAGCGCCCGGTTCCTACTCTGGCGCAATCACCATCCAAGGTGGCTCAGTGCCGCTGCGCGTCCCCTACCTCTTCCTCTCCGGCAGCGGTGTCACCGATAATCTCACCGCCATCTCCGGCGATGGCTTCGACGGAACGGTCGGTCGGGGCATTCAAGATGGTGTCATCGCCGTCAAACTGATTGACCGGTTCGGTGTGCCGGTTTCAGGCGCCAAGGTGGCGTTTAGCGCGGCCGTCGGCGGCGGCGCCCTGCAAATCGCCGACACCCAAACCAACGCCAACGGAATCGCCACCGCCGTGCCAATTCTCGGATCGCAACCTGGCAAATACGATTTCCAGGCAACCGGCGATGGCCTCGCGTGGGATTTCACCGGCTCGGCCCGCGTGGCGCCGTCCATCTTTCCCAGCGGCATCACCAACGCCGCCAGCTTCGAAGGCGGCAAGTCCGTCGCGCCCGGTTCCTATATCAGCATCTTCGGCGCCGGCCTCAGCGACGTCACGGACTCAGCATCCACCGCTATCCTCCCGCTGAATCTCGACCTCGCCATGGTCAGTTTCGATGTCCCCGCCGCGAAGATCAGCGTGCCGGCCCACATGATCTACGTCTCGCCGGGACAGTTGAACGTCCAGGTGCCGTGGGAACTGCAAGGCCAGACCCAGGCGCTGGTAAAGGTCACCATCGACTTCTCCTATGGCAACGTCTACACGCTCGCCTTGTCCGATTTTTCCCCAGCGTTTTACGAAATCGGCGGCGGCAACGTCGCAGCGCGCGACCAGAATGGCGGCGCAATCGGTACAAGCAATCCAGCCAAGTCTGGCCAGCGTCTCCAGCTCTTCGCCAATGGTCTCGGGCCAGTAACCAATCAGCCGGCTAGTGGCGACCCCGCCCCGGCGTCCCCGTTTTCAACCTGCAAGAGCCCCGCAGCAGTGACGATCGGCGGAAAATCCGCTGCCATCGAATTCTGCGGCCTCGCGCCCGGATTCCCCGGCCTCTATCAACTCGACGTAGTCGTACCGGCGGGCCTAACGTCCGGAGCAAACGGAGTAACGGTCACTATCGGCAGCCAAACCTCCAAGGCATCCAGTCTGATCGTCCAATAATCCACGTGGAAAGAGGTGGGGCGGACCCCGGTCCGCGCGGGCCCTCCGGACCCGCTCTTAGTTCTACTTCGCCGTGCTCAACCCAACGATGAACGCATCCCGCTTGCCCGGGCTGCTAGTTTTCGGAGCGCCGCTGAATGGATCGAAAATCGGAGCGCTGGTGAATCCAACCACGTAGATATTCCCCTTCGCATCGAAATCGATCCCATACCCGATCTGCACGCCATCGCTGCCCAAGTACGTCAGATAGCCGATAGCCAACGGCCCAGCCACCGACGGAGTGAACTTCAGCGCGAATGCATCCATGCTCTGGTCGTAGACCGATTGCACTGCATTCGGCGTCGCCGCCAAACCAGGCGAAAGCGTCATCCCGGACAAGTACAGATTGCCCGCCGCATCCTGCTTCAGATCGAACGCCACGTCCGCGTCGGAGCCGCCGAAATACGTGGAGTAGAACAACTGTGCCGACCCTCCAGCCGGATTCGCCGTATCCAGAATGGTGACGAAGACATCCGTATTTCCGCCGTACACTCGCTGCAAGGCGTTATCCGTATGCGGGAAGTCAGTGGACAAAGTCCACCCGCTGATCACGATCCTGCCCTGGGAATCGATCAGGACGTCGCGCGCTTCATCCAGGTCGGTACCGCCAAGAAAAGTGGTGTAGACCAGCGAGGCGCTGCCCTGCGTGGGATCGAACTGAGCCGCAAACCCGTCGCCGCCGCCCCTGTAGCTGGGCAGGAAGCTGGCCCCGAAAACCGGAAAATCAAAAGAGTACGTACCACCCACCACCCAGAACGTTCCATTCGCCGCCACTGCGATCCCGCGGCCGATATCCCAACCTGAGCCGCCCAGATAACTCGAGTACACAATCGTGGCCGCTCCCGATTGCGAAGGATCGATCACCGTGGCAAACGCATCCTGGCTCCCGGCGCGGGCCGCTCGATAACTTGCCGTCGCCGGAAAATTATCCGACACCGTACCGCCCGTAACATAAATCCTACCCTTGGCATCGAACGCAACAGCCAGTCCAAAATCGTCCGCGCCGCCGCCGAGGAAGGTAGAGTAAACCAGGTTCTGCGTTGGATCAAACCAGGCGACGAAGGCGTCGTTTAGACTTCCAGGGGTGGTCTGCGCGGCGTTCACCAACGGAAAATTATTGGACTGCGTGACACCCGTCAGATACACGTCGCCGTTCGGACCAACAGCCATGCCACCCAATGTCTCGTTAGCAGCGCCGCCGAAGAAAGTGGTGTAAACAATCTGCGAGCCCGGCGCTGCGTTGGGATCGATCTTCGCCAGGAAGATGTCCCCGCTTCCGCCTTCAGTGGCCTGGAAAGAGTTGCCGGCAAGAGGCAAATCGGGCGATGCGGTAGTGCCGGCGACGTACAGAAAACCAATCGCATCGTGTCCAATAGCGCTCGCTATGTCCTGATTCGATCCCGAAAAATAAGCTGACAGCGTGAGCACCGGATCGATCGTGAGCTCCCGATTGCGATCGTAGCCGCCGAGTGCAAATCCGTAGGACCCGTCGGAATTCTTGCGGTACCGGCTCTCCACCGGAACCCTCGATCCATCCGCGGCGATCTGATAAGCCACCGGCCGCTTCTGGATCAGCCCCGCTACCAGGTTCCCATCGGCATCCACTTTCGCACGCGCACCGTCGAGCCGCAGGCGAATCTTTCCCGGATCCACCCCCGGCTTCACCGTCAGATCGTATTCCAGTTCGCCCGCGTTCCCGTAGTAAACCAGATCGACGCCCCGATAAAGATCGCGCACTTGTAGCCGTCCATAGTTAGCCACGGAAGTCCGCCACTTGGCTGGATCGTTGCCGCGAAAATCGTTGGTGGTGGAGCGAAGCTTCTCGATACCCTCCAGCCGCACTCGCGACGCCGCTCCCTGAAACCTGAGACTGACAGTGTGATCGCCTGCCAGAAAATCCGCTCGATTGCCGCGGAACGCAAAACGGAACCGTGCGCCACGCGCGACGAATTCACCGTGGCTGTCCGTTACCGGCTCGAACCGGAGCGGAGCCTTAGCCAACACCCGAACGGCATCCTCTGGAGCGGCTGCGGCCAAAACGCTGCAACCAAGAAAAGTGAGAAGACAAAGACTAGTTTTCATTTTGAGACGAACTATTTCGACGTAACGGCCTTCCCGCTGGTTAACGGAAAAGACGCCCCTTACAAAACCTCACAAACTTCGACGGTACCATAGTCGAGTTTAGCGTAACGGAGCTCCCTTGCACGCCGTCTGCCACAGATAGATGCAACAGAAGACCCTAAAGCAAATCACCATCGCCGGCGCAGTCTGCGCCACCGCGCTCTTTGCCGCCGATGCCTGGAAGACCAAGGACTACACGCAGTGGACGTCTGAGGAAACCAACATCGTCTTGACCGGTTCACCTTGGGCCAAGCAACTGAACGTCAGTGTCCCGCAATCGTACGGAGGCCAGCAGCGAGGTGCAGGCCAGGGCGGTGGCGGCGGTTACCCGGGCGGCGGAGGTGGATACCCGGGAGGCGGAGGTGGTTATCCCGGTGGCGGTCGAGGTGGTGGCATCGGATTCCCAGGCGGTGGCGGAATGGGTTACCCGGGTGGTGGAGGCGGACGTCGAGGTGGTGGACGCAATCCGAACGACGGTCGCGCCGGAGCGCGCTCCATGCCCGTAATTCTGCGTTGGGAAAGTGCCTTGCCCGTGCAACACGCCCTGCTGCGCCAGGGCCTGCGTTCGGACGATGATTCCAAGCCCGCCGCCGTCCCCGAGCAAAAATATTACGTCGTGGCCATGCTGGGATTGCAGCTTTCCGGCCCTTCCAACACCGACGATTACGATCTCGGAGGGCAGGACACCAACAAGAAGACCAGCGACGACCCACTCCGCTCGCGTCTTCTGGATGCCGCCCAATTGATTCCCAAAGGCAAAATACCGATCGCGGCTGAGGATGTTCAGTTCGAAGGACGCAATGGTTCCCGCGCCATCCGTTTCCTTTTCCCCAAGACCTTCCCCATCGCCGCCGATGAAAAAGAAGTCACCTTCCACTTCGAGTCTCGCGGAGTGAAGCTGGAACACAAGTTCAAGCTAAGCGACATGATCTACCAAGGCAAACTAGCACTTTAAAACGGTGTTCAGCGGCCGCCAACATCTTAGCCCGCATTTCTCACATGTGGCACGATGTAGCGCACGCACTCGTGCGTGCCGTGTCGAGACTCTTCTCGACACCTTGGTCGGG
>DASQGY010000184.1:0-3746 GCA_035632375.1 Bryobacteraceae bacterium | reverse complement strand
CGAACGAAAGCGGTTGCGAGCCAGTAAGCTGCCTATGCCGAAGCATCGCCTGATCGCCGTGGTGGTTACGCCGGACAAAGCCACGCATCGTGAGTTGGAAACAGCTTTGGGACAAGGTTCTCTGGCAGAGGCGGTATGGTGTGTCTCGGACTATCCGGAATTACCCGCCCTCGAACGTCTGAAGGAAGCACAACCTGGTTGTGTGCTCTTCCTGGACTTTTCGGATCCGGCTCGCGCCCGCCGGATCGCTACCGAGTTGGACCGGGCCTATCCCTTCGTCAGCGTGATAGCGATTCATGACAGCCAGACAAAAGACGATGTGATCGAGCTCATGCAAATGGGCGTACGGGAAGTTATTGGCCGTTCCATATCGCAATCCGAGGTAGCCCTTGCATTTATTCGCGCGGCCAAGAAGTTGAGGCCGGTGGACAGCGCAGGTGGAGACATCTATGCGTTTCTTCCGGCCAAAGCAGGCGCCGGGGCTACGACTATCGCGGTCAGCGCCGCAGCAGAGGTGGCGCGCATTTCAAAACTGAACACCCTCTTGCTGGACTTCGACCTTCGCTTGGGTGTCACCTCATTTCTATTGGGGCTGGACGGACACAATTCCGTCCAGGACGCTTTGAACGAAGGCGTTCACCTGGATGGGGACTTGTGGTTCAAGTTAGTGAGCCGGAAGGACGGCCTGGATGTTCTCGGATCGGCTCCAACCGATCTTCCGTCGGAACCTTACGCCGATGCGTACTTGGCGGTGCTCAATTGCGCGCAGGCGCGTTACTCGGCGATCTGCGTAGACCTGCCAGGCGCGATGGAACGGCACGAATTGGAAGTGTTGGTTCGGGCGAAGGAGATCTTTCTGGTCTGTACCAGCGATGTTACGGGCCTGCACATGGCCAAGCGGAAAGCTGCAGCTTTGCAGAATCTTCATCTTGGCGAAAAAATTTCAGTACTCATCAATCATGCCGACCGGCGGACCATGCTGCCTCTGGCCGATATTGAAAAGCTATTACAGTCGCCCGTGCGGTTCGTTCTTCCGAGCGATAGCAAAGCTGTCGCCAGCGCGGTGCAACAGGGCACAACTATTCGGGGCAAGTCGGCGTTAACGGCACAAATCGAAGCCATTGCAAAGAGCATAGCGGGCTCCTCTGTCAGCAATTCACCGGCCTCGCCCGCGCGGCGCTTTATCGAGTTCTTCTCGGTTAGCCCGGCCCGCGATTCCGGTATCTGGAGCCGTCCATAGGAAAACTCGATGGGATCACACGAGACAGCAATGATGAAGCAGTTGGTAGCGAAACTGGAAAACGATTCACGGAACGAACTGCACTCCGTGATGGGCATGCTGGAACTGATTGCGGAAGGCCCTCTCACCGAGCTTCAATACGATTATTTGCGCACCTGCCGTTCGGGAGCGGATCGCGTTCTTCGTACGGTGCAAAGCGTCTGCGAGTTCCTAACCCCGGAAAACGAGACCGCTCAGGTCTGCCACTTCGACCTGCGGGAGGCTGTGACAAACGTGACCAGCGTCATGGAATCGCTGGCGCAACACAAGGGACTCAGGTTCACCTGCGACACTCGTCTGGGCGCACCTCGCTGGGTGGCGGGCGATCGTGACCGCATCCAAGACGTTCTGTTCAGGCTGCTCGATAACGCCATACGGTTCACGAATCAGGGGCAGGTACAGTTGATCGTAACCGAGGCCCCCGAGGAGGCTTCCGGAGACATTGACATCCAGTTTGACGTTTGCGACACCGGGCCGGGAATCTCCGCGGACATCGTAGCGGGCATTGTACGCCCTTCCCCGGAGAATCCTCCATGGCATGGATTGGGATTGCCGATTGCGCGCAAGCTTGTGCAGGCCATGGGCGGCGAGTTATCCATCGGCTCTCGAGAAGGCGGTGGCTGCTCGGCAAGCTTCTCGCTGCTTCTAAGGGCGGCTCCGGCCACTCCCCGCGAGAGTGAACCGGACCGAGTCGACTGGGGCAGCCGGGTGGCAGCGCCGCTGCATATTCTCGTGGCGGAAGATTCCGACGACAGCTACTATGTGCTCGAAAGCTACTTAGGGGAGCAGCATTACCATTTCACGCGAGCGGTAGATGGCAGAAGTGCACTCGAGTTGTTCAAGAGAGGCCAATTCGATCTGGTGCTGATGGATGTTCATATGCCGGGCCTGGACGGCTATTCCGCCACGCGCGCGATTCGCGAATGGGAGACGGCGGCCGCCCGGACCCGGATACCGATCGTGATCCTGTCTTCCGATCCGCCGAGAACACAGAGGCGTCACGGCGCCAAGGCGGGTTGCTCAGGGTACCTCAGTAAACCGGTTTCCAAGGCGGATCTTCTGCAAGTCCTGACTCGATACGCGGGAACCGCAACGGAGTACTGGCTTCCATGAATGAAACATCTGCCAGCTCGATTCTATTGGTTCGCGTCTACACGCATGGCCATCGAGCGCCGTCTGGAGGCGGTCTAACAGGTCGGGAGATCTCCGGCCTGGCTGGCCGCCGCTCGTTTTCTCGTTTGAAATAACCGATCGAAGGAGGTTCTAAGTAGAACTATGCAGATCGCGCAGTCCACAGAAGCCAGAACCGCACTGCTGGCATCCATCGTCGACTCTTCCGACGATGCCATCATCGCCAAGACGCCGGAAGGCATAATTACGAGCTGGAACCGGGGAGCGGAACGCATCTACGGTTACGCAGCGGAGGAAATGATCGGCCACCCGGTCACCGTCCTCATACCGCCCGATAGGCCCGACGACATGCAAGGAATGCTCGCCAGGGTCCGCAGTGGCGAGCGGGTGGAACACTACGAGACTGTAAAATTGCGCAAGGATGGAAGACTAATCGATATTTCGCTCACGGTCTCGCCGATTTTCGATTCGGACGGCAAGCTGATCGGCGCCTCGTCGATTGCCCGCGACATTACAGAGCGCAAGCGCGCGGACGAGAAATTGCGCGCAGCGAACCAGTCCATCGATGCCAGGACCGCGCTGCTGGCGTCCATTGTCGACAGCTCCGACGATGCCATCACCGGCAAGACGCCGGAAGGGATCATCACAAGTTGGAATCGGGGCGCGGAACTGGTGTACGGTTATTCCGCGAGCGAAATCGTTGGGAAGCCGATGTCCATGCTGACCCAACCGGATCGTCCCGATGAAATGGAAGGAATCCTGGCCAGAATCCGCAATGGCGAGCGTGTCGAACACTATGAAACGGTCCGTTTGCGCAAGGACGGGAAAGCCATCGCGATCTCGCTGACGGTCTCGCCGATCTACGATCCGGAAGGCAAGTTGGTTGGCGTTTCCTCGATTGCGCGCGACATTACCGAACGAGCGCGGGCGGACGAGAGACTGCGGGCCGCCTCACTCTATGCGCGCAGCTTGATCGAGGCCAGTCTCGACCCGCTGGTGACCATCAGCCCAAAAGGCAAAATCACGGACGTCAATGAAGCCACCATCAAGGTCACGGGGATCGAACGGGAGAAGCTGATCGGAACGGATTTTTCGGATTACTTCACGGAGCCGGAAAAAGCTCGCGAAGGATATCAGCAAGTGTTTTCGATGGGCGCCGTGACCGATTACCCGCTGACGATCCGCCACGAAGACGGGCGCATAACGGACGTGCTCTACAATGCGTCGGTGTACAAGGACGCGCAGGGTGAGGTGTTGGGCGTGTTCGCCGCCGCGCGCGATGTCACCGCGCAGAAGCAGGCCTCGCAGTATGCCCGGAGTTTGATTGAGGCGAGTC
>DASQGY010000183.1:0-4012 GCA_035632375.1 Bryobacteraceae bacterium | reverse complement strand
TCTTCGTCTTCAACCGCGGCAACACCACCGGCCCGGCTTACGGCGCCACTGCGTCGCAGTTGTTGGAATTCGGCCCCGACGGTCGCTTCCTCCGCGAGATCGGCCACAACCTCTACGCCTGGTCTTACGCGCACGTCGTCCGCATCGATAAGGACGACAACATCTGGGCCATCGACAAGGGCTCCGATATGATCGTGCGCTTCAGCCCCGAGGGCCACGTCAACATGGTCTTCGGCCGGAAAAAGGAAGCCTCCGATGAAGCCGGACCTTGGACCCGAGTGAACCCGCCGCGTCCCGCCGTCGATGGCCAGTTCCGCCAGCCCACCGACGTCACGTGGGACACGCAGGGCAACATCTTTATTAGCGATGGCTACATCAACTCCCGCGTCGCCAAGTACGACAAGAACGGCGACTGGGTGAAGCAATGGGGCGAGCGTGGCAATAAACCGGGCGAGTTCAATACGCCGCACAGTATCGCCGCCGACGCGAAGGGCAACATCTATGTCGCCGATCGCGGCAATCGCCGCATCCAGGTTTTCGATCCCGACGGCACGTTCCAGCGCGAGATCAAGATCGATGTGCCCATCCCGCCCGACGCCCATCCGTGGATGGGCAACCAACCGAGCCCGCAGTTCGCCACCGCGCAGAACGGCGCACCATGGGCCATCTGCATCACCCCCGGGCCTACGCAGTATCTCTACAGTTCCGACGCCTTCCCCGGCCGCGTCTACAAACTCTCGCTCGACGGAAAGGTCTTGGGCGTCCTCGGACGCACCGGCCGCCAGCCGAAGCAGTTCGGCTGGATTCACGAAATCGCCTGCCCATCGGAAAATGAAATCTACGTCGCCGAGCTCCTGAATTGGCGCATCCAAAAACTCCTCCTCCACCCCGCAAAATGACCACCGACCGGTTTTGGATGTGGGGCAGGTTGTCAACCTGCGCGCGATTGTTAATCGCGCTGGTCCAAGCAAGTTACCAACCTGCCCCACTACGGATCTTCCTCCTCGTCACCATCCTCACCACCTGCGCCTGCAATCCCACTCCAACTCCCCAGGCCCAAGCCGCCACTCCCATCTACAGCTACGAAATTGTCCACACCTATCCCCACGACCCCACCGCCTTCACCGAAGGCCTCTTCTACCTCGATGGACTCCTCTACGAAAGTACCGGCCTCGAAGGCCACTCCACCATTCGCAAGGTCCGCCTCGAATCCGGCGAGATCGTCCAGAAAATCGATCTACCGCCGCAGTTCTTCGGCGAAGGCATCATTAACTGGAAAGACCACCTGATCCAGCTCACCTACAAAACCGAAGTCGGCTTCGTCTACGACCTCGCCAATTTCGCCTGCCTCCGCCAGTTCCAGTACAAAGGCGAAGGATGGGCGCTGACGCAAGACGGCAAACGCATCCTCATGAGCGACGGCACACCCGACATCCGCTTCTGGGATCCGGAAACGCTCCAGGAAACAGGCCGCATCACCGTCACTGACCAAGGCGTCCCCGTGAAAAACGTCAACGAACTCGAATGGATAAAGGGCGAAATCTACGCCAACGTCTGGACTACCGACCGCATCGCCCGCATCGACCCCGCCAGCGGCAAGGTCAATGCCTGGATCGATCTCACCGGCCTGCTCAGCGACGCCGACCGCGCGGGCGGCGAAGTCGACGTTCTGAACGGAATCGCCTACGACGCCAAATCCGACCGCATCTTCGTCACCGGCAAACGCTGGCCCAAGCTCTTCGAAATCCGCCCCGTGACAAAATAGTGCACAAATCTGCATCTGACCCTACTAATCAGTGTCGTGTCTGTTGTCGTCGGAAATCTAGCATAGTGGACCTTCATGACAATTACGGTTACCTTACCCCTTGACAAGCCATTAGCAATAAATTGGCCGCTGCCATCCGTGACCTTAATCACTTCATGCCCCCGTCGTCCCTCACCTGGACTCCGGCGTTTTCAATCCAGTGTCCCTGACATCCTCGACCACCTTGGCGGTAAGGGTAGTATTCTGCGCGAGGCAGCGAAGACTGGATAGTGAAATGAGTGCAGATAGCAATGCACCAAAGACTGAAACGCGTTAATGCCTTGCCCCATTAGCCGCCCACATCTTGTGAGAGCCGCAGGGTCCTATAGGAAGTTTGCGTCAGGGCGTCGGACTTCAACACTGCCAGCAACACGGTGAGTACCCTCCCGAGCCGCAGTGCCAAATCCTCGTTTATCTGATCCGCGCCAAGCTGCGATCGGAGGGCGTCCGGTGGAAGCTTGGCCAGATCGCCAAGTGTTAACGCATCGCCGGGGCATGCGGGTAGAGGCGGAAGGGACTGATATGCCAATCGTGCCCGCGCCCTCAGGACGTGAATTGATGGGATTGCGGAGACCTGGGCCAATCGCGCGGCTTCTTGGTCGTTTGTTGTGGCAAGCGCCGCTACCGTCCTTATTCCGGCTCCTTCGAGGACAGCTGGCCAGCTTCCATCCACTCCGTAGATCGAAACAACCGGAAGGCCACTCAAGACGAGGGCCACGGGTAGCTCGCCCAGAAATGGTGAGGATGACCGCGTTGCAAGAGACGCTTTCCCCGTGCGGCCGGTGGTTATCTCGACCTCCCAGCCAGGGAGTACGGTACTCCCCACTGATACCGCAGTCGTCTGAGATGGAGCCTCCTCCCAGGGTTTTAGAGTTTCGGGCGCAAGTTGACCGGCGCGAATGACGATGGAGCTGACACGAAGCGCTCCCTCGCTGACCTGTTCTAATCCCAGTTGCACCTCCTCTTGGATAGCTGCAACGAGATCCTGGAGCCGGACTTTGGGAACGGGCGTGATCATCAGACGGCCTTGAGTTCGAGGGTGATTTCGCCGAAAATGTTCGCGGTCAGACTGGTAGTGGCCGGATTGCGCTCGTCAACGGGACGGACAACTACTCGTAGCGCGGCTGTACTCGCCGCAAGTGCGTTCGGCCGCGCCGCGGGATTGACCGGTGGCCACACCAGCGGCGGTGCAAGTGGAGGCGGCTGAGGCGCCGGCGCAGGTGGAATAGTGACGCTGGGAGCCGGAGCGGCCGGCGGCGCTGGTGCAGTCAACTCCTGGATGGCGAATGACGCCTTTACGTTGATCTTCCCGCCCGATACCTGCAGTCGCTGGGGACCACGCCCGATGACTGCCTGGATACTGGTTTGCTCCAGCCGGGCTGCCACTAACTTCGCTGCCGAGCGAATCTTCGCGACACCCGAGACGGTCAGAGTGTGAACATCCGGAGCTCTGGTGTCGTAGTCCCCTGTGCCGAGTTCCAGGCCGAGGACGTCTTTTATGGGAGGGTTCTCCGGATTGCCCGCAGCGGCGGGCCAGTAGCGGGCGCCAACCGCAAGCAACGAACCTCCAGCCGGCGGGTTACCAAACAGCCGTTGGAGCAGCCCGTCCACGTCTGCTTCCTGAATCTGGGCCGCGAAGATTGAAAGAGGCAACGCCGCCGCCACCGCCAGTTCGGCGATGGAACGTTCCTGAGCTGCCTGCGCCGAGGTCACCGATTCTAGCGTCTCCGAAATGAGCTTATGGACGAACTCGGCGAGGCCGATTTCCAGCAACGGCGACTGAGTCATGGGTGCCTACCGCTACGGTTTCGGCACAAGCGTCGGATCGATGGTTGGGAAAGTCTCGGTGCGGAAGTTGATTTGCACTTCGCCGAGAATATCGATGCTGAGGTTGGTGGCCGCCGATGAAGTTTCGTTCACAACGTGCACTCTATAAATGCTCGATGAGTACGAGCCGCTTGCTCCGAACCCACCCCAAGAGAAGCCGGCACGCGCCCCGACTGATTGCGATTGCGAGGATACATCCGTGCTGCTGCTCGCCGAAATGGCCGTTGTATCAATGTGGAAGGTCAACTTCGTCCGGACCATGCCGTTCTGGATGACGAGCTTTTGCATACCCAGCTTCAAAATCGTCACCATGAGATTGTAGTCCTGCACTCTAAACTTTCGGCTCGCGAAGTCTTCCAGGATTCCTGGCGACACCGAGTA
>DASQGY010000182.1:0-4183 GCA_035632375.1 Bryobacteraceae bacterium | reverse complement strand
TGTCGTCCGGCCATTGAAAACCTGCATCCAGGGCCCACTGGACTACATCCACTCGATATCTCAGTGGCCCGAGAGCGTAGAAAATCTTCCCGTCGAAGCTGCCGAACCGCGAGCCTAGCAGCAAGCCTCTGCTGCGGTCAGGCCAGCAAACCGACGAGCATGCGCAGGTGATCTCCGGCGGCGGCAGACTGTCTAATTGCAGACGCTTCTTTGTTTCTGTGCCGTGTTCCGGATCAAGCCGACGTAGTGTTGTGAAGAATTCGGATTCGTTTGGGGCAGTCGCCCAAAACTGGGATACTCTCAGATCGAGCAGGTCCAATTCGAAGAGGCCACGCAATAGAATGAAAAACGAGGTTGGAGTGAACAGATGGCAGTGGCAGTCCAGGTAGTGTTCCGATTTGGCAGCCGTCCGCGCCGCTTGCCACGCGGCTTCCAACGTATGTGTGTGCCGGAGTCTCTGATCTAACAGAGCTCCCCGCCATGCGTCCGTACAGGAAACATCCCTGGCGTTGGCCAAGTGATCGAAAACCTGCCGGCTGGAAGGATGCCGGAGACCCCGCAAGTGTGCGTCGATCAAATCGGCCAGTACCGTGTCGTTGCGGAAATAATCGAATGTGTATCGTTTATCGGGAATTGCCAAACACAGAAAGCCGTCCACGCGCAGTATCTGAGTGATATCCTTCAGGAAGCCGATCATGTCGGGTACGCGTTCCATCACATGGCTGGCGATCACGTAATCGAACTTGCGGCCACCGGCCGATTCCACGAGCGGTCCGCCTCCCGTGACGTAGTCCAGAGGAACCATGCGGTCCAAGCAGACGTCAGGATCCGAAGCATATCTCACCTTCAGGTCGGAGACCGAAAAGCGATCCGCGTAGGAGATGTTAGCCAGCGGCTTTTCGACGACTGGACGGTCGAGCGGGCCGATTTCAAGGCCTTCCAGCCGGGCCAGGTCTAGCATTCCAACCAGCTTGGTAGAGCGATCGAAGATCATTATCAGACGTGCGCTGCCACGCTTGGCGGAACTTCCGGCACCTGCGTCGGTTCCAGGAAAAGTGCATTGAGAAGATTGAAGGCCGCTTGCTCGGGCCAGAACCGGACGACATCTGTCTGTGCTCGGCGGCGTATCTTGGCCAGCAACTCCGTGTCTTCAATCAGCCTACCGATGGCCTGCAAGCATGCATTGGGATTGGATGTGCCCACAACCAAAGCATTCTCCCCAGGAACGACGAAGTCGCCGTAGCCGCCGGTGTGTGACAGGACGGCCGCCACACCGCTGGCGATGGCTTCCATGGCAATCGGATCCATCGCCTGCTGCTGGGAAAGATCCACAAAAATGTCTTGCGCACTCAGCAGTGCCGCCATCTGCTCGCGATTGAGCAAGCCGTCATTCGTCCAGTGAAAATCGTGTGGCAAATCCTGAAAAAGTGGATCGCTCGAATCCACGCCAAATAGATGTATAGCCACCCGGTCCCCATACTGACGATCTACCTGGGCCAGAACCTCCATGGTTTCATGGGCTGCGCGGTGAGGTGACGTCGGCCGAATCATGGCACTCACGTTCAGCTTGCCGTTTGAAGGGACCACTCGCGGGCGGAACAGGTCCACGTCGCAACTGGGACCCACGACCAGGCAGTCCACACCAGTGTGGTTAAGTATCTGGTCCCGGTTCCAAGCGGTTGTGGTGAATCGAATCATGCTGGGAATCAGGTTATAGGACGACCAGGCAGTACGGTAATCAGGGGAGCCGGATGGAATGAAGTCTTGAATGTAATAACCCATTTTCGGAGCCCCCGCTCCCCGAGCGAGGTCCTGAAGCGGAAACACAGAACGATACGCGGTTGCGACCACAGCATCGTACCCATCGAGCTGCGGATATGCGGACCGGAACTCGTGCCTGTCGGCCAGCAGATCAACAATCGCGACGTCCACGCCGAACGCCTGCATCGCTTGCGTCCCGGCCATGACTGCATTCTCCAGGCTGCTCTGCTCACTGCTTGAAAGCACGAGTGCAACCCGTTTGCCTTCCCATCGGCGGCGGCCCTCCTCAATGAGGCTGTGGCGCGCAAACATCTGGCCGGCGCGAGCACGGATGCCGAGCAATACCAGGTCGTCCCGAAGCTGCTCGCCGCTCCGGTCGATCAACGCCTTTTTGTGCTTGGTGTACAACATCCGGTGGGACACTTCGCTAAGCCGGTCCCTGCGTTCGGGTGGGTAACTCTTGGTTTGAGCGTGGTGCACATACGCGTCGTCCGCAACGCACAGAACCCAGCCCCCCGCGCGGGCTCGCAGGCAGTAGTCGCTCTCTTCGCCATAGCCGCGGCCGAAGTTCACTTCGTCAAAATAACCTACACGGTCCAAGACCTGACGCTTTATCAGCAGGCAAAAACCATTCAAGAATGGAATCCGCGGATAGGTTCGGCCGGTGGATGCAGCCACTGACCGGGCCATGTCCTGGACCGTCCAGTTTTCCGGCAATTCATTGACGGCCCATTTCCCATCTTTCATAGCTTCTGGTATGGACTGCCAGTTCGCGCTGTTGCTAAGCGGTCCCACAATGCCGATACGAGGATCGGACTCGGCGCACATGACCATCCGGTCCAGCCAATGCTCCGTCACGATGGTGTCGCTATTGAGCAGTAGCACGTACTCGCCACGAGCCGCGCGGAGGCCCTGGTTGGCGGCGAAAGTGTATCCGCTGGCCGCTTCGTTGCGTATCAGAACGGCGCGACGTTCGCCGGCGAATCGGCGCAGATACTCGGACGTCGGCGGCTCGCTGCCGTCATCGACCAACACCAGGTCATAGGGCAGGGAGGTGTGTTCCAGAATAGAGCTGAGGCACGCGCGGACGTGCTCCAGGGCATTGTGTACGGTCACGATAATGCTGACGGTCTCGCTATGCGGCCGGACCGTAGAGCGCTCCGGTAGCTCGATGCACTCCACCGGCAGCGCGCCGCCGGCGGGCTCCATCTGCGGCGTCAATGTCGAGTTGGCAGGCGGTATGAGCGGCTTGCCGCCAGGCTCCTCCGCGTCGGCATTGGTCAACCGGCCTTGGCTTGCCCCGACTTCCACATAGTGAAGCAACGGGTTCACGTCGGCGGACGCCACGTCGGGATACCGCGTCAGATAGAACTCTGTATTGAATACGGGGCTGGGGTTAAAACCCTTGCTTGCGCCAAGGCGAATGTAGTGCTCAGCCGCTGGAACCCCCCACGCCCTGGCCTCAGGATAGGTCCGGAAGTAATACGCTGCATCGACTAGCGGAGCGATCCGCTGAGCTTCCTCAATGCAGCCAGCCGGCAGGAGCCTGAAGCTGCGCGCCGCCTTCACCGTGAGACCAATTGCTCTGGTGAGCATGGGCGAACGCTTCATCCGCCCGTGAAAACTCTTGATCAACCACCAGCCCGGAGTCTGTTCCATTTCCAGGCGGGCCAATTCGGATTTCCGCAGCGCAACTCGCATCTCTTCCCGCTGCTGGTCGGCCAATGCCGCCTGGGCGGCGGTCGCATCCGCGAATTCCTGCGTGGCCTCCTGCCGATCGCGCACTCGCAGGAGTTCGAGCATGACTTGGCGCGAGTGTTCTTCCCCGTTGCGCATCGCCCGGACGGCGTCGTTCAGGCGACGCTCCAACTCACGGATCTCCACGAGTTCTCTTGTTTCTTCACACGTGACACTGTGGATCTGGTCGTCTGGTGTCCTTTCCCCAGTAGTCTTCGACCCGCTCGCAGAGATGTTGGTACCAGACAAATTCGTGCGCATCACAATTGCAGAGGGTAATAATCCCGAGCATTATAGCATGCCAAGGTATCGGCAGCTTTGGAAAGCCGCTATTTCGGCTAAATGTCAAATGACTTGCCTACTTCACTTCTAACTTCGCGGGCAGGCCCGCTCGCACCACTCCCTCGCTATCCAAGACCAGGGTGTTGCCGGCGGCATCCGACAAGAACACGGTATTCAGGGTCCACTGTCCCGTTTCACTTTGCCGCGGGAAGGTCACATCTATCGATTTGGACACCGCCCTAGCGGGGCCGAATCTGGCGGAGCCGCTCTGCCTGGCGTTTCCAGAAGGGCTAAGGAAGGCGAACTCGATGTAGTTCACGCCGGACAGATCATCGGTCGCGGTGATGTCCACCTTTACAATCGCAGCACCCTCGGTGGTATCGATCGCCTCCGGACCGAATCG
>DASQGY010000181.1:0-4967 GCA_035632375.1 Bryobacteraceae bacterium | reverse complement strand
CCAGATGGCGTCCGCCTGCTCGCGTTTCGGCATCTCCCAGTAGCGTTCCGGAGAAATGCTCGACGAGCGGAACAGTTCCGCTTCCAGATAGTGATATGTCAGCAACTCGTCGATGCCCCACAGTCCCAGGCCGCCAAATTCGGGCGCAAACAAGTGAGTGTGGATATCGATAAACGGCGTCGTCGCGAGTACTTCTTCCACGGTCGCCTGGATCCGGTCTGTGGTCAGCAGATCATCGCCAAGCTGTGGTCGGGTCGGTGTAGTCATTCCTTCCTGCACTTTCGTTCTTCAGGCCTGCAGTAAACGCTTAAGCAGCGATCAGGCCAGGCATCCATCTTAGCCCGGAAAGTCGCTTTGATTCGAGCCCAATCATGGAACGCTTTTGTACTTGTCCGCGTGCGCACTGTCAAATCAAGAGAGTTAAACAAGGCTTTTAGAAACTCTCAATGCGAACCGATCCGGAAATGTGTGGCCGCGGGCGACTCTCCCGCGTCTTTTGAATTTGCTTCAGGGCTCTCGGGAGCGTCGCCCGCGCCTGAACACTTCCAATCGGACGGGCCAGGCACACTCCGTCGTGGGAATATAGTCGATCCAGGCAAAACCCAATATGAGTCCTGCTGAAACGAAGGCTTAAAATTTCTCGTTTGACATTATTTTACGATTGCTTCAGTCTCCTGTGCGCCGCCTCATCAAGCATTTGAAGTCAGCAACCCAGGGAGGAATCATGTCCGTCAAGCCCACCGAGAGAAGAGACTTCCTGAAATTGACCGGAGCCGGGATCGCCGGCTCTGCGCTGGGAGCCGCCACCACCGTTCAGCCGGCCATTGCGAAGTCAAAGACAAGCTCTGCCGCCCACGGCACCCTCGACGTACGGTCTTTCGGCGCCACCGGCGATGGCAAAACTCTGGACACGCCGGCCGTCAATCAGGCGATTGACGCCGCAGCCGCGGCCGGCGGCGGCATCGTCCGCTTCCCGGCGGGAAATTATCTTTGCTACTCCATCCACCTGAAAAGCCACATCACTCTATTCCTCGACGCGGGCGCAACCATCGTGGCGGCCGACGCGCCCGCCGCGGGCGCCGCCGGCGGCTATGATCCGCCCGAGCCCAACGCCTGGGACAAATTTCAGGATTTCGGCCACAGCCACTGGCACAACAGCCTGATCTGGGGCGAAGGCCTGGAAAACATTTCCATCGAAGGCCAAGGCCTCATCTGGGGCAAGGGTCTAAGCCGAGGAGACCACGACGTCGTACTCGCCGCCGGCGTCGGCAATAAGTCCATCAGCCTGAAGAATTGCCATAACGTGACCCTGCGCGATATCTCCATCCTCCCCGGCGGTCATTTTGCGATCCTCGCCACCGGCGTGGACAACCTCACCATCGACAATCTGAAGATCGACACCAATCGCGACGCCATCGACATCGACTGCTGCCGCAACGTCCGTGTCTCCAATTGCAGCGTCAACTCACCCTGGGACGACGGCATCTGCCTGAAGGATTCTTACGGCCTGGGCTTCGCCCGTTCCACCGATCACGTCACCATCACCAACTGTTACGTCACCGGCGGCTACGAAGAAGGCACCATGCTCGATGGCACCTGCAAGCGCTTCGCCCCGGATTTCAAAGTCCCGCGCAACGGACGCATCAAGTTCGGCACCGAAAGCAATGGCGGCTTCCGCAACATCACCGTCTCCAACTGCGTCATTGAGGATTGCAAGGGCATTGCCCTCGAGTCGGTGGATGGCGCAATCCTGGAAGACGTCGCCATCACCAACATCACCATGCGCGACATTGTCGATGTTCCCCTCTTTCTTCGCCTGGGGAGCCGGATGCGCGGTCCCGAGGGCACTCCGGTAGGAGAAGTGCGCCGCATTCTGATCAGCAACGTTGTGGTCTCGAACTGCGCTTCCCGGCAGGCCACTCTGATCACCGGAATTCCCGGCCACACCATCGAAGACGTCAAGCTGAGCAATATTCTGGTGCTGCATCGCGGCGGCGGCAGCAAGGAGGATGCCGCCATCCAGCCGCCGGAACTGGAAAACGGCTATCCCGAGCCCGGCCGCTTCGGCCCCATGCCGGCGCACGGCTTCTATATCCGTCACGTGAAGCGGATAGAGATCAAGGATGTCGAGATCCGGCCCATGCATCTCGATATGCGGCCCGGATTCGTGCTCGAGGATGTGAGCGGCGCCGAACTCATTCACGTCAAGCTGCCCCAAACTCCCGGCGTGCCCTCGATTGTGCTAAAGAATGTAAAAGATTTCAGCCTGACGCAAAGCAAGCCCCTGCCCGACACACAAGTAGAAAGCGCAGAACAAACGGCCCTCTAAATGTGGGGCGGACACTCCTGTCCGCCGCCTTTGACTTTGCTATTGCCTTTGCCTTTGCCTTTGCCTTTGACCTTAGATGCAGCCGCGCAGGCCCTACGTAACCGGCCCGGGATTGAACAGCGCCATCGCATTGTGCAGGCCCCACCGGTCCGCCCAGGTCTGCTTGCGCCCGCCGGCCACGTCCAGAATGTAGCGGAAGATTTCCCATCCAACTTCCTCGATGGTCGCGCTGCCGGTCGCGATGCGGCCTGCGTCAACGTCGATCAAGTCAGGCCAGCGTTCCGCCAGCGCGGTTCGCGACGACACTTTGACCACCGGCACCAGCGCCAGCCCGTATGGACTTCCCTCTCCGGTCGTAAACACGTGCAGGTTCATGGAGGCAAGCTGCTGCGTGCCGCAGATGAAATCGCTGGCCGGGGTCGCGGCGAAGACCAGCCCTTTGGCCGTCACTTTCTCGCCCTGCGCGGCCACCGCCATCAATGCCGAGCTTCCCGCCTTCGCAATCGACCCCAGCGATTTTTCCACCACGTTCGACAGTCCGCCACGCTTGTTGCCGGGCGTGGGGTTCGCGCTGCGGTCGGCTGAGCCCCGCGCCAGGTAATCGTCGTACCACTGCATCTCGCGGATCAAAGCACGCGCCACGTCCTCATTGACGGCGCGCGGCGTCAGCAGGTGGATGGCGTCCCGTACTTCCGTGACTTCCGAGAACATCACCGTGGCTCCGGCGCGCACCAGCAGATCGGCCGCATATCCCACCGCCGGATTGCAGGTCACGCCCGAGAGGCCGTCGCTCCCTCCGCATTGCAGGCCCACCACGAGTTCCGCTGCCGGCACCGCCGTCCGCTGTCGCTGGTTGAGCTGCTGCAGTCGCTTCTCGGCCGCGCGCATGATCGCGCTCACCACCTCGCCGAAGCCGCGCTCATCCTGCATCCGAATCAGATACGGATCGCTTTCAAGCACCGGCAATTTCCCCAACGGCTGCTCGGGGAAAAGCCGCTCCGGCTGCAGCTTCTCGCAGCCCAGGCTTACCACCAGCGGAGTTCCGCCCAGGTTGGGATGAGTGCTGATATGCCGAATCGTGCGGATCGGAATCTCCGCGCCGGGCGCGTCCATGGCGATGCCACACCCGTAAGTATGAGTGATCGCAACCACGTCATTCACCCCGGGAAATCGCGGCAGGATTTCGTCCCGAATTCGTCGCACCGCGTACTCCACCGTGGGAGCAACGCATTGCACCGTGGTGGTAATGCCCAGAATATTCTTCGTTCCCACGCTGCCGTCCGCATTGCGGAAGCCTTCAAACGTATAACCCGTAAGGGCAGGCTGAGGCGCCGGAGGATCCGTCGCCAGAGGCAATTCGCCGAGGGCGGGCGGCCGAGGCAATTCGATGGCGTCTTCGTGCACCCACGAACCCACAGCGATCGGACGCGTCGCGAACCCGATAATCTGGCCATACCGTCTGACCGGATCTCCGCCCTGCAAGTCCCGTAGCGCTACTTTGTGGGCTTGTGGGATGCTCTCCTTGAGCGTCAGCCCGTCCCCGAATTGCGTGGCGGCCGCCAGCCCATCAGGGTTGACGATGATCGCAACGTTGTCGCTGGGGTGAGTTTTAATGTAGAGAGGTTTCACGTCGCGCGCCATCACAGCCGGAACAATTGTCGGTGTACGTTATCACATCGCGCTTGAGATGAAGGCTTCCTCAGTTGCGACTCTTGATCACGGTGTCCACCAGGTCGCCCAGCTGTTGCCCGGTAAACTGGTTGCCCTCAAGATTCGCGGCCAGCTTTCCCTGCCGGTTGACAACAACGGTATGTAACGAGTGTGTCATCAGGCCTTCGTCCGTCCAGGCGTCCACGCCAAACCTGGCACAAACTTGCTTCACGTCCGAAACCGGTCCCGTGAGGAAGTGCCAGGTTCGCGAATCCGCGTTCCAGGTCTTGGCCGCGGCGGCCAGAATCTCCGGCTGATCGTGCTCCGGATCGAAACTCACCGTGAGCAAAACCAGGTCTCGCCCCATGCGGTCCGCAAAGCGTTTCTGCAGCAGCGCGAAATTATTGGAGAGGCGGTAGCAGAATTGCGGCAGGGCGCAACGCGTGTAAATAAAGTTGATGGCCACAACCTTGCCCGCAAACTGGCCCAGTGTAACCGGCTGCCGGTTCTGGTCGATCAGTGTGAAATCCGGAACGGACTGTCCCACTCTTAGAACTTCCGTGATTGCCGAGCTGGGCGAGACCAGGGTCTGCAGAGTTTTCAAATGGTGCGCGGTAAATGGATCTTGCTCCGCCGTTTCGAATTTGCGGACGCGAACGTCTTCGGCGTGCGACGACTCCTGTCCCACCACCAGCCTGAACTCGACCGCCATTCCCGGTTCTACTCCCTCCAGGCTCTTGCCGTCGGGAACTTCGAATGGCATCACCATCGCATCCATGTATCCGGGAATCGCGTTGCAGGAAACCACCATCGTCTGCTTGGCGCGGTCAACTCTGAGCACGAGACCGCTCACAGAATACTGCTGCGCTCCCCAACTCGGACTCGCTCCGAGCACGAGCCATGCCACCAGAACCGCTGCTTCCGCGTGCTTCACCACATCATTCACCACAACTGCGTCCCTATGGCCTCGAGTTTTGAGACGCCGGTG
>DASQGY010000180.1:0-8914 GCA_035632375.1 Bryobacteraceae bacterium | reverse complement strand
AACCGGCCAGGGAGGCGGCAGCATCGGACAAACCCGCTGCAAATCGAGGTGACTTGGGATCTAGACCCGGCGTTCCGGCTATTTTTTGAAGCCGGAAACCGGCGCTATCCCGTCGGGCGATCTTTTCATTCCGACAGGCTGCAGCGCTGTCCGCCGCCAACAAGCTTCGTGCGGTTCCTTCGGGAATGTTGTGGCTTGGGACAGCGTAGCCAGTCACCGATTTTTCAGCAAGCTCCTAGTTTTTGCCGCGGGTTAGGCCTAGGGCGCGGATGCGTTTGTGGAGGTTGGTGCGTTCCATGCCTAGGGCTCGGGCTGCGCCGGAGACGTTCCAGCTTGATTCATCGAGGGCGCGGAGGATGTGTTCGCGCTCGGCGGATTCGCGGGCTTCTTTCAGGTTGGATCGTGGGCCGGGGTCCTGGGCTAAGCGGATTTCCACCGGTACGGAATCGACGGTCAGGCGGTTTCCGGCTGTGAGGATGGCCATGCGCTCGATGATGTTGCGCAGCTCGCGGGCATTGCCGGGCCAGGAATAGGATTCCAGAATTGGATAAGCACTGTCGTCGATTTGCTTCGCGTGGAAATTATTCCGACTGCAGAAATCGTCGAGAAAATATTTGGCCATAGGGGTAATGTCCTGAGGGCGCTCGCGCAACGAGGGCACTCTAATCGGGACCACGCACAGGCGATAGTACAAGTCTTCGCGGAATTTCTGCTGAGTTACTAAGTCGGTGAGGTTGCGATTGGTGGCGGCGATCACGCGGACGGAGACGTGAAGGGTCTGCTCGCCGCCCACGCGATGGAACTCGCCTTCCTGAAGCACGCGGAGGAGCTTGGCTTGCGATCCGGCGTGCAGGTCGCCCACTTCGTCGAGAAAAATGGTGCCACCGTCGGCGAGCTCGAACTTGCCCTTGCGCGTGGAGATGGCGCCGGTGAATGCGCCTTTTTCGTGGCCGAACAGCTCGCTTTCGAGAAGCTCGGAGGGTATGGCCGCGCAGTTCACTTTGACGAAGGGCCCGTTGGCGAACGGGCTTTCGCGATGGATGTGGGCCGCGAGCAGCTCTTTGCCGGTGCCCGATTCGCCACTGATCAGGATGCGGGCGTCGGATTTCGAGGCCATGGTGGCCTGCTCTACCACGCGTAGGAAAGCGGGGCTGGCGCCGATCATTTTGGTGGAGGCGCTTCCGCCAACCAATTCGCGCAGGCGCTCGTTCTCGCGACGGAGGCTCACCTGTTCCAAGGCGTTCTTCAACGACAGCAGGACTTTGTCGCGGCTCAGCGGCTTCTCCAGGAAATCGTATGCACCGGTGCGCGTGGCGGAGACGGCATCGGCGATGGTGGCGTGGCCGGAGATCATGATGGCGGGCGCGGTGTGATCGCGCTCGCGCAATTGGCGCAACAGATCGATACCGCTGCCATCGGGGAGCCGAACGTCCAGCAGCATCGCGTCTGCGCCGTTGGCTGCGGCCTTCGCATCGGCGATGTTGCGTGTGATGGTGACGGCGTAGCCTTCTCGCTCCAGAATCAGGCGCAGGGAATTGCCGATATTCGGCTCGTCGTCGAGAATGAGGATTCGCTTGGCGGGCATGTCAGGGAGAGACGGGCTCCAACGTGTAATAGCCGGGGCGGCTGCGGACGGTGAGCTCCGGCCGGCTAAGCTCCACTCGAATCTTATGGTAGCCGGTGTCGGCAATGTTCGACGGTGAGTAGCTTAATAGATACTGACCGTGGATCTCTTCGCCGATTGCGGTTAACGCTTCCTCGAAGGAGTGTTCTTTGAAGAACGAATACTCGCGCCCGCCGGTGTAGCGAGTGAGGACGGAGAGGGGTTCTTCGGTGGCGGCGCTCTTCACGCCGGAGTAAATCTCCTTGATCAGAGCGATGATGTCGATGTTGAATGCTGTTCCTTTGGGCGAGCCGTCTGTTTGTAGAAAGATCTGCTTTACCGCGTGGGCGCGCGAGATGTTCATGGAATAGATCAGGATATTGTTCATCTCGGCCTCTTCGATAACGTCGCGCAGCTTGATTTCGCTGCCGAGGTCGCGCTTCTCGGAGATTAGCAGCAAGATGCGGCGGCGGCCTGTGGGTCGGGTCTTGAGCATGCGGACGGCTTCGAACGTCGCGTCGATCACGTGGTTGGTGCCGTAATGACACTCGACGGTGCGGAGCGAGTGGGTGAGGCGGCCGGGATCGGCGGTGAATGGCTGGAGGGTTTCGATGTACTTGTGGAAAGTAAGGATGGCCGCTTCGCTGCCCTCGCCGACCACCAGGCTGCCGAGGAGCGGGCCGAGCTCGTGGATGTTCGGAAGAATCGCCGCGACCTGGTGATTGTTTTGGATGGCGACGACCAGTGAGATGGGGAGGAAATCGGCGTCTTCGTGGATTTTCTGGGGGACGTCGTTGTCGGAGAGGGTGAAGTCGGTGGCGGTTAGGCCGTTGATGAATTTGCCATGCTGATCGGTGACGGACGTGGGGGCGACGACGAGGCGGACGGGGACGCGGGCGATTGGTTCCTGGGCTAGGAGCAGAGGAGAGAGGAAAAAAGAACAGACCAGGGCTCGTGATGAGAGGCAGCTTAAAAACCGGGGTCAGGCAGCGCTGTCCACGCGCCAACTGGCTTCGAAACGCTCCGTCAGGATTGATGTGGCTTGGGACAGCGTAGCCTGTCCCCGGTTTTTAAGCGGCGGGTAGCAGGACACGGAAGGCCGCTCCTCCCAGTTCGCCCTGGACCAGTTGAATGTCGCCGCCGGAGAGCATCGCGCTTTTGCGGGCGATGGAAAGGCCCAAGCCCATGCCGCCGCGCTTGAAGGAGATGGTCGGTTCGAACAGAGTGGTGCGGGCTTGCAGATTCACGCCGGGGCCGGAATCGTGGACCTCGATGGCCACGCGGCCGCTCGCGGCGGTGGTCACGCCCAGCACTACGCCGCCGGGCTTCACGGCTTGAGCGGCGTTTTCGAGCAAGTTCGTGAGTACGCCTTTCACCAGATCCTCGTCGGCGAATGCCTTGGGACCATCGGGGGCCAGGCGCGTGTTGTAAACCACTTCAGGATGCGCGGCGCGCAGGAAGGCGATTCGCTCTTCGAGCATGGAATTGATATCCAGCGCTTTTGGCGAAACGGGTGGCTCGCTGGCGAATTCGGAGAAGGCGCGAACCCGGCGCTCCAGGCTCATTACTTCGTCAACGACGATCTGCGCGGCTTGTTCGAAGAATTCGCCGCCCGGGCCCGATTGCCGCGCGGCGATCTCTTCCATAGTGAGGCGGATTGGGGTCAGCGAGTTCTTCACTTCATGCGCCATCTTGCGCGCCAGGGCCTGCCAGCTTTCCAGGCGCGTGACGTAGACCAGGCGCTCCTGCGATTGCTTGACCTCGTCGGCCATGTTGTTGAAGGCCTGGATGGCCGCGCCAATCTCGTCGTCGCGTGTCGTCTTGACGCGGTAATCCAGATGGCCGGTGGCGACTTCCGACAGGCCAGTGGTTAGTTGCTGAATCGGATGGCTGATGCGATGAGCGAAATAAATGAGGAGCAGGAAGGCCACAATCCACATTGCGGCGACCAGAACGAAGAAGGCATAGAAGAAACCGCGACGAAGATCGTGCGCGCCTTCGTTGGCCACCACAGCGCGCGCGTGAGTGTATTGATCGGAGAACGAGCGCAGCGGGACGCCCAGGGGAGTGGAGTAGCTCCGCACATCGCCGCCGTGCCGGACCAGGTAATCCAAACGGTCGCCATTGTTGCCGGCGAGGTTACAACTGTCGGCATCGCCGCTGGAGGAGAAGTCCTGAACTGCGGGCGGCCATTGGTCGCGATTGGCGGCAGGGAACCGCGCCGGCGAGCTCCGTCCGAGCGCGGCGTCCTGCTTTAGCGAATCGCAGGCACGCAGATAGAGCTCGTGGCCGGTCTTTTGCAGCGACTGCGACACCTGATCGAGCTCCTTGGTGGACGCGAGCGACAAACTGCGGTCGAGCATGGAAATCGAAATCCAGGCCGTAATGCCGAGCGGAATCAAAGTTGCCGCAGCGAAAATCCAAATCAGCCGGTTGCGCAGGCGGTTCATGGTTTCAGATCGGACAGTAGGAAGGGCGTTGATTCCAGTGTCAAGTGCTCCTGTTGCAGGCGCGGCTGGTGGCTAAAGATTTCGATCAACGTGGTGATGCTGATTCCGGGATCGGTGAACGTCGAGGCTTGTTCTTTAGGCTCCACTCCGCGAACTTCCAGGCGGGCCCAGAGCTGCTTGTCGGCGGGCAGGTTGGCGCTGGGCACGAATATGTTCTCCAAACACCAGGCCTCGGCGGCGTTGGCGCTCAGGTGCGACCCATACCTGCGGTAGTTTCCGAGCGCGACCACCTTGAACTTCTCCTCCCAGACATCGTAACTCACCATGAATCGCTCGACGGTTCTTTGGACCACATTAGTTCTGGATCCGGCGGCGATGGTGAACTGAAAATCGAATGGTACAGTCGCGCCATCGCGGAGACGCTGCAGAGCCTTACCGGTCAAAAAGTGGAGGCGCGGCGCCAGTACATGAATCTCACCGGCGGAGCGGCGCAGGATCAGGTCCTCGCTGGACACACTCATCCCCAGGAGTACCAAGCAAATCAGCGCGAGGGACAATGCCCGCGCCACTCGTGCCCGTTTTGGCCCGCCTGTCAAAAATTCATTCCTGCAATAAACACCGGATCGGCGCGGCCCTGCCGGATCGGGAAGGCCACAGCCAACAAAAAGGCGCCTTTCTGGAACAGCCCGAGGCCGCTCGAAATTCCTATACCGACCGAGTGCTTGGGATCGGGCGACTGCCCCTGATTCCAAACAGCGCCGGCATCGTAGAAAACCCGCATAATGTGATACCCATAGGTGACGGACCCGTGAACCATCCGGTTTCCGCCGAGGGGATCGATATCGTACTTATTCCAACCGCGCAAGGTGGCGCTATTGCCCAGAACGAAGCGCTCGAACAGCGGCGCGCGCCCCAGGATCACGCCCGCAACCAGCGCTACTTCAACGGATTGGCTATCGTGCTTGAAGCCATAACGGACGTTGACGGCGTGCTTGGTATAAGCCAGGTCGGTGGCAAGGAATTTGGTGGCCGCGCGCAGGTTGTAGCCTGCATCCAGTTCCTGGACGGTAGCGTCTGAGCTCGCCCAACGCTGATGATAGCGCAGAGTATTTATCACAGCGTTGGCCGACTCGGATCGCGCGGCCGAAAGTTGAGGTTCCAGTTGCTCGAAGCTCATGCCCACAGTGAGAGTGAGCGGCTTGGCGAGAACAAATGTGGCGCTGGGCTCAGCGTTCCAACGGGAACGATAAGCGCCAGCGCCGAGGGAAGAAAGCGTGTTCGTCGAGCTGCCGTCCAAGGCGGCTAGCGTGGCGGGATTATACTGTTCGTGATAGGCGTCGAACTCGAAGCCCAAGCGGATGCGGTCGTTGGCCAGGCCGAGGCGGCTATATTTTGCCTGCACGCCGGAAAAACGCTCGGCTAGCGTATCGCCGTCGGTAAGCGCGCCGAAGGAGATCGCATTGGGACCGATGGTAGCGGTGGCTTCACCGACGGCGGTCCAACCCTGGCTCGAGTTGTAGGCGAATTTAGGAATAGACAGATCGAAGTTGGTGTTGCCTCTGTCGACTTCGAGAAGGACCTTCACCGATCCAGGATCGCCGCCTCGGGCCAGCCGGAAAGTAACGTCATGGACGCGTAATTCGCCGCGAATCCGCCCGGCCAGCCGTTTCACCGCTTCGTCGTTCAGCTTGGAACCGATCAACCGGTGCATTTCTTCCAGGACGGCGCTGCTCAGGCGGTAGTGGCGCTGGGTGGTAAAGTCGATGCTCTCAACGGTGTAGCGCGAGTTGACGTTCAGGTTGGCGGCCTGGTCCTGCTCCGGGGGATCGTCCGAGGGCTGATTTGATTGGGCGCAGAGGGCGGCGGCGACCAGGACCGGGAGCAGAGCGAACATCATGCGGGTGGGTATGCAATTGGTAATCCATCTGGAAGTTACTGTAAATAAAAGAGTTGTTGTGATGGATAGTGTGCGGTGGCGGCACAGGTGTGGGCTTGAGGCGGTCGCTCCCTTACGGTCAC
This sequence comes from Bryobacteraceae bacterium, assembly GCA_035632375.1. Taxonomy (GTDB): domain Bacteria; phylum Acidobacteriota; class Terriglobia; order Bryobacterales; family Bryobacteraceae; genus Palsa-89. The sequence goes on along the minus strand of DASQGY010000180.1, from coordinate 2,842 downwards.
GGCTCCGTAACAACTTCCAAATACACGACATACTAAACCGAGCCGCGACGATGAGGGGCGGTCTTACGTGCTATGAGACTTTGGCGGCCTTCGATTTCTGGTCGGCGGCGGCTAGGACTCCGTCGATGGACGGCACGATCAGTTGCCGGCGGCCCAGGCGGATGACGCCGCGGCGCGCGAGAGAGTTGAGCGTTGTGGAAGTGGTTTCGCGCGTGGCGCCGATCAGACTGGCCAGCTCGCCCTGCGAGAGGGGAATGGACCACTCGCTGCCGTTGGCTTTCGCACCGAACACTTTTGCCAACTCGGCCATGTAATAGAGGATCCGATATTCGACATCGCGCAGGCAGAGTAGTTCGATCTTTTTCTCTAATTCGCGCTTTCTTGAGAGCAGGAGCGCGGATATGTCGCGCCACAGTTCCGGCCGCTTTTCGCAAAGGCCGAGGAATAAATCGCGCGGGATCACGTAAATCGCGCCTTCTTGCAAGACCTCCGCGGCAATAGACCGGGTAGCTTCCGTGCTGAGCGCGTGCTCGCCGAACAGTTCCCCGGGCCCGACGATCTGCAGGATGATCTCCTTGTTGTCTTCTCCGCGCTTGTATATCTTCACCAAGCCGGACTCGACGTAGAAGATGGTATCCGCAGGGCTCCCCTCCGAGTAAACCGTCGCAAAGCGCCGGTTCGGCGAGAACTTAGTCACGCCGTCTATGTGGATAAGCTCCGCTCGCACGGCGGTGGCGAGCGGGCTGAGTGGCGAGTCCATTGATCCTGTTCATTATAGTCCGAATGTCAACTGGATTTCTGAAAAAAAATAACTGACCCTGCTGGAAGGCCCGGCTCAGGTGGGATCGCGCAACTGTCCAGCGAAGCGAGCGGCCTTATCGAATTGATTCCGCATCGATTCCGGCTCCAGAGCCTGGGAAAACTCCTCAAGTTGAGCGATATAGTGCAGCAGGGCGGCCCGGATGGCATCCGGATTGGTCGCCAGGATGTCGCCCCAGATGTCGTAGGAACTAAGGGCCAAGCGAGTGCTGTCGACCAGGGCGGGGCCAAAAACGCCGCTTTTGGGCTCTTCACGACCTGCCAGGAGCGCTGCAAGGGCGGTGGAGGCGAGTTGGGGCAAGTGGGAGGTAAAGGCGACCACTTGGTCGTGCTCTTCCGGACTCATGACCACGGGGAACGCCTCGATGCGGCCAATCCAAGCAGCGAGATCCTTGGCTTGCGGGCTTTCGAGCTCCTGATTCGAGCGCGGGGTTAGCACATACGGCCGGCCCTGGAAAAGCCCCCCTTCGGCCGCCTCGACGCCCCGCTTTTCGCGGCCGGCCATGGGGTGCCCCCCCAGAAACTGGCAGCGCGAAATGCTAGTGGCGGCGCGATCGACGATGGCTCGCTTGGTACTCCCGGCATCGGTGATCAGGGCGTCCGGGCGGACCCAAGCGTCTAATTCGGGTAGCATTTCGACGATGCGGAGGATGGGCTGCGCGAGGTAGATAAGGTCAGCCGCTTCAGCAGCTTCCCGCGCGGGCGCCCCCTGGTCAATGACGTGGAGGGCGAGCGCTTTCTCAATGGTGTCCGGCGAACTGACGCCGACGATGCGCCCGGCAAATCCGGCTTGGCGCAGGGCCAGGGCGAAAGAGCCGCCAATCAGGCCGACTCCAAAAATCGCTACGGTGTTCATCGCGAGCCTAGACGGAGCGCCCGACGGCTTGGGCGATGGTCCGCAACTGCTCCATCATCTCGACGAACTGCGGCGGCTTCAGCGATTGCGCGCCGTCGCTCAGCGCGTGATCGGGATCGGGATGCACTTCCACCAGCAAGCCGTCGGCCCCGGCAGCTACCGCGGCGCGAGCCATGGGCAGCACTTTGTCGCGGCGGCCGGTGCCGTGCGACGGGTCGGCGACGATGGGCAGATGGGATAGCGATTTCACTACCGGGATGGCGGCGATGTCCATGGTGTTGCGGGTGGAGGTTTCGAAGGTGCGGATGCCACGCTCACAGAGGATCACGTCGTAGTTGCCCCCGGACATGATGTACTCGGCGCTCAACAGGAGCTCTTCAATGGTTGCGGAGATGCCGCGCTTCAACAGGATGGGCTTGCGCAGTTCGCCCAGTTGACGCAGCAGGTTGAAGTTTTGCATATTGCGCGCGCCCACTTGCAGGATGTCGGCATACTCGCAAAGTAGTGGGATCTGGTTTTGATCCATCACTTCGCTGACTACCAGCAGCTTGTTGCGGTCGGCCGCTTCGCGCATCATGCGCAGGCCTTCTTCGCCGAGACCCTGGAAGCTGTAGGGCGAGCTGCGGGGCTTGAACGCGCCGCCGCGGATCACCTTGGCGCCGCCTTTCGCTACGACTTCGGCGGTTTTTTCGATCTGATCGCGGTTCTCGACGCTGCACGGCCCGGCCATGACCACCACCTGGTTGCCGCCGACCTCGATGTCGCCGACCTTGACCACAGTGCCGCCGGGCTTGAAGTGGCGGCTGGCCAGTTTGTAGGGTGAGACGATGCGATGGCATTCCTTGACGCCCTCCATCACCTCGAACTCGACCGGATCGACGTCGCCGACCGGGCCGACACCGCCGAGCACGGTATGCATGACGCCGGAGGATCGATGAACGATGAAGCCCATCGATACCAGGCGGTCGATTACGGCTTGGATTTGGGGCTCCTCGGCCCCTTCTTGCATGACAACGAGCATGGATCTTCAATTGTGGCACAGCCGGATTGGGGGAAATGTAACGAAAATGTTGCGGGTGATGTAGCGCACGCATTCGTGCGTGCCGCGTCGGCACTCATGCCGACGCTAACTGGCTTCCGTTCTAACTTGTGTTCGCAGGAGTGCGA
>DASQGY010000179.1:0-5288 GCA_035632375.1 Bryobacteraceae bacterium | reverse complement strand
CTCGTTCAATCGCGCGCTGGAAGAAAAAGGCCCGCGAGCCGATGGGGCGCTCTACTGGCGGGCGTACGCGCAAATCCGGTTAGGCAAGCGGGATGAGGGAGTCGCCAGTCTGAATGAGCTGCTGAAGAACTATCCCAACAGCCGCTGGCTGGACGACGCGAAAGCTTTGCTAGCCGAGAGCGGACAGGTTTCGCCGGAGAACGCCACCGACGAAGACTTGAAGCTGATGGCCATCAACAGCACCATGAATATCGATCCCGAGCGGGCCGTGCCACTCCTCGAAAAGCTGCTGAAGAGCAGCAATTCACCCCGGATCAAAGAACGCGCTCTATTCGTGCTGGCCCAGAGTCATTCGCAAAGATCCAAGGAAGTGCTGGCATCGGTTGCCAAAGGCGGATCGAATCCCGATCTGCAGACCAAGGCCATCGAGTACCTGGGTGTCTATGGCGGGCGAGACAACATCCAGACGCTGGTGGATGTGTACAAGAGCACCAGCGATACGCACGTGAAGCGGGCCATTCTGAACAGCTTCATGGTGTCCGGCAGCCGCGAGAGCCTGCTGGCTGTTGCCAAGACGGAATCGAACCCGGAATTGAAGATCGTCGCCATCCAACAATTGGGCAATGCGGGCGGATCGGCCGACCTGGCCCAACTGTATGCCGGTGAATCGTCGCCGGAAGTGAAAAGAGCGATCATTCAGGGCTTGTTCGTCTCGAACAATTCCGAGAAGCTATTCGAACTAGCGAAGAATGAGAAAGACGACAACCTGCGGCACTTGGCCATCAATCAACTCGGCGTGATGGGGCGTAGCAAAACCGGAACGTTCCTGGCCGGCCTGTACGGCCAGGAGAGCAACCCGGACAACAAGAAGGCCATCATCAACGCGCTGTTCATTCAGAACAACGCCGCCGCGTTGGTGGAAATCGCCCGCAAGGAAACCGACATGAATCTGAAGAAGGTGATTGTGAATCAGCTCTCGCTGATGCATTCCAAAGAAGCCACCGATTACCTGATGGAGATCTTGAGCAAATGACACGCGCACTCTGGCTCGCGTTTGTTTCACTCGCCGCGCTGGCGCAGCAACCCCACGTGCAGAATGCGCGGATGGAGACTCGCGCCGTGTCCGGCGGATTCGAAACGGCGTTCCAAGGTATGGTGAGCGCACAGTCGTCGCCGGCCTGGATCGGATACGCAGTGCCGATCGTCAAAGGCGACCACCAGTCCTGCTGCTGGAACAACGATTCCCGCGGCTGCTTCCTGGAGCCGCGGAATGGCAATGACGCAGTGATGATCAACGGAAATCCCACCGTCAAGCTGGAGGGGCCAACGCACCTGGTGGTTCTGTATCGCCTTGAAAACCGGCAGGTGGGCAAGGTTCGCAGCTTTACGCCGGAGTGCGAGCTGGACGCAGGCGGTCTGCCGTTCATTTGGCTCACGGGCGTAAGCGCCCCGGAGAGCATCAAGGTGCTGTTGGCGATTGCGAAAGACACGGCCGGGGCCACCCGCGAACAGGTGCGCAAGGCCGATTCCGCGGTGTCGGCCATCGCCATGCATGACGATCCGGCGGCCGATACGGCGCTCGATGAACTCCTCGCTCCGAATCAGCCGGAGCAGGTTCGCCGGCAGGCCATCTTCTGGCTGGGGAACGCTCGCGGCGCGCGCGGGTTCCAGGTAGTGAGCCGCGTAGTCCGCGAGGATCCAAGCGACAAGATCCGCGAGCATGCCGTTTTCGCACTGACCCAGAATAAGGACCCACAGGCGCTGAACGTAGTGGTAGGCGTGGCGCACAATGACAAAAGCGCGCGTGTCCGCGGCCAGGCATTGTTCTGGCTGGCGCAGCGAGCCGGCCAAAAGGTTGCCGAATCGGCCATCAATGACGCCATCGCCAACGATCCGGAGACCGAGGTCAAGAAGAAGGCGGTCTTCGCGCTGACGCAGATGCCGGCGGGCGAAGGCGTCCCGCTGCTGATCCAGGTGGCGCGCACCAACCGGAATCCGGTGGTCCGCAAGCAGGCCATGTTCTGGCTAGGCCAGAGCAAGGACGAGCGGGCGCTACGCTATATCGAAGAAGTGCTGAAGTAAGCGTCAGGCCTTCAGCTCCAACACCGGCTCCGCACGGCTGGATCCCTCCTCCGCAAGCAGTGTATCCAGCAGTTCGTAAAGCTGCTCCGCATGCATTGGCTTGGGCAGGTAAGCATCCATCCCGGTGGCCAGACAATGATCTCCATCGCCCTTCATGGCATGAGCGGTCAGAGCCACAATTGGTAAATGGGCGCCGGTGTGGGCCTCGCGCGCACGTATCGCGGCGGTGGCCTCATAGCCGTCCATTTCCGGCATCTGAATGTCCATAAGTATCAAGTCGAACGATTGCTTTTCGAGAATCGAAAGCGCCTCACGGCCATTGCTTACCACCACCGCTGTGTGGCCGCGCTTCTCGAGTAGCCGGGCCACCAGTCTCTGGTTCACGATATTGTCTTCGGCCAGCAGGATTCGCCGGCCCGGCATCGTATGTTTCGCGCCGATGCTGAGGCCGACAGGGCCCGCCGCTTTTTCCCGGCCCAGAACCCGGAGCATGGCAGCGCGCAACTCCGGCTGCCGGGCGGGCTTGGTTAAGTATGCGGCCACACCCAACTCCCGGCACCGTGCCGCGTCGCCCGGTTGTCCGGCGGAAGTCAGCATCACCATCGCGCCCACCAGCCGGGGCGTGCGCTTCACCTCCTCCGCCAAAAGGAAGCCGTCCATCCCGGGCATGTGCGCGTCGGTGATCAGCAACCGGAACGGGGTCCCGCCTGCGTAGGATTCCCGCGCCAACGCCAAGGCTTCCGGGGCGCTCTCAACGGCCTTCACGTCCATTCCCCAGTTCACCAGCATGTCTTTGAGAATTCGCCGATTGGTTGCATTGTCGTCCACCACCAGAACCGGCACGCCAGCGAGCCCGGCGGCCGAAACCGGCCGATCATTCGCCGGATCGCCGGCCATGGCTAGCCGCACGGTGAAATGGAAGCGGCTGCCCGATCCGCTTTCGCTTTCCACCCAAATCCGCCCACCCATCATGGACACCAGGCGCGACGAGACGGTCAATCCCAGGCCCGTCCCTCCGTATTTCCGCGACGTGGAGCCGTCGGCCTGCGAGAAAGCCTCGAAAATCTTCGTTTGCTTTTCGACCGGGATGCCAATGCCGGTATCGCTCACCACGAAATGGAATAGGGCGGCCTTCCCCTCGAGTTCCTGTACTTCCACCTGCGCGATCACTTCGCCATGCTCGGTGAATTTCAGGGCGTTGCCTAGCAGGTTATTCACGATCTGCCGCAGCCTGGTTGGATCGCCGCACACCATTTCCGGAACCTCCGGCGCGACGGCGCAGGCCAGCTCCAGTCCCTTCTGAGCGGCGCGCAGCGCGAAGCTCTGCATCACTTCATCCAGCGTGATTCGCAGGTTGAATTCGACGATGTCCAAATCCAGGCGGCCGGCTTCGATCTTGGAAAAATCCAGGATGTCGTTGATGATGGTGAGAAGCGCGTCGGCCGAACTCCTGACCATGTCCAGATAATCGCGTTGCTCGGGAACCAGCTCGGTATCCAGCAGCAGTTCCGTCATTCCGAAGATGCCGTTCATTGGGGTTCGTATTTCGTGACTCATGTTGGCTAGGAACTCGCTCTTGGCGCGCGTCGCCGATTCGGCTGCCTCCTTGGCCCTTTGCAGCTCCTCTTCGGCACGCTTGCGTTCGGCGATCTCTTGCTGCAACTCCCTGGTGCGTTCGTCCACCCGCCGGCCCAACTCGCGTTCGTGAAGCTTCAACCCGCTTACGCGCATCCGATACGCACCTACGCCTGCGATCGCCGCCAACAGACAGCACAAACCATAAAACCAGTAGGTCTGGTAAAAATGAGGCCGCAAATTGACATCGAACGCCGCGCCTTCTCGATTCCACACGCCATCGTTGTTCGAGCCGATCACGCGGAAGCGATAGCGCCCCGGCGGAATGTTCGTATAGTAGGCGATTCTACGGCTGCCGGCGTCGATCCAGTCGCTGTCGAATCCTTCCAGCTTATACTTGAACCTGACCTTTTCCGGCGCCACCAGACTCAACGCCGCATAATGAAACTCCAGCTCTCCCCTCCCGGCAGGCAGGTCGGCCCCGCCTGTAACCGCGATCTTCTTCCGGTCGCACATAATTTCATCCACGGCCAACGGCGGAATCAAATGGTTCGTGCGGATGTGCTCCGGATCGATCACCACCACCCCCGCGTTCGTCGGGAACCAGAGCTTTCCGTCTCTGGACTTGGCGCCGAGCGGAGAAGACCCTCCGGAGGTTTCGCTTCTCAGCCCGTCCGCCCGGTCGTACAGGGTGCCGGTAATCGAGCTGATTTTGCCCGCCGCGTAAGAGTCCAGAATCTCCTTGTGGACGCTGAAAATCCCTCTACTGCCGCACAACCATAGTTGCTGGTTCGCATCCTCCAGGATCTCCCATATCACCTCGTCGAACAGTCCCTCTTTCGGAGTGAACGCCGTGAACCGGCCGTCCTTGAAACGGCTCAGGCCGCCGCCGATGGTTCCAATCCACAGCGTGCCCTGCTCATCTTCATGAACGGCTCTGACCATGTTCGACGACAAGCCGTCATTGGAGGTGTAGACTCTGAACTTGCCATCCTTCCAGTGGGCCAGCCCGCCATTCCCGCCGATCCACAGGCTGCCATCCTTGGCCGGATAGAGAAGACGTACCGTGTTGTTCGGCAAGCCATCCCGTTTGGTGTAGGTGACGAATTTTCCGTTCGTGAAGCGATTCAGTCCGTCATCGGTACCAATCCAGAGACTCCCGTCCCGATCCTCGGCGAGCGCCAGAATGCTGGGGCCGGCCAGCCCGTCTTTCTTGGTGTAGGTGATCAGTTTGCCGTTCTTGAACCGGCTAAGCCCTCCAGGTTCACCACCCAACCAGACAGTGCCGTCCCGGGCCTCCAGGACCGTGCGGATCACCGGTTGCGGCAGCATCGCCGCGCCGACATAGGTGCTGAAGCTTCCATCTCGATATTGGCTCACGCCTTGGGACGTGGCTACCAGCATGTCGCCGTTCCGGCGCTGCGAGATGGACCATGCCCGTTCGTTCGCGAGCCCCTCTTGCACCGAATAGGTAAGGAATTTGCCCTCCCGGAACCGGTTCAGTCCCACCGCACCCACGGTACCCACCCATAGGTTCCCTTCCCGGTCCTCGGTGATGGGATACACCGAGTCGTTGGACAGGCCATCTTTGGCGAAGTAGCTAGTTATGCGGCCGCCTGACAATCGGTTCA
>DASQGY010000178.1:0-4162 GCA_035632375.1 Bryobacteraceae bacterium | reverse complement strand
TAGCGTCCGCCACCTTTCACAACAACTTGTCAGCAAGTGGTAGCACAGCGCGGCGAAGCCGCGCTGCATTCATCGGCGGCCAGACTGATTGGCGCTTACCTTCGCTCAGCCCAGGCCATCCCATCAGGCCCGGTGCCTGTTTCCAAGTGGCCGGTGATTTCCCAAGTCTTGAGATCCAGCACGGCGATTTTGTTGTCGCCGTTCACAGCTAGATACGCGTGCGAGCCATCGGGAACCACCAGGATGCCTTCCGGGGATTTGCCCAGCTTTATTCGCTTGACCTCTTTGTGCGTTGCCACGTCCAGCACCACCAGGTCGCCGGATTCCAGATCGGAAATCAAAACGTGCCTCCCGTCCGGAGTGAACTTCAAACGATTCGACCGCTTTGTTCCAACGTTCAACGTCTGCGTAACCTTCTTCGCGGCAATGTCGATGATGGAGACCCCGCCATCTCTCGAATGAGCAGTCCAGATTTCCTTGCCATCGGGCGACTGGTCGATCGCCTCCGGCCCCTTGCCAACCGGTACCACCGTCTGATTCCAATTGGCCGCGCCCGAGCGCTCGAAAATGCCGATGCTGTCCGAGCCGATGTTGGCCGTGAAGATGCGGCTCCCATCCTTATTGACCAGCACCATGTGCGTCGTGTTCTGGCCTGTGCCCAGCACCCAGTCGACTTGATTGCTCGCCGGGTCGTAGCGGCCGATCAGTTTGTTAACCTCTGCGGTGAAATAGAATTTGCCATCGGAGTAGAAAACACCGTGGGGACGCCGCAGCGGACCCAGGTCGACGCGGTGCAGTTCCTTCTGCGCCACGAGATCGATCAGCGAGAGCGTAGTGCCGGGCGACGGGCCAGTGCCGTAGTTCCCAACCAGCGCCAGCTTCCCATCGGACGACACAGCCACTTCATGCGGGCCCGCGCCGGTGGGGATGCGCGCGATCACCTTACCGGATGCCGGATCGACAATCGCCAGCGTGGCATCTTCTTTATTCAGCACAATCAGCGCCGGCGAAGGCGTGGCCGCGGCGGTCAAGATAGCCGCCGCGATAAGCAGACAAACAACAATTCGCGAAGTCATGTTCTATTCCTTGGTTGATGTAGCGCTACGCGGGCGAAAAGTTTTGTCGGGATAAGCGGGTGCCGGCGGCACCGGAACCGGCTCCTTGCGGATCAATTCTTGCAGATGCTTCACCGCCGCTTCCAACTGCGCGTCGTGGCCGTTGAAGGTTTCATGCGGAAGATTGTCGACCACGATATCGGGATCCACTCCGTGCCCTTCGATCAGCCACTTGCCTTCCGGCCCATACACGCCCATCTCAGCCGCAGTGGCCACGCCGCGATCCACCAGCGTGTTGCTGCCGCTCAGCCAGATTTCCCCACCCCAGGTGCGCGTGCCGATAATCTTGCCGAGCCCCAATCGCCGAAAACCCTCGGCGAAAGCCTCGCCATCCGAGCCGGTCCACTCGTCGCAGAGCAGCACCAGGTGCCCGCGAAAAGCATACTGCATGTTCCACACCGGCTGGCCAACACGCGGCTTCCAATACATCCACGCTTTGCGCAGCAGCTTGCCGAGAATCCAACTGTCGATATTGCCGCCGCCGTTATGCCGCACATCGATGATCAAGCCCTGGCGATCGAACACCGGATAGTATTCTTCGGTCCATTGATTAATGTCGTTGGCGGTCATGGCGCGCAGATGTACATAACCAAGCTGGCCCCCGCCCGCTTTCTCCACCATGTTGCGGCGCGTGAATTCCCACTCGTGGTAGCGAAGATCGCTTTCCTGTTGCAGGGAAATCGGCTTGACGATGACATCGCGCGTTTCGGTCTTGCCCTTGGGCCGCACGCGAACCAGCACCTGCTTGCCGGCCTGATTGCGCAGCAGCTCGCCGGGATCGGATGCGACAAGATCGCGCCCGTTGATGGCCAGCAACACATCGCCTTCGCCTATATCGACGCCGTGCCGCGCCAGCGGCGAACGACGGTCCGGCCGATCCGGATCCGATTGGTAAATGCGTCGGACGACATACCCACCGGCGCTTGCGTCGCGCGCGAGCATTGCGCCGAGCGTCGCGGTCTGCACCTGGTCCGTCCCGCGCCGGATGTCACCGCCAACCACCGAAGCATGCAAGGCCGACAATTCGCTGATCATCTGTGCGATCAAGTCGTTCAACTCCTGACGGTCATGCACACGGCCGATCAGCTCGCCGTATTTATCGCGAGCGACGGTCCAGTTCACAGCATGCATGTGCGGATCGTAGAAATAATCGCGATGCATGCGCCAGGCATCCAGGAACTCTTCGCGAAACTCGTCGCTGGGGATCACGGAAAATGTCCAGGCGGAGAGGTTCACGCGACTATCGTTCAACGAACTGCGAAGACCGGCCTCTTTGACCGCGGAATCCGTGACATAAAGATCGTTCAGCTTGCGGAACAGAAACTTCTTGCCGTCGCCCGAGATTTCGAACCCGCGGATTCCATCGGTGAGAACCTCGGGCTTATCGCCTTTGCTCGCGATGTCCATGCATTCCAGCGTGCTCTTGTCCGCATTCGCGTGGTCGTTGTTTACCCAGCACAGACGCTTGCCGGTGGTAGCGAGCCGGTTGTAGTTTCCGGGCGGCGCGGGCACTTCATCCAGACGCGAAGCGATGCCATCGAGATCGATCTCCACTTTTGGAACGGCGGTGGACTTCGCGGCATCGGCGGGTTTGCCATTGTCACCCGGCTTAGCATCGGCGGACTTCGGCGGCTCGGCGGCCGGCTTCGCAGCCTCGTCCGGCTTATCCGAATGCAACTCATCGGGCGGATCGAATGGCGAGCGTTGCCCCTTCTTCAACGCAATCTGATAAACCTTCATCGTCCGGTCGAAATAAGGATCGGGCTGCCGCGGCCCCCACGGCGCGCCGACAATCGACTTCAGCGACCGGTCGGACAGAAAATAAATCCACTTGCCATCGGGACTCCAGCAGCCGTCGCCGCTGTTGTAGCGATCGGTAGTGAGCGGCGTGGTTGCACCGGTCTCAACGCTGTACAGCATCAGTTGCGAGAACCCGTTGCGCGCCGGCCGGTCGAACGTGAGCCAGCGGCTGTCGGGCGACCAGCGCACCGCGTTGAACTGCGCATCGGTGTTGTCGCCGAATTCGGAAAGGCCCACTTTCGTCTGCTTCTTCGTGGCGATTTCCAGCAGCCAGAGCTGATTGTTCTTATCCTGGTGCGCGATCCATTTCCCATCGGGCGACGGCGTGCCTTCCCAGCGAAGTACACTGCCGTCGGTGGTCAGCCGCTCGCCCGGACCGACCCCGTTAGCAGGCAGTTTCCAGAATTCGAACTCGCCGGTTTCACTCGACAGCGCCAGTAGGGACTTCCCATCCGGCATCATCGTGGCGTCGCGGTAGCGGCCGGGCTTGTGCGCGGTGACATCCACCAGGCGCCCGTTCTTCACCGGCAGCACAAACACACGGCCGCGCGAAGTGAGCACGACGCTCGATCCGTCGTGCGAGATGTGCCCTGCGGTAGTGTAATCCAGCGGCGTCTTGATCCAGTGCTCGCGCAGATGATCGAAATCGGACGCCAGCTCGATGTTCAACGCCTTATCCGAGCCCGACGCGATGTCGTAAAGATGCAGATCGGCGCCGAGCTGGTAGACGATGCGCCCGTCCGATAGCGCGGGCGTCTTGATGTCCCAGCCCTGATGCCGTGTGTGCTGCTTCAGATTCTTGCCGTTTTGGTCCATGGACCACAGGTTCATGGTGCCGTCACGGTCGGTAAGGAAATACACGCGGCCGTTCCAGAACATGGCGTCCTTGCTGGTGCCGGGATAATCGGCGGTAAGCGGAACGGCTTCCGAGCCGGTCGTGAACTTCCACAGATTTTGCGCGGTGCCGCCCTGATAGCGCTTGGCCTGGCTGCCCTGAAATCGCTGCCGCGTGAAGAACAGCGTGCGTCCTTGTGGATCGTACGCACCTTGCGAGGCCTGGCTCAGAGGGATCAGTGCGACCGTGTTGTCGCTGGCGATGGTGGCTAGTTGGGCATCGGGCAGCGTGGAATAGTGCGAGGTGGTGTAGAGGATTTTTCCGTCGGGCGTCCAGCCAACCACTTGCACCGTACCGCCTTCGAAGGTGCGCCGCATGGGAAGCCCGCCGGTGGAGGGCATGGTGTAGACCT
>DASQGY010000177.1:0-9683 GCA_035632375.1 Bryobacteraceae bacterium | reverse complement strand
GCAACGGCGCGAACGTCAGACCCGCGACGCCGCCTAACGCACCTTTCAGTACTGCCCTGCGATTCATGGCCGGCGACCCCTACGCTCAGACACCGGCGATGACGCCGCTGCTGTCCCCGATGCTTTTCATCTCAACGCCCGCTTTGTTCAGCAGCGTGAGATGCAGATTCGAAATCGTCGTATGTTCGGGCAGCTCGATCTGCTGTCCTCCCTTCTTGAGCGCGCCGGCGCCGCCGCCGACCAGGATGTTCGGCAACGGATAATTGCTGTGCACGTTGCTGTTGCCCATGTTGGAGACATAGAGCAACATCGAGTTGTCCAAGAGCGTGCCTTCGCCGTCGGGTGTGGCGGCGAGTTTCGTGACGAAATCCGCGAACCGCTCCATGTGATAGCGCTGGATCTTCACCAGCTTTTCTAGCCGATCGACATAATCGGCATGATGTGACAGCGGATGGAAGGAGTCCGGCACGCCGATATGATTATAGGTCCGGTTCGTGCCTTCGCCGATCATGATGTAGGAGGCCACGCGCGTGAGGTCGGCCTGATACGCAACCGCGATCAGATCGAACAACAACCGCACTTCCTTATCGATCGCCAGATCCTGCTCGGCCGCAGGTATCTCGGGCGCTTTCACGGCCGAGAGATCGCGGTTCTGCGCAAGCTGAACGCGCCGTTCGATCTCTCGCACCGTCTCCAAATAGCCGTCGAGGAACACCTTATCGCCCGGGCCCAGTTCCCGTTGCAGCGCCCGGGTACGCTCGGTGATGAAATCAAGAATGCTCCGTTTCTGCTTGACGATGGCTACACGCTCTTCGGCTGTAGCGCCTTCACCGAACAGCTGTGCGAAAACCTTGCGCGGGTTGGACTCCATCGGCAAAGGCGAGTTCGCATTCCGGTACGAAATCGTGGAGCTATAAAGGCAGCCAAATCCAGCCTCGCAAGCGACCGCCTGGGTTTCACTCTCGGAGCAGACCTCCATCGATGGCAGCGCTGTCTCCTGACCGATGCGCCCGGCAATGATTTGGTCGATCGTCGGAGACATGCTGGGACCGGGCGCTTTGAGATCGGGCTTGACACCGCTGAGCCACGTCGCCGGGTTGAATTTGTGCACGGAGCCGAGGCTGGCCCTGTTCTCGAGATTGCCGAACGACGTCACGAGGTGCTTGTACTTCTCGAGCGGCTCGAGAATTGGGCTGAGTTTGAAATCCGCGCCCGCGCCGCTCGGGGTCCAGCGATCCATCTCCTTCCCATGCTTCGTGTTCCACATGACCGCGCCGTGGGGCATATAGAAGAAGCCCGCCCGCAGCTTAGGTTTGGCGGCCGTCTGCGCGAGCGCGGTGCCGGCTGGGATCATCGCATCGAGCAACGGCAGCCCGACGGCGACGCCAGCGCCCCTGAGCAACGTCCTGCGAGAAAGATGCTTTCTGGTCAGATACATGGTCTTCACTCCTCCTGCGCCTGCATGCGGAATGCATCACTCGATACAATCCCTTTCACGAGCGACGAGAACCGGTAATTGTCCTTGGCCGCCGCGCGCACAATCGCCCGAACTTGCGGCATGTCTTGAGGGTCGATCTCCCGCCCGAGCGCGTACATCATGAGCTTCGTCGTCAGCGCCTGGACGAACCCGCCGGGGCGGAGCAGCAGGGAGCGACGGAGGTCTGCCGGACCATCGACTTCCGAGCCGTCCGGCATTGTCACCTTCGAATCGATAGGCGCATTGGCCTGCCAATCGATATCGCGCCACTGCCCGGTGACGGTGAAGCGCTCCAGCGGCAGTCCGTTGGGTTCGATCACACCGTGGCACATGTTGCAGGTCGGATTCTTACGATGCTCCTCGAGCATCGCGCGTATCGTCTTTGGCGCGGCGCCCGGCGGTGTGCTCAGATCCGTCACCACATTTGGTGGCGGCGGCGCTGGCGGGGTGCCGCGGAGTTTGTCGAGAACCCAGGCGCCGCGCACCACCGGCGAAGTCCTGTTGCCATACGACGTGTGCAGCAGCACGGCGCCCTTGCCGAGGAGCCCATAGCGGTTCTCGTCCTTGAGGGTTACACGCCGGAACTGCTCGCCGTGCACATTTGCGATGCCGTAGTGTTTCGCCAGCTTTTCGTTGAGGAACGTATAGTCGGCCGTTAACAGCTCCTCCACGTTCTTGTCTTCCAGCAGGATGCTCCGCAGGAAGAGGTCGATTTCGGTCGTGAAATTCGAGCGCAGCTCGGCGCTGAATTCGGGGAAGAGTTGCTTGTCCCATTCGAATTTCTCGACCTCAAGGAGGTCGAGCCAGCGCATCGCGAAATCCGTCACCAGCGTCTCGGCCTGCGGCGCGGCCAGCATGCGCCGCACCTGGGCGTCCAGTACGCCGGGTTTTCGCAGCGCGCCGGTGTTCGCGAGCTTGAGCAGTTCCTCGTCGGGGGCCCGCTTCCACAAGAAGAAAGACAGACGCGAGGCCAGCTCCCGATCGTTCAGCGCATAGTATTTGGCGCCTTTCTTATCCTTCGGCTGGGCGATGCCGCGATAGAGAAAATCCGGGCTCGCCAGAACCGCAGTCACCATCTGTTCGATCCCGGCTTCGAACCCGCCGGATCCTTCGCGCCCCGAATCGTAGAACGCCATCAACCCGGAGACATCTTCCTTGGTGACGGGCCGGCGGAAGGCACGCCCGGCGAGATCTGTCGTGATGCGTTCGGCGCAAGCGCGCTCTTGCTCGCGGATTTCGGGTTTGCAGATGAAGAGTTTCTCCCGGCTGGCTGTGCGGGTCGGGCCTGCTCCCGCCTGCGGCCCCACGATCTGTATGGCTCCAATCAGGCGCGGCAGGCGCAGATACCCCTTGAAGGCAAAGCCATCATACTGGGTGCCGCCCGCAATCAGGTCGTCGGTTGCCACACGCGAGCGCTCGATGAATGTCACGACGACTTCGTGCACACCGGCCGTCACCTGCACGGGGATGTTGGCGAAGCGCTCCATGAGCTTGGCTCCCGCCGGTGCACCGCCGCCCCGATCTACGAACTCGCGATCCGCTTCACCGCCGACCTTTTTCCGGAAGACTTCCTTGCGATCGATCAGCACCACCACATTTGTCTCGTTCTCGACCCCGCGTGGGTAGAGCCCGAAATCGAGGTCAGAGATCGTGACGCGGTACTCCCCGTCCGCCGGGAAAATGTACTCGAATTTCGTGCCGCCCCGTGTACCGAGCGGCATGCCCTCCACATAGCCATCCTGATCGCCGGTAGCGGGAGGAGGGAAAGAGGCTTTGACGACCTCTGCCGCCGGTTTGCCCACTGCCATGCGCGAGACGATCCGCGCGACATTCACATACTGCTCCAGGAAGGTGGGTGACACCGTCAACGCCGCAGCGACGTTGGTGAAGCCTTCGACCGCGATGTCGGGCGGCAGGTACTGGCTGGGATCGATCTCCACAGCCAGGAGATCCTTCACGGCATTGGCATACTCGGTACGGTTCAAGCGCTGGACGGGAACGTGGCCCGCAAGGTGCGTCTTGCTGCTTTCGTCGAGCGTGGTCTCGAGCCAGTTGATCAGCGCATCGACTTCCTGCTGCGTGGGCTGGAGATTACCGGGCGGCGGCATCTGGCGCCCGCGCAATTTGCGTATCGCTTTCTCGAAGATCTCGGGGTGCGCGGGCACGGAGCCTTCATTGAGCTCACTGAGGAAGAGGTTGCCTGCTTTAACGCCGGGATTGTGGCAACCGAAGCAGTAGTTCTGAATGGTGGCCCATTGCGATGCGGGACGCTGCGCGACCTGGTTCGCGGGCTGGGAAAAGACCTTGGAGTCAGCCGAAACGATACCGGCGGCGCAAGAAATACCCATAAGCCATCTAGCGAGCTTCATACCAGCCACCTCGGATTCCCAGCGCTCACGGATTCATAGTTGATTTTGAGGTGGGAAAACAGTGTCATTGAGCCGGTTCCGGACAAGGGAGCATGCCGGCTTCGACTGATACCGCCCTATACCGAGCGCGTGATTAACGAGCAGCAGATCGCCGATATCTACCTTCACATAGAGCGCCAGACATGTCCAATAGGGCTATCAGCGAGACCGCTAAATGTCCGCCTTGGCGCTCGAAAATAATTTTCCGGGGCAACACCCCTTAGCTGCAGCTTTGGGATCGCTACACAATCGCCCTGTGGCCCGAACCATATGCACCCGGAAGCCCGGTTAGGCACCCAGACTAAGAGTTGGTCCGGTGCCGGGGCCCAACCCTTTGCCTGGGATTCACGCCGATGGAGTCGATACTGGCGTCGTATCGGCGTCAGGCGGCTTGAGCCGTCTCCCCGACCATGCGCTCGGCTGGGAGCTGCACGCAGATGCTGGTGCCGGCACCTTTCGTGCTCGTAATGACAATCGTGCCGCCGTGCAGCTCGACCAAACGTTTGGCCAAAGGCAGACCGAGGCCCGTACCCTGGTATTTCTTGGTGATCGCGTTTTCCACTTGCTCAAAAGGTTCGAGCGATACGGCGATCTCGTCGTGCGACATGCCTATGCCCGTATCCGCAACCGTGATCCTGAATGAATGATCCCAGCCGAGCGAGACCGTGACGCTCCCGGCCTCGGTGAACTTGACCGCATTTGACAGCAGATTGATGACGATTTGGCGCAAGCGCACCGCGTCAGCGCGAATCTTCGGGCATGGATGGGGAAAATCGGACCTGAGTTCGATCTTCTTGGTCTCCGCCTGAACGCGCACTGTCGCGAGACACGCGGCGACAACCTCCGCCGGATCCAATACCTCTTCGTTGAGTTTTGTCTTGCCGGACTCGATTTTGGAGATATCGAGCACGTTGGAAATGATTTCGAGGAGATGCTCCCCGGCGTTGAAGATGTCGCCGGCATATTCTCCATAGACCGGGGTTCCGAGAGCACCCATTTTCTCGTCCCTGATGAGTTGAGAAAAACCCAGGATCGCGTTGAGAGGCGTCCTGAGCTCGTGGCTCATATTGGCGAGGAATAGCGACTTCGCATGGTTCGCGACCTCGGCACGTTCCTTGCTCACGATCAATTCCGAGTTGGCCGCCTGCAGCTTGATGCGTTCGGCAGCGAGTTCGACTTCGCGTGCAGCGCGAACCCGAAGCTCGCGAATTAGAAATAAAGAGAAACCGCCGAGCAGGAGAGAGGCGCATGCCACGAGGACGGACATAACGAAAGCGTGCGCCCGTGCCGACGACAGGCCTTCGTCATAGTCCAATCCAATGGCCGCGACCAACGGATAATCCCAGCCGCGACGGAAACTGTAAATGCGTGTTACCTGATCTCGCTGGCTTCGTTGAACATAAGAACCGCCGCTGTTTTCCGGAGCGGACAAACGACCGCCTCCGTTGAGGAGCGGCGCGCCGACCCCGCTGAGCCCATCCGGGCTGGAACTGCTGAAGCCCGCGAGAACAACACCGTCGACTCCAGCCAGTGCGATCATGCCGTTGTGTCCGAGATCAAGCGATTGGAGGGTTGTGAATTTTGCCGGCGAGACAAAGAAAACCAGCACGCCGATTAAGCTCCCAGAACTGGTCTCGACGCGCTTGCTGATCGGGATCAGCATCTGACCGTCACCCGGACTTTTCACCGGCCTTCCGATGAATAGGCCATTAGTATTGCGGTCGTGGGGGACGCGAAAATAGTCCTGGTCAGCGAGATTTTCCCTTGGAAGATTTTGTGCCCAGGTGCCGGCAATCAGGTATCCGTTAGGCGACAAGACAGCTGCCTTGACAGTGGGCGAAGTGACGATCGGAAACTCGTGCGCCCAGGTATAAAGACCAATGTCCGAGCGCCTTGCAGCCATACGCTTCGCGACCGCCTCCATGGTTCCGGCAATGCTGTCGAGCGTATGGGTCACGTCTTCATCAAATGCGAAGGCAAGATTGGCTGCGTCGGCCCGCAGATTCTTAATTGCCGCATCTTGGGATTGTTTGATCGAGATACCCGCTCCGGTCCACATCGCCGCCAGCACCGCGGTGACCACGACAACGATGGTGCGTACAAGGACTAGCGCCTGACGGCGCGGATCGGATTTCGTCTGATTCCACATGGAGTTTTGGACCTCCCGCGGGCGTCCTTCCGCAGTCAAACCCAATTGTATTAACAAGATAATTACCGCGGGCTTTGTACGATCCGGCCGTCAGGAGAGGATATTAATCATGGCACGTCAGGCTCCAGGTACGTTCCGGGTTTGCGTCCTCATATCGGGCGCGTTGGGTTTGGCCTCTTGCCAAAATCTCCACAACTCCCTCGACTCTTTGGCCGGAGGAACCCCGATGCAAGAATTGTCGGGAACACCCGTATCGCGACCGCCCATGGTGCTGATCTCCCATGCGATGAAGGAAGATGACTCTCGGGTAACCACGCTTGAGGCTGATAACGCAAGATTGAAAAATCAACTTGCCGGTGCGTTAAAGGAAAACGCCAAATTGAAGAAAGATCTGGCCGATGCGATCGACGATAAGGCGCTGCTGAAAGATCTCGCCGCAAAGAAACAACGCTGATGCCGATCCAGGAGCGAGTCCGTTCAGGGCGAATCCCAGACATTGCGCCCTGCCGGGCTGAATGACCGCTTTCAGCAAGATCGGACATTCGCCGGCGTGGCCGCGATAGGCCGGTTTTGACCCATTCTGGTCATTAGGAACAGTCCCGCGCCTCGCTGAAGCGCGCTCGCGCGGTGCATGTCCGGGCGCGCACTTCGTTGCTGGTCGCGCCTGCAAAAGCTAATATCCTAGCTTCAAAGCGGTGGGAGGATATGCGATGCACCGGTTCGCAGTCGCTGCAAGTATGGGCACTCTTCTGATCTCCGCTGCAATCGCGCAGGAAGCAAAGAACCCCCAAATTCCCAATCTCTCGTCGAGCGCTTTCGGATGGCAGACCAACTTCGAAGATTGGCAGGACCCGCCGCCCGGCTATGGGCACGGGCCAATGAAGAACGATCCCGCTTATCCGTTCGTCAACAACTCGGTCGTGGATAATCCGGAAAACGCGGCGGTCAGGGCTCTTGGCGATTCGACCTATCTTATTCTGAACGGTAATCAACCGACCGTCCGCATCGCCAACAGCAAAGATCCGATCCTCAAGCCCTGGGCTGCGGCCGCGGTCCAAGCGACCAATGACGAGATTCTCAAGGGCAAGCGGCAGGTCCCCTTTGTTGCCCAATCGCGATGCTGGCCAGGTGGCGTGCCAGGCCAACTCATCTATCCGTTCGAACCGCTCTATTTCATTCAGACTCCCAATGAGGTGTGGATGATCTGGCAGCGCGACCACATGGTTCGGCGCGTTTTTCTCACCGACAAGCACTCGCCGAATTTGAAGCCGTCTTGGTTTGGCGAATCCATTGGCCATTACGAGAAGGGCAACACGCTGGTAGTGGATACCACCGGACTTTCGGCAAACAAGCTAAGCTACATCGACAATTTCCGCACGCCACACACTGAGAAAGAGCACGTGGTGGAACGCTTCACGATCAGCCCGGATGGAGACACGCTTTCCGCAATTGCGACGGTGGAAGATCCTGATGCTTACAACGCGCCGATCACCATGATGCGACAATGGTTCAAAGTACACGCGGTGATGCTCGAGACCGTTTGTGCCGAGAACAACGGCGACCACTTCAACCAGAACCTTCACCCGATTCCAGAAGCCGATAAGCCGGACTTTTGATTTTCTGCCACCGAGTACGGGGTCGAGGTTCAGCCAACCCGTAGGGCGAACGGAATGTATCGGGAAAAGCAGCCGTTTCCGCGACCGGTCCCGAACCGGCAAAAGATGACCCTAAACGGTTCTTCGTCGCAGCCATTCTTGCCGCTAGAATGTTCCCGCCCTGATCTGATCCCGCTCCCCAATCGGAAGACTGTGAAGGTCTGCTTTCGACCAAAGCGGACATTGCCGCCCCGCGTATCAAAGGGCGGGTTTTGACCCTGAACGGACTCAGCGGCTGGTGCGCATCGCGGTTTGCCGAAGCCGTCGGACACGACGCTAAATGCATAGATTGTGCTTCTCCCAGCGTTCGACCCGACGAGATGGCCGCTGACTTAATGTTGAAGACCTCGCCAGGCTGATTTGCGGCCGGCTTGAGCGACGACCGCTCCTCAGTTGCTCTCGCTATTTCGTTTTTTGACCCCGCAATATGATTGTGCAGGCGCTCCAGCGGCTGCTCGCAATCTCCTGTAATTCGGGTTAAAGTTGTGCTGGCGAGGACAGGGCTCACGGGAGGTAATCATGGATTCCAATAAATCTGACCGGAGGCGGTTCCTGAAACAGGCGGCTGCGTTGGCCGGTGTGGCCGCGGGCGCAGGATTGGCCGCGAAGGGCCAGCCGGCTTCTGCTCAACCGCAGCATGTCCACAACGAGCCACCGCGCCGCGGGGCCAGATACAGCCTCGATCACCTGACCCATTACACCCCGCTTCAGGACTATTCGGGCATCATCACGCCCGCCCCGGTCCACTTCGTGCAGCAGCACTCCGCAGAATTTCCCGAAATCGATGCGGACCAACATCGCCTCACCATCCACGGCATGGTGGACCGGCCCTTGAGTTTCTCCATGGCGGATTTGAAGCAGTTGCCATCCGTATCTCGGGTTCATTTCCTGGAGTGCCAGGGCAACAGCTCCTCCACGATCCACGCTACTCGTGCCGAGCCCAACATGGGGTTGCCGGTGCAGTATATATGGGGGATGACCAGTTGCAGCGAATGGAGCGGGGTGCCGCTTTCCGTGTTGTTGAACGAAGCCGGCGTGCAGAAAGGGGCGAGCTGGCTGGTTTACGAAGGTGCGGACCCTGGCAAGTTTAATCACACCGTTCCGATGGCAAAGGCCATGGACGACGTTTTCGTGGCCTACGGCCAGAATGGCGATCCGCTGCGCGTTGAGCAGGGTTACCCGATCCGGATGATCGTCCCGGGCTGGGAAGGGCCCTTCAGCGTGAAGTATTTGAGACATATCAAGGTGGTGGACGAGCCCTACAACACCTGGAATGAAGCCATGAATCATTCCATCCCGAGAGCCGATGTGGGCGGCAAATCGCGCTGGTACCATTTTCAGTGGGCGACGAAATCCGTCATCACGCGCCCCTCAGCGGGAATGCAAATGCCCAAGGGCTATGTCCAGATTACCGGCTTGGCTTGGTCCGGTGCGGGCAAGATCGCCAAGGTCGAAGTATCGGCCGACGGCGGCAAGAATTGGAAGGAAGCGAAGATTCAGGGACCGGTGCACTCCAAGGCGCATACGAGGTTTACGTATGACTGGGAGTGGAATGGACAAGAGGCGATGCTCATGTCTCGTAGCACAGATGAAACGGGTGACGTTCAACCGTCGCGAGAGGAGTTGTATAGACACTGGGGGATGACCGACCTGGAACACCCCGCCCGCACGACTCACTTCAACGCCATCCAACCCTGGAAGGTGGCCCGCGATGGGACCATTTCCGACGCGATGTTCGCCGCTTAAATTGCTCGTGCCACCGATGCCGCTGGCAGCGCTGGCGGTGTCGCCCACCTATAACTTAGGCACGCCCCTGAGCCAGGCAGAAGTCTAGAGCATTTTCAGGTGAAGTGTGCTTCCGCGATTCCACACCGCCGCACTAGAGGATGGACAACCAAGTCCTTGACGAAGGCACTTGTCCAGCATTGTGCGACTCCGACAATGTTCTGTCGCTCATCGACAGCGAGAAAACAAAGGTCTGCGGCAAATTCGTC
>DASQGY010000176.1:0-23322 GCA_035632375.1 Bryobacteraceae bacterium | reverse complement strand
GTTCGTCGACATCGTAACCGGCCAGCCTGCCTGGTTCGACACTCGCGTCGCGCTGCTCTGGGATGACGACTATCTGTACTTCGGATTCGCCGCCGAAGAGACCGACGTGTGGGGCACGCTGACCGAGCGCGATTCCAAAATTTACGAAGAAAACGATCTCGAAGTTTTCATCGCGGGCGCCGACGCCTATTACGAATTCGAGATCAACGCCCTCAATACCATCTACGAAGTCTTCTGGATCTGGAAAGATATTCTCAAACCCGGTTCGCCTTACTACGGCCGGCCCGAGTTCGATCCCGCCACCCAGCGGACCATGGTCCTCGATGGCGTGGGCGGCCATGTCCACGAGCGCGGCGAGCGCTGGGGATTTCTCGATTGGGATTTCCCCGCCTTGAAACACGCCGTGCACGTCGACGGCACGCTGAACCAGCGCAACGACGTCGATCGCGGCTGGACCGCCGAACTCGCCCTGCCTTGGCGAGGCCTGGAGTTATTAGCCGATGGCCGCTCGCTCCCGCCGAAAGACGGCGACGTGTGGCGCATCGACTGCTCGCGTTTCGAGAAAATCGGCCGCACCGGCGAAATCCTGGACCCGTGCGTAGGCTGGACCTGGAACCAACACGGCCACTACGACTCGCACATCCCCGAGGTATTCCCCCGCATTACTTTCTCGTCCTTGCGCGTGGGGAACTCCTAGGATGACGTCTGGCGGGTGATCGATACCTACTGGACAAAAGAGATACCCAACGGCGCACCACCGATGTCGGTGGTTTTTACCGTATCCGTCACCGTGTCGATCACCGATACCGAGTTCGAACCAAAGTTGTTCACGATCACATAACGCCCACCGTACATCACCGCTATGGCGAAGGGTGAAACACCTACCGGATAGGACTTGACGACAGTGTAAGTGGCGGTATCCAGCACTACCACGCTGCCCGGTGAGCCGGATGCACTGGTGATGTACGCCTTCGTTCCGGTCGGGCTGAAACCGATGCCGTAGGGCGCTGTAATGCTGAGTGTAGTGGCCACTCTATTAGTCAAAGTGTCGATCACGTACACCGCGTTCCCCAGTGGAAACGTGACGTACACTTGCGCACCGTCCGGCGTCATGAACAGAGACTGTGGAAACGCGTTCACTGGAATTGTCGCGATGATGCTCCGGGTTCCGAGGTCGATGGCCAGCACGGCGCCGTTCGAGCTGTTGAAGCTGGTGATGTAGGCGCGCGTTCCATCCGGCGCGATCGCGATACCGGAAGGATTCACCGTGGAGTCGGTGGTGAACTTAAAAATGACGCTATTGGATGCGACATCGATGAAGTTCACTACGTTGTCGTAGCTGGTGACCAGAGCGGTTCGCGCATCGGGGGTTAATTCCACCTCGATCGGCCGTGAAGCAACGGATATGACGGCCTTGACCGCAACGGGACAAGTACCCACCCGCGTGACCGTGTTGTTAGTCTGATTCACCTGCAATATATCGGGCGACGACGGGTCGCAATCCGTAAGCGGATTGGAGACTTGCGTTTGCGCGCGGAGAGGCTCGAAGGGAAGCGCCAGCAGCGTGGGGGGTGGATATACGCCTGTTTGGAGTTGACTCGCCGCGCCACGGTCCTTCACGCCGTATACAGGTTGCGACGTGAAGGGAACGGTGCTTGGCAAGTATGGTACTTGTATGGCGGCGTGGGGCTTCGAGAAGTACGCGAGTTGCGACCCTTGTCCTCCTCTTTGTCCCTGCTTGGTCAGGTCCAATGGAGTGCAATCGATCAGAGATGCGCCGGTTGAACGATGGCTGACATTACCGGGCATGCCGGGATCCAGGAACAGTGTGACCGGCGTGTCGTGTATATTGCCCGAGGAGTCGATGGTTCCTTGTATGCATGTAAACCAGCCGCCGCCTTGAGGGCTAGGGAGGCAATCGCTCAGGTCGCACGCGCCGACGAACAGCAGAATGCCGATGAAAAGCAGGGCGTTCAGTATGCGTATCATGGCGGCTCCTATTGAAATACCACCGTCTTGCCGTTGATGTACGCAAACATCGCGACGCCGGCATCCAGACCGCTGGCCGTAAACGGCGTCGCGCCGGAGCGGGGGACGCTTACGAAATAGATCACGCTCTTGGATTGCAGAATGTTCCGGCGCGTTGCGGGGAGATTGCTGAGAATATACGGGGGAATGGTGAAGCTGGTGCTCCCCTGCTGCGCCACGCAGACAAAACTTGTGCTGGCGTTAGTGGGCAAATCTTCGCCGAATCCGACGATGCCCACTTGCTGATCCGTACCTCCCGTCCAGGAAATGGTCAGCGGCTGCGAACGGCTGACAGTCATGATTTGATCGCGATTGGTCCAGGTGAGCGGCTGGGGCACGTTCAGGGATGCCTGAAACGCGCCAACGTCGGCGCCTCCGAAACCGCTAAGTGTGTACGCCCCCGGATCGAGAAAAAGCGTGCCGGGGAACAGATTGCCGGTGATGGCTCCGCCCAGGTAACCGATGCGGTATGGCGGCACGACGGAGGTAAGTGTCCGCGCGCCACGCGGCCCGGTAAGATTGAATGCCGGACCGGCATCCAGCAGCCGCGCGCTGGGGACGCCTCCGGGCAATAAATCTCCCGCCAGCAGGTCGCCCGCGACGCTGTAGGTGGTACAGGTTCCCGCTGGAGGAAGAGACACGGCAGCGTTAAAGGGGAAGAGCGAGCTTTTCATGTCGTAGAGGATGGCGGCGTGGTAATCCACCGTGACATCGATAGGCGAGCGTGTGCCGATATCTTCATGTGTACTGGCGCGAACGGCGACGAAAGCGCCAGCCTTGCCTCCGTTCACAATCGCCGAGGCCAGCCGGTTGAGCGGCTCCGAGCAAGTGGAGGTGTCGGATTGAATGGCCATGGTGACGGCGTTGCTGACAGTGGCGCCGGCGGTCCGTACGAAGACCGGCACCCAACAGCCGAGCGGAGCGTCGGCCGGGACCTGAAACACGATCTGGTCCAGGCCGGCGCAGCATGGACTACGGCCGTGATAGAGCAAGCTGGCCGATTTACCGCCGACGAAAACTTCCACGGGGGTTGGCAGGTTGCTAGCTGTGGGCTGAGTGGTATCGATGCCGTTCGGAGCAGGGCCCAAGCCTGTTCCATAGAGCGTAATCACCTGCCCTGCTTGGGCGGTCAGCGTGGGCGCATTGATGGGTTGATTGTCCGCAGTGACGAAGTTCTGCAGGATGCCCGGCCCAACGCCGGCCTGCGTGGCGGTGAAGATGCCCACCGCGTTGTCGACAATCCGGACCGGTACTGGATTGCCTTTGATGGCGCCATTCACCACTCGCAACGAGGCCATCCCCAAGGGCGCGTTGGAGGGCATGATGGCGTTCACCTGCGTATTGCTGGCGTAGAGCGGAATCGCGTTCACGGTGGTGTTGCCTTGCGTGATGGTGATGGAGACGCCGCCGAGCGTGGTCGCCAGAGGGAAGGCGCTCACCTGCATGCCCGAGGCGGGACCGAAGCGGTTGCCGAAGATACTGAAGATGGAGCCGCGCGCGATGCCGCCGCCAGGAATGCCTTGGGGCACGAAACTGGCGGCGTTCACGACGGCGCGGTTGTAGACAAGCGGTTGTTGCGCCCACGCGGACGCCACCAATAGAGCGCTCAGGACGAAAGCTGTACGCATGGAGCCTCCAGACGAGCTTCCTTTTTTCGCGGGTTGAAATACGCGACGGCGGCCCACCCTGCCAGGCCGATGACGCAAGCTGTCGCGCCGCCCAGAAAACGCAGCGGCTGTACGTGCAGCGTATCCAGCCAGATGCGAAACAGGCCATAGACGACGCCGTACAGGCTGAAGAAAAATCCCGCCGGGCGCGGCTGCCGGTCGAGAAAATAGAACAGCGCGGATAAAGCAATCAGAAACAGGAATTCAATGAGGCCCAGGTCGAAGCGCGGCCCCTCCGGGAAACGCACGGCCAGCCAACCGGTGGAAGGAAGACCGCGATGATCGTGCGCGAGCGCGCAACCGAGCCGTCCCAGAGTCCAGGCAAAGGGCAGCGCATAGGCGATGATATCGAGCCGCAACAAGGTTTGAGCGTTCGAACAGCCGCGCGCGCGGCACAGCAGCACGCCGCCGAGCAGGCCGCCGCCGAGGCCTCCGAGCGACGCGATGCCATGCGTCCGGTAAAAAACCAGGGCGGGGTCGGCAAGGAATCCGGGAATGTCGGGAAGGATTGTTCTGACCAAATGCGCGCCGGCGAACCCGCAAAGCAGCATGGTGGTGCAGAGCAACGCCATGGAGTCGGCGGCGATTGCAAAGCGGCGGGCGCGGCGCAGAACCATCCAGCGGCCTAGAATAATCGCTGTCAGCAGCAGGACGCTAAACAAGTGGATAGTGAGTGGACCAACGCGAAGTAGCGGCTGCTCAAAGTACGGGAGCATGCGGCGGCGCTTTCAAAAGGCTTTCAGTTTGCCTTATGCAGGAATTCGTTCGGATTCCCGGTTAGCGTCGATTGTACATCAAAATGGCTCGGTTGGAGCCGTTTTGTCGCCATCTGCGAGCGTCGGTGTGGCGGAGGAAGAGGGATTCGAACCCCCGAGCGAGTTACCCCGCTAACGGTTTTCAAGACCGCCGGTTTCAACCACTCACCCATTCCTCCATCTTCAATCGTAGCTGGTATCGCGGCGATTACCTCGATTCGAAGCGGTGCGGTGCTATTCTGGCATTGCAGCCGGTAGGATAAATCGTCATACTAGGCATAATGGTAAAAAAGGTAGCGGTCACGATGGACAAAAAGAACCTCGATGACCTCGACCGATGGGTTCGTGAAGGCCGGTATCCCAACCGCAGCCGAGCCGTGCAAGCCGCTGTTCGATTGCTATCGGACCGTGAGAAGCGGATGCGGCTCGCCCGGGAGCTGTCCAAACTCGACAGGAAGGAAGAGAAGGGCTTGGCAGAGGAGGGACTGGGAGACCGTTCGTGGCCGGCATTCTCAACCCAGTACGGGGCAGAGTGCAAGCCGGACTTCGCCCCGTTCTGATCCTGAGCAACGATCTGTTCAATCGACAGTCCGGCACCGTGATCGCGATGGCAATTACCAGCCAGCCACAACGCCCGAGTTCCCATTGACTCTTCAACTGCCTGCTGACAAATTGCCCAAACAATCGTGGGTGAAGATCTCACAAATTAGAACCATCTCGGTCGAGCGTCTGGGAAAGCGGATCGCATCCATGGAAGCGGCGGAACTGGCGCAAATCGTGGATGGATTGCTGGAACTCGTTACATAAATAAAGATGCTGCGCTTGCGCGGGCGAGCGGCGGGGTAACTATTCGAATGGAAATGCCCGCTCTTGGATGAGTGCTTCCCTCGCGGCGAGGAAATCCGGATCGTTCATGGAGAGCACATGAATCGTAGCCCGGCCTATGGCAGTGCTGCTCACAACCAAGGCGCCCGCCCACTCGAAGTGGATATTCCACCGGTCCAACCGCGGATGAAAGAGTCGAACAAGCTCACCAGTCTTTGGATCTGTTCCCGCGATGTTCGGGCCCTTGTGACGATTGCAGTGCAGGCACGAAAAGGCTAGGTTCTCAAGAACACTCAGGCCTCCATGCTGGCGCGCAATGATGTGGTCTATGTGAAGCGGCAAGGGGTAAAGGGAAGCTGGAAAGTGGCAACTCTCATCGATTTCGGGCCCGTTGACGGACTTGCGCGATAACATCGCGGTTCACGAGTTACGGCCATCTGGAGGCTTTCTTTTGCTGAGAGCGAGCCGGGCCTTCGACTGCATGATGGCCAGGAAATTTCCAATATGCAGATAGCTGTCGAACTCTGCCTGTTCATCGAGCGTTAGTGTTCCAGCGCCCGACCGCTCTGCGAGTTCTAGCATTCTCCGGCGGTCTTCGTCCTCGAAGTCAATCGATACCAGGAATTCGGCGGCTTCCGAAGATAGCTCCTCTTTCTGCGCTCGCATGAGACGGGCCCAAATTTCCGCTTCACGGTTTGGGCTAAAGAGCTGCGAACTCATGGTGAACTAATTATACGCCGACCAGACACTTTGCGAATGGATCAATCTCTGGCGGAGGAAGAGGGATTCGAACCCCCGAGCGAGTTACCCCGCTAACGGTTTTCAAGACCGCCGGTTTCAACCACTCACCCATTCCTCCACTCCCAATCGTAACTGGTTTTCCCTTGATTTGCCTCGACTGGAAGCCCAGTTGCAGTTCTGAGACTCGGCGGCTCGCAATCCTGGGTCTGGCACGATATTGTTGACACTCAGTCTGGGCGATTTGCCCCACTAGACTGGCTTCGGTTTGCAATAGGCCCGCCGGAGACGCGACCAAGGCTGTGACATTGCGGAAGTTGTGAGCTATCCCAGCTCCTTCTCAGGGCTTTCTATGGTCTGCGGTAGTTTAGTTGCAAGGAAGAAGGCGTGATGATCGAGTTGTTTAAGCAGTGGACAACTTATCTTGCGGGCGGAATTGAAGCGGCTGCCGCAGTTATTATCGCCATTGCGGCACTCAAAGCGACCGTACACGCGATGGTCCTGCTCATGTCTCGTGCGGATCCTCTGAATGAGCAGAAAGAAGCTATTCGGCTCACTCTTGGCCACTGGCTGACAGTCGCCATCGAGTTTGAGTTGGCGGCAGACATTTTGCGCACCGCAGTAGCACCGACCTGGAACGTCATCGGGCAACTCGCCTCTATCGTGGTCCTCCGAACGGTTCTTAATTACTTCTTGCAGCAGGAAATCGCCCGGGCGGCAAGGCGGAAGGCATCCGCCGGGCCCGTTGGCGCGTAACGAAACGGAACGTCACCAATCTTGCTTCTCCGCCGCGACGCGCGGGGCCAGACTTCGCTACCAGGGTTTTCGGCTTGCTCTACCCGATGGATTGCTATTCTGAAGGTTGCTGAAAAATGTGGCGGCTTGGGTTAGCGAAGCCAGTCCCCGGTTTTTTGGAGTTTTGCAATGATCCCCATCCTCGACCTCGCCGCCCAATACCGCGAGCTCAAATCCGAAATCGACGCCGCCATCGCGCGCGTCTTCGAGAACAGCCAGTTCGTCCTCGGCAAGGAGACCGCGGCGTTTGAAGAAGAATTCGCCGCCTACTGCGGCGTGCAGCACGCGCTCGGCGTCAACTCCGGAACCAGCGCCCTGCATCTCGCCCTGCTCGCCGCCGGCATCGGGCCGGGCGACGAAGTGATCACGGTTCCGTTCACCTTCTTTGCGCCGACCGCCACCATCGGCTACGTGGGCGCCACGCCGGTCTACGTCGATATCGATCCGCGCACTTTCAATATGGACGTCCGCCGCATCGAAGCCGCGATTACCGAGCGTACCCGCGCCATCCTGCCGGTTCATCTCTACGGCCAGCCCGCCGACATGGACCCCATCCTCGATATCGCCCGCCGGCACAATCTCGTGGTGATTGAGGATGTCGCACAGGCGCATGGCGCGGAGTATAAAGGACGGCGCACTGGCAGTATCGGCGACATCGGATGCTTCAGCTTTTATCCCACGAAAAACCTCGGCGCAGCAGGCGAGGGTGGCATGGTCACCACCAACAATCCGGAGTACGCACGCACGGTCCGCATGCTGCGCAGTTGGGGCGAAGAGAGTCGCTACTACCCGGTGCTCAAGGGCTACAACTACCGGCTGCAGGGAATCCAAGCCGCGATTCTGCGCGTGAAGCTCCGCAAGCTGGAGCCGTGGACCGAAGCGCGCCGCGCGCACGCCGCCGCCTATGATCGCCTGCTCGACGACGTGGACGTGATTTGTCCCGCTGCCATTGACGGCGTGAGGCATGTTTACTGCCTGTACACCATCCAAGCCGGCGATCGCGACGGGTTACAGAAACGCCTGGAAGCGGTCGGAATTCAGACCGCGGTCCACTATCCCCTGCCGATTCACCTTATGCCTGCTTATTCCGATGCGAGGTATAAAGCGGGAGATTTTCCAGCCGCCGAGGCTTGCGCACGTTCGGTTTTGAGCATTCCATTGTTCGAGCACCTCACCAGCGCCCAAGTAGAGCAGGTGGCCAACGAAATCTCGCAGCTTGCAGGAAAAAAACATCAAGAGACGGTCTTCTCCCGCCGATAAATAAGGTAGGATGAGCACCTCCCCATTAGTCTTCACCGGCATCAGCACGTATTCGAGCGACTTCCAAACGATATTGCAGCGCCAGCAACAAATCGACCAGTTGCCAATCAAGGCGCTGCAGAACAAGCAAACGGACAACATCAATAAGAAGCAGGCTCTGGTCGCGCTCGATCCCATCGTCGGAAATCTCGGTTCCGCAGTGGCGGCGCTGGGGTCAATCGCCGCCAACCAGGGGCTGGTCGCTACGAGTTCCGATTCCAGCACGGTATCGATCGTCAACACCAGTGCGACGTCGCCAACCAACTTCACCATCTCGAACATCCAGACCCTCGCTACGGCGGCATCCGAAACCTCGCTCAAGGGCTATGCGGATTCCACCACCGTGCCTGTTTCCGTCGCCGGACAGAACAAAGTGGATCTCGTGGTCGGGTCGAACACCTACCATTTGGACTTGACCGGCAAAAACAACCTGACGGGCCTGCGGGACGCGATCAACAATGCCGGAGCGGGTGTCAACGCGTCCATCCTTACCACCGGCAGCGGCAACTATCTCACCATCTCCTCAAACTCGCTGGGCGCCACCACGCTGGCGCTGAACGACGTGCCGGCGGCCACCAGCACCATCACAAATACAGGTACGGGCACCGAGACATCGCTCACCGGCTATCCGGACACGAACTCCACGGCCGTGTCGCCGACGGGCAAGGTGGATTTCACCATCGGGTCCTCCACCTATCATCTGAATATCGCGGGCAGCAACAATTTAACCGGGCTGATGAACGCCATCAATGGCTCGGGTGCTGCCGTCACCGCTTCCATCACCAACAGCGGTGGCAGCAACTATTTGCAGATTGTTGCCAACGGCGGCCCGGCCACCATGACGCTCACGAACGTCGCCACTAACCTGATTAGCCAGACCAACCAGGGGACCAACGCGGACTTCATGCTGAATGGGACCATCCACATCACGCGCGCGAGCAATGTGATCAGCGATGTCGTGCCGGGCGTCAGCTTTACGCTGAAGAACACCACCGCGGGAACGGTGAATCTGTCGCTGGCCTCCGATAGCACACAGCTTTCGAACGCATTGCAGACTTTCGTGACGAACTACAACGCGGTGGTGGACCAGATCCAGCAGCAGGTCGGGTCCTCGGCCGGGTCCCTCGGTGGCGACGCCTTGATTCGCACCATCAGCGAGGACATGCGCGCACTGACCGGCTACGGGGTGAAAGGCGGGACCACGGTCAGCAGCCTCTACGATATCGGCATCACGTTTGAAGATACCTCCGGACATCTCACCTTCAACGCGGGTAGGTTCGCCTCGCTCTCCTCCGCCCAGATCTCGGATGCCTTCAAATTCTTCGGCTCCTCCACAACCGGCTTCGGCCAACTGGCAAGCAATTTCACCCAGTTGACCGATCCAATCACCGGCGTGATGCGCCTGCAGGAAGACGGGTTCGATACCGAAAATAATCAGCTCAACGATCAGATCAACGTGCTCAACACGCGGGCGAAACAGATGGAAGCCGGTATGAGCGCCAGATTGCAGCAAGCCGATGCCCTGGCCGCTGAACTGCAGTCCCAGCAGACGTCCCTGAACGCGGCCATCCAGAGCATCAACTACGTTACCTACGGCAAGGTCGTTAGCGCGACCGGCCAGTAGTCGGCAGTTTGCTGGCTTTACACGATGTTGAAAAACAACATTGGCTGCCGATGAACGCCGATAAATCATTCGTTTCTAATCTGCGTTTATCTGCGTTCATCGGCGGCCATCGATTCGGGGGAGTTTTTCACCAAAATTTTTAGCCTGTTGTGGGGCAGCCACTCCTGGCTGCCGCGGCCTTTCCAGCCGGCGCTCCCCGGTGCCACCACGTAAGCCTCCCAAGCCTACCTCGACTGAAAAGCCGCTGCACCCTCTCCGCTTTCAGTGCTGGCGCTAAAATAGCCACAGCATGTACCGCCTCCGCAACCGGCTGCTGTTGATCATCATTGCCCTTGCGCTCACCATCGCCGGTGGCACCATTGGTTTCATCGTCGTTGAAGGCTATCCCCCGTTCGATGCCTTCTACATGACCATCATCACCATCTCCACGGTGGGGTACACCGAGATTCATCCACTCACCCACGCGGGCAGAGTGTTCAATTCATTTCTGATATTCTTTGGCGTTACCATCATGCTGCTGGCCGTCGGCGGTATGACCCAGGCCATCATCGAGCTGGAGCTCAATCAATATTTCGGAAAGCGGCGGAACAAGAAAATGATCGACAAACTGCACGGCCATTACATCGTCTGTGGTTTCGGCCGCGTGGGCCGCGGCGCGGCGTCCGAGCTGAAACGCGCCGGAGTCCCGTTCGTGGTGGTGGATAAGGATGAAGACCGCGTGGAATGGGCCATGAGAGAAGGCATGCTCGCGGCGCTCGCCGACGCCACCGACGACGGAACTTTGCGCGACGCCGGCATCATGCGCGCCAAGGGCCTCATCGCCACTCTGCAGAGCGATGCCGACAATCTCTTCGTCATCCTCTCGGCCAAAGCGCTCAAGCGCTCGCTGCTGGTTTCCGCGCGGATCGCCTCTGAGCAGAGCGAGCGCAAAATGCGGCTGGCTGGCGCAGATTATGTATTTGCGCCCTACGACATGACCGGCAACCGCATGGCACAAGTGATGTTGAAGCCACACGTTTTTCAATTCATCGATTTCACTACCAAGACTATGGGGCTGGATGTCGGCATCGAGCAGCTCCGCGTCGGCGCAACCAGCGAGTTCGCTTCCAAGTCGCTCGAGGAGCTGCAAATTCGCAAGGAACTGGGCGTCATCGTCCTGGCCATCAAGAAATCCGACGGACGCATGTTGTTCAACCCGCCCGCTGAGGCGGCCATCGAAGGCGGCGACTATCTCATCGTCATGGGCGAGTCGGTGAATCTGCAACGGCTCGAGTCGCTGCTCACCG
The DNA here is from genome assembly GCA_035632375.1 of Bryobacteraceae bacterium. GTDB lineage: Bacteria > Acidobacteriota > Terriglobia > Bryobacterales > Bryobacteraceae > Palsa-89. The sequence continues at coordinate 12,305 of DASQGY010000176.1, read as the reverse complement.
AGGTGCGCGCGTGAAAATCCTGACCGCCGCCGAGATGCGCGAAGTGGATCGCCGCACTAGCGAGCTTGGCATCCCCGGCTTGATCCTGATGGAGAATGCCGGCCAGCGCGTGATGGAAGTGCTGGCGCACGCCTATGCCCCGCTTCAGGAACAGCGTGTGGTGGTGTTGTGCGGCAAGGGCAACAATGGCGGCGATGGCCTGGTAGTGGCGCGGCAGCTTCACGCCCGCATCCGGCCGCGTTCCTTGCATGTCGTGCTGGCTGGCGATCCGAACGACCTGAAGGGCGATGCCGCCGCGAACTACAAAATGCTGGAAGCTGCCGGTGGCGTTGTGGTCCGCGAGATCGCACCCGAGATGGAGCGCGCCACATTGATCGTCGACGCTTTGCTCGGCACTGGAATTCATGGCGCCGCGGAGGGCCGGTCGCTCGAACTGATTCGCGCCATCAACAATGGATTCCCGCTGGCAGAAGTGGTCTCCATCGACATTCCATCGGGGCTCGATAGCGACTCGGGCACGCCTCCGGGTGAGGCCGTGCAGGCCAATCACACTGTAACGTTCACCGCGCCAAAACCGTGTCTCGCGCTTTCACCCGCGTGCGACTTCGCCGGCAAAGTGCACGTGGCGCAAATCGGAAGCCCGCCAGCGCTCTACGAAGACGATCCGGCCATCTTCCTGCATTTATCCGAGCCGTCTCTGTTCGCGAAACTCTTCCGCCCGCGCCCGCGCGATTCCAACAAAGGAATGTATGGGCACGTTCTGGTGATTGCCGGCGCTCGCGGAAAGACTGGGGCCGCGGCCATGTCGGGAATTGGTGCGCTGCGCTCCGGCGCGGGACTGGCGACCGTGGCCTCCGCCGAATCCGCCATCACCGCCATCGCGTCGCACGCGCCCGAGATCATGACCGAACCGCTTCCCGAGACCGACATCGGATCCATTTCCATGCGCTCGTTGGAACACGCTCGGCTGGCCGGAATCGCCGAGAAGAAAAACGTCATCGCGCTTGGCCCCGGCATGGGCACTCATCCCGAAACTGCTCAGTTTATCCGCCGCCTGGTGGAAGAACTCCCGATGCCCATGGTGGTGGATGCGGATGCGCTGAACGCGCTGGTCAGTAAGGATCTCGGTGGACGCGGCGTGCGCATCCTGACCCCGCATCCAGGCGAAATGTCGCGGCTATCGGACCGAACTGTGGCCGAAGTCCAAACGGATCGGGTGGGGCTAGCTCGATCCTTTGCGCGCGAGCGCGGTGTTTATCTGGTGCTGAAGGGAAACCGTAGCGTGATCGCCGCTCCGGATGGCCGCGTCTGGATCAATCCCACCGGTTCGCCGGCCATGTCGACCGCAGGCACCGGCGATGTCCTCACCGGAATGATCGCCGGCTTGATCGCCCAGTTCCCGGATCAAATCGAAGCGTCGCTGCTGGCGGCGGTTTATCTGCATGGCCGCGCGGGCGAATTGGGCGCGGCGAAGCTCGGCGAAAAATCGCTCATCGCTACCGATCTTTTCCAGTTCCTGCCCGAGGCCATGCGTGAAGTCGCGGATATTTCACACTGAATCGGAAGAACAAACCGTCGCGTTGGGCGAACGCCTTGCCGCTGAACTTCCCTCGAAAGCAGTCGTCCTGTTGATCGGCAACTTGGGCGCGGGTAAAACAACGTTGGCCAAGGGCATCGTGAAAGGCCTGGGCGCGGCGCAACCCGACGACGTCTCCAGCCCGACCTTCACCTTGATCCACGAATACAGCCCGTCGGTCTACCACATCGACCTCTACCGCCTCGACCAGCCTGAACAAGTAGCCACGCTAGGCCTGGACGAAATCTTCGACCGCCAAGCCGTAGTCCTGATCGAATGGGGCGAGCGATTCCCCCAACTCATGCCCGATGATCGAATCGAAATCCACCTCCGCACGACCGGTCTTCAAACCCGCGAAATCGAATTCAGAGAATAGCGTAGCGCACGCACTCGTGCGTGCCGCGTTCACACTCTTGTGAACGCCAACCGTTGGCCCGTGCGTCAAGACAATCACCAACGCAGCAACGAGTGTCACGCACGCACGAGCGTGCGTGCGCCTGGAGTTTCTACACTTCCACAAACAGAGCCACAGTCTGTAGCTGTCTTGCACAGTAACTTGTCAATGAGTGGTAGCACAGGCTTTAGCCTGTGAAACGCACGCACGAGAGAGCGCGCGTGCGCTACGGCTTGCAGTACAATACGAGTAGTCCTCCCCCCCGTTCGAGATAAGCGATGAGTTCCGCAACGCCATTCGTCCATCTTCATTGCCACACCGATTACTCGCTGCTCGACGGCGCATGCGAAATCGGCCAGTTGATGGACCTGATGGTCCGCCAGAAAATGCCCGCCTTGGCCATGACGGATCACGGCAATCTCTTCGGCGCTGTCGAGTTCTACAACGAAGCCAAAGCCAAAGGCATCCATCCCATCATCGGCTGCGAAGTCTACGTCTCGCAGCAAGGCATGACCAGCCGTAGCGACACCGACCGTTACAACCACCTGGTGCTGCTTTGCGAAAACCAGGAAGGCTACCGCAACCTGCTCAAGCTGGTCTCCAAGGCTTTCCTCGAAGGCTTCTACTACAAGCCTCGCATCGATAAGGACCTGCTGGCGCAGCACTCCAAGGGCCTGATCGCGATGTCCGCCTGCCTGCGCGGCGACATCAACGAAACGCTCATGGCCAATCGGTACGAAGAAGCCAAGCGCCTGGCCTACGGCTACGCCGACATGTTCGGCAAAGAGAATTTCTTCCTCGAAGTACAGGACCATGGACTCGACCAGGACAAGATCGTCGTCCCGCTGGTCCACCGTCTTTCCAAGGAAACGCGCATCCCGCTGGTGGCCACCAACGACTCGCACTACATGCGCCAGGAAGATGCGCGCGCGCACGAAATCCTGCTGTGCATCCAAACCGGCAAGACCATGAGCGATCCGCAGCGCATGCGTTTCACCCAGCCCGAGTTCTATCTGAAGACGCGCGACGAGATGCTTCGCATGTTCGGCGAGATGGAAGAAGCGCTCGACCGTACCTGGGATATCGCCCAGCGCTGCCAAGTGAGCCTGGAAAAGGTGAAAGAGCCTTTCCCGAAATTCGATGTCCCGCCGGACCACACCACCGACACGTATTTCGAATACGCCGCGCGCCAGGGCTTCGAAAAACGCCGTCCGCGCTTGGAAGCTCTCCGCAAAACAGGCGCGCTCAAGCACGATCTTTCGGAATACACCGAGCGCCTGGATCGCGAAATCCGCATGATCCAGCAGATGAAATTCTCCGGCTACTTCCTGATCGTCTGGGATTTCATCCGTTTCGCCAAATCGCGCGGCATCCCGGTGGGCCCCGGCCGCGGTTCGGCCGCCGGAAGCCTGGTCAGCTACTCCATGGACATCACCGACCTCGATCCCCTCGAGTACGGCCTGCTGTTCGAGCGCTTCCTCAATCCCGAGCGCATCAGCATGCCCGACATCGATATCGACTTCCACACCCGCCGCCGCGGCGAGGTGATCCAATACGTCACCGAAAAATACGGCCGCGAACAGGTGGCCCAGATCATCACCTTCGGCACCCTCGCCGCGCGCACTTCCATCAAGGACGTCGGCCGCGTTTTGGATATCAGCTTCGCCGACGTGGACCGCATCACCAAGCTGATCCCCACCACGCTCAACATCAAGCTGAAGGAGGCGATGGAGCAGGAGCCGGCCATCGAGGAAGCCGCGCGCAAGGATCCGCGCTTGCAGGAAGTGCTGGAGGTGGCGAGCAAGCTGGAGGGCATGGCCCGCAACGCCTCCATGCACGCGGCGGGCGTGGTGATCTCGCCGGTGCCGCTCAATGAGCTGGTCCCGCTCTACAAAACAAACAAGGATGAAATTGTCACCCAGTACGACATGGTGGGCCTGGAGAAGCTGGCGCTGCTCAAGATGGATTTTCTGGGCCTCACCACGCTGGACATCATCCAGGATGCGCTCGCGCTCATCGAACAGCATCGCGGCGTGAAACTGGTGGTGGAGGAATTGCCGCTCGACGACGCCGACACCTACCAGATTTTTTCCAAAGGCTTCACCAGTGGCGTGTTCCAGTTTGAATCGCGCGGCATGCGCGACATCCTGCGCAAATACCAGCCCACGCGCGTCGAAGATCTGTGCGCCTTGAACGCCCTCTACCGCCCCGGCCCCCTGCAAGGCGGCATGGTGGAAGACTTCATCGATCGCAAGCACGGCCGCAAGCAGGTGACCTACGATTTCCCCGAGCTGAAGGAGCTCCTGGAGGAAACCTACGGCGTCATCGTCTACCAGGAACAGGTGATGCAAATCTCGAATCGCCTGGCCGGCTACTCGCTGGGCGAAGCGGACATCCTGCGCCGGGCGATGGGCAAGAAAAAGGCCGAAGAGATGGCCGCCCAGCGCGTTCGCTTCCTCCAGGGCGCCAAGGAGAAAGGCTTCCAGCAAAAAAAGGTCGAGAAGATCTTCGACCTGATGGAGCAGTTCGCCGGATACGGCTTCAACAAGTCGCACTCGGCCGCGTACGCTTACCTCGCTTACGTCACCGCGTATCTGAAAGCGCACTACCCACAGGAGTTCCTGTCCGCGCTGCTGAGTTCGGAAACCGGCAACGTCGACAAGGTGGTGAAGTACATCAACGAGTGCCGCGAAATGGGCATCGCCGTGCTCGCCCCCGACGTCAATCACAGCAACAAGGATTTCACGCCCAGCGAAAGCGGCATACGCATGGGGCTGTGCGCCATCCGCAACGTCGGCGGCGGCGCGGCGGATTCCATCATCGAAGCGCGCCATAGCGGCGGGCCATTTCAGTCGCTCTACGATTTTTGCGAGCGCGTCGACCTCAGCACCGTCAACCGCCGCATCGTCGAAAACCTCATCAAATGCGACGCCATGAGCAGCCTGGGCGGCAATCGCGCGCAGATGACGGCGGTGATCGACAACGCCATGGAGGGAGGCCAGCGTGCCTGGCGCGACCGCATGAACGGCCAAGCCGGATTGTTCGGCATGGCCACCGGCGAACCGGCGCACGTGGAGCATCCGCTCCCCACGCTGCCCGACTGGACTCCCCGCCAGAAACTGTCCAGCGAAAAGGAAGTGCTCGGCATCTACGTCACCGGCCATCCTCTCGATGAATATTCCGCCAAAGTATCCGAGCTTTCCAGCCACTACACCGAAACCCTCGAAGGCCTGGAGCGCGGCGCGGAAGTCGCCATCTGCGGCATTCTCACCGGCATTCAGCGCAAGCGAACCAAGGAAGGGAAGCTTTGGGCCGCGATGCACCTGGAAGACCGCACCGGCACTGTGGAGGCCATGGTTTTTTCGACCCAATACGATCGCCTCCTAAGCGCCATGGTGGAGGACCAGGCGGTGCTGGTGCGTGGCCTGGTTTTGCCCGAAGAAAACGCCCCGCCGAAGCTTTCCGTCCAGGACATCGTGCCGCTCGAAGTGGCTCGCGTCAATCTTCCTTCACTCATTTCCATCCGCGTGGGCGTTGGCTCCAACGGCACGGTCGACAAGGCCGAAGCCCTCAACCAACTCTTCGCCAAGAAGCAGGGCCAAACCGAGGTCCGGCTGCGCCTTGAGAAACCGCGCGATTTTTCCGTTATTCTGGATGTGACCCCCAAGGTCCGCCCGGACAAGGAGTTCTGGGCTGAAGTGGAACGGATCTGCGGACCGGAATCGGTCGAGATCCTGGCAAGTTAGTCCGCGGCGGGTTGGTAGTCCCGCGGGCGGTCAAATCCGAATGGACGATAATCCGAACCCGTCTCCGCAAGCGGAGAACAATCCCGAGACGAACGCCACCTGGGAACGCGTGCAACTGGCCCGGCACCCCAAGCGCCCGCACACGCTCGATTACATCAACCGCATCTTCACCGCCTTCGCGGAACTGCACGGCGACCGCACTTTCGGCGACGATCCGGCCATCGTCGGCGGCATGGCCTTCTTCGAGGGCCGCCCCCTCATGGTGATCGGCCAACAAAAAGGCCGCGACACCAAGCAGAAGCTGCATCGTAATTTCGGCATGCCCAAGCCGGAAGGCTATCGCAAGGCCATGCGGCTGATGCGCATCGCCGACAAGTTCCAGCGCCCCATTTTGACTTTCCTGGACACGCCCGGCGCTTATCCCGGCATCGACGCCGAAGAGCACGGCCAGGGCGAAGCGATCGCCGTGAACCTGCGCGAGATGTCGCGGCTGGGCGTTCCGGTGATCGCCATCGTGATCGGCGAAGGAGGCAGCGGCGGCGCGCTCGGCTTGGGCGTAGCCAATCGCGTGTACATGCTGGAAAATGCCTATTACAGCGTGATCACGCCCGAAGCTTGTGCCGCCATCATCTATCGCGATTCCGGAAAAGCTCCGGAAGCGGCTCGCGCGCTACGCCTGGCGGCGAACGACCTGCTGTCCCTGGGACTGATCGACGGCATCATCGCCGAGCCGGACGAGGGCGCTCACACCGACGCCGACAAAGCCGCCGAGTTTGTCAAAGAAACCCTGCGCACCGCCCTCGGCGAGCTTTCCGGCAGATCGCCGCAGGAACTGATCGACGACCGCTACGACAAATTCCGCCGGATGGGCAACTTCTTCGTGGAGAGCCGCGGCGCATGAACAAGACCGTGGTGATCGGCGTGGTTTTCGTTGTACTGCTGCTGGTGTTCCTGGTGTACTCGAGCATGCACATCGCCAAGTACCGTGTAGAAGTCTGCGTAGCCTACAACGGAAGAACCGACTGCCGCACCGCCTCAGCCGACACCAAGGACCACGCCCTCCGCAGCGCCCAAAACAACGCCTGCGCCCTACTCGCCTCGGGAGTGACCGACTCAATGCAATGCGAGCACACCACGCCGACGAGTGTGAAGTGGTTGGAAACGAAGTAAAGAATCCAAGAATTCAAGGAGTCAAGAACTCAAGAATGCGTCACCCGTCACGCGACCCATGGAGCCCCTGAATTCTTGGATTCTTGAATCCTTGAATTCTTTCCCCCTAGAAATATTCCAAGATTCTTGCGCCCTGACTGCGTCGGGCTTAACGGACACCACGCCGAGCGAGCATTCGACACCGACAAGCGTGAAGTGGTTGGAAACGAAGTAAGAGAATCCAAGAATTCAAGGAGTCAAGAATTCAAGAATCTGCCAGGCGACCCATGGAGCCCCTGAATTCTTGGATTCTTGAATCCTTGAATTCTTTCCCCCTAGAAGTACTTTCCCGCCAGCTCCGGCTTCGCTTCCACCGCCTCCTGCCAGCAGGTCCGCGCTTCTTTTTCCTGGCCAAGCGCCTTCAGCGCATGACCCAGATTCAACAGCGCTTCGGCAAAGCCCGGCTTCTCCTTCGTAGCCCGCCGGTACGAACGAGCCGCGTCTTCATGGAGATTCGATTTGTCGAGCAGCACGCCGATGTTATACGAAAGCTCCGGTGCCGTCTCGCCCAACTCCTCCAGCTTCGATTCAATGTCCAGCGCCAGAATGTAGTCGCCCATGTCCACCGATAAGGCCGCGAGCGTGCGCAACGCATCCGCGGACTTGGGATGTTTGGCCACCGCCTGCACCAGAGAAGCCTTGGCCGATTCCAAATCGCCCGATCGCCACTGCGCCAGACCCAAATCGATCAACGCCTCCAGCCAGTCGTGCCGGTTGCTGACGCAGTTGCGCAGTGGCTCGATGCTGCCGGTATAGTCGCCGCGCAGCAGCCGGAAATAGCCCAGCCGGAACCAGGCATCTTCCCGCTCCGGTTCGTTCTCCACCACCTTCTCGATGCACTTCTCGGCTTCTTCGGTGTTTCCTACCCGCTCGTGTACAATCGCCAGGTTCCACCAGGCGTGGGCATGCCCTGGAGCGATCTGCAAGGCGCGTTCGTAAGCCTTGCGCGCGCCCGGAAAGTCGCTGCGTTCCTGCAGTGTGGCTCCCAGATTCGTGTACGCCAGCTCGCTCTCGGGCTTAATCTTGATCGCCTCGGAGTACGCCTGCCCCGCCTGCTCCGTGCGATTGGTCTTCTGATACGCCACGCCCAGATTGAACCACGCTTCAAACGACTCCGGAGCGATCTTGGTCAGTTGCGCCCCCTGCTGCGCGGCCGTTTTGTAATCGCCGCGCGCAATTGCCGCTGCCACCTGTCCCTCGAACGCAGCGCGCGCCCCCGGCCGAACCTTCAGCAGTTTCTCGCAATACTCGCGGGCCTTCACGTCGTCGCCGCGCCGGAGCGCCAGCCCGATCATGCTGGTCAGCATCTCCGCGTTCGTTCCGTTCGCCGGCAATAGCTTCAAATAGAGCTGCGTGGCTTCCTCGCCGCGCCCCAGCAGGTGCAGCGCCACGGCCTTTCCATACTGGGCCTTGTCGTAACCCGGCTTCGCAGTGAGACAGGAGTCAAAAGCGCTGAGCGCCTCCTCCCCACGGCTAAGATGCAGCAAACAGACTCCCAGGCCCAACGTAGCTTCCATCAAGGTAGGGTCCATTTCGGCAGTCTTACGGAACGCCTCCGCCGCCTCTTCGAATCGCTCCAGCTTCTCCAGACATAAAGCAGCGTTGTACGCCGCTGCTTTGTGATTCGGATATGTGGCCAGGATCTTCTGATGCCCGCGCAGCGCATCGTCATACCTGCCGAGCTGGAACTCCAGGTGCGCCTTGGTCCAATCCAACTCCGGTAGCACCTCGCCTGAGTCAATCGCCGTCTGGATTTCGCGCCAGGCCTGCTCCGTCTTGCCTTCCATGTTCAAGGTCAACGCCTTGGACAGAGCCGCCGATTGCACCGGACGCTTCTCGCTCCGCGTATCGAGAGTGTCGTGCCTCGCTAGGGCGTCCACCAGCTCGTCGTCGACGAACCATAGCCATTGATCGTTCGTTTGTTCCATGGAATCCTTCACTGTCTGCCCCTTCTTCACTTGTCCACTCCATTCAGATAGGAGATCGAGACCGACTTGATTTTTCCGCGCTCGCTGCGTTCATTCAAGAACCCAACGCCTCCGGTTTTGAGTTGGTCGTTGGTCCACACATCCACCGGTTGGCCTTGTATATAGGTGTTGAACCGGGGACCACGAACATCCACCCGGACGCTGAACACGGTATCGGGCGAAACCTGCTGGTCCAGCGGAATGCGCCCAAGTTCGGTCTCATGTCCCCGTAGGATCATGTACTTGATCAACGCCACTTTCAGCGGCAACCCCGAGGAGACTGAGGCCAGTTTCATGGCGTAATAATTGTCGGGATCCGCCGCGCGGAATACCCATCCCAGGCTTTTGCTCTCAATCTGGCCCTGAAACTCAACCCGGTAGTCGGATAGAGTGAGCGACGGGCGGTAGATCGTAATCTGTCGACCCAGGTGAGCGCCAACCGTGTCCCCGGCCCAACCCTGCACCCACCCGCCTTCTCCCACCATGATGCTCGGCCCAGCGGCGTCGGAGCTTGTGGATGGCGTCGCCGCGGGCTTGTGCGCCTTGTTTCCCCAACCGAGGTAACCTACTCCCGCTCCCACCACAAGCAGAATGGCGATTCCCAATTTGAACTTCAGTGAGCCCCAGAAAGGAACCTTGCTGTTGGCCATCAACTGCAATTGCAGGCTCTCGAAGGTCAATGTGGGTTCCGTTGGCGCCGAAACCGGGCCTTGCGCTGGTGGAGGCACCGGCTTGGGGCGAAGCTCTTCTTTGCGCGGCGTGGATGGTCGGAAGGGCTCCCTCGTAGAGCTCGGCTTTGGTGCGGCTGGCGGCGGCTCGGGAGACTCCGGTGCTGGTTTTGGCGGTGCCGCTTTTGACGGCGCCGCTTTCACTGGCTCGGCGGATCGCGCCGCACGTGCCGGTTGCGCCTCCCTGGCGACTTGTTCCGGCCTGGCATTTTGCTGTGCCTTGGCCTGCGGCTCGGGTTTAGCTGGCGGCTCGGGCTTAGCCGTCTCCTCCGCTTGCACCACCTGCTTCGCATCCAACTTGGGGCTCGGCAACGGCTTCCGTTGAACGTCCGGGCGCGCCGGTCCAGGGGCGGATTTCAGCTTCGCTTCCGTCAACGGACTCCGTACTGGGATCGCTCGCTCCGGCTGCGTAAATCCGGGGGGAGCCATCGAGACCTTCGGCCGCAATGGCAGTGCTTTCAGTCTTGGCAGCACCGGCTGCGTCCAGGTGAGCAGCGCATTGGCGCTGATCATCACCGCCGGCTTTGCCGGGGCGAAAGTTTTCAGGGGAATCGTCAGGAAGCCGAGAGCCTCCGCGGATACAGGTTCAACCTCCGGTGTGGATGGTACCGGCTCGGCCAGTTCCACCGGCTCCTTCACCGGCTGCACGGGAACCTCGGGAACAGCAGGTTCGGGACGCGACGCATCCCCGCGATCGTGCTCCGCTAAATCATGATGCAGCCGCGATAGTGCCTCCAGGGCCGCGCGCGGCGTAGCCTCCGGCTCCACAGGCACTAGCGGCGCCGGCTCCGCGATCACCGCAGGTTCCCAGGCTTGTGCAGGTTTCGCTGTTTCCTCAACACCGCTCTCTTCGGCAATGCTCTGGGCAGTTGCGAATTCACCAGGCGTATCGGAAGCCGCATCGGACTGAACCGGGAACGACACCTCCGTTCCATCCGGCGAAAACTCGATTCTCGACTGGCATCGGTCCAGCAGCGGCGACGCTTTGAACACTACCTCAAAACGGAACTCCACAGGATCGTTCACGCGGATTGTGCCGTTCTCCGCCGCCTTCGGATGGACCTCCATCGCAATGGGACCGGCAGCATCGAAGGCATGCCCAGATGGAACGTCAAACGGTAGGTTCAGGTCCAGTTTTTCACCCGCGAATTCCTTGGGCGACACCTCCAGCTTCGCCAGTGCGAATTCCTTCGTCCAAACACTCGGATGGATGGCCAGCGGTAGCAGCGCGGCTGCGGGTAAGGTGAACGACCCATCGTGAAATTGCCATTCGGGCGTGGACGGAGAAGCCGCGCTATCCAACCAACGTTCTACGTAAGGTGGGGCCGGATCGAGAAACGCGATATTCAGTTTGGGCAGTAAGAATCCGGCCATATCGGGCGGCTCGAAACTGGGCTCCGCGGCGACCGGCTCTTCCCGCACTACCTCCCGCTCCAACTTGCGGTCAGCCGCCGTTCTGACCACCACCTCTTCGATCGGCTCCTCCACCGCTACCGGAGCGGCAATGGGCGCCGTGGTCTTGGACGGTGGTGCGGCCTTGGTTGCTGTCTTGGTTGCTTTTACGTCGCTTGTTTTCGACTGTGCCTTCAACAACCGGCTGAGCGCCAGGCGGTTATACTCCTCCTGATAGCTTTGCTTGTGGGAATCTGAGCAGAATTCACCGCCTCCAGTCAATCGCTTTAGCAGCGCCAGCTCTTTGCCGCAGTACAGGCATCGCATATGGGTGTAATCGGCTCTTAATGCCGAATCGTGAATACCCCCAAAAGGTGTTTCTATACGGTAAAGCGCTTATCCACCCTTTCTAAGGTGAGTGCCCTACGACCCTTTGCGCTGGTGCAATCCCTAAGGTGGCTTGTAACCCGGCCAGTGACCGCCAAGAGAGTAATGTGTTTTCCGGAACAGCATCTAAAGTTGCCGCCTTAACCGACGATGTTACTAGCAGCGTGACCCGTACCAAATTGGATTCTTGCCCGCGGCGTCTCGCCGGGCGCATTTGGCGCGATCGCTAGGAGAGGTTTATGACCAAACACGATACTTTGAAAGGCCACTTGGATGCCCTTCGCAATTCTATCCCTGAGTTGCGTGGAGTCCTGCTTGCGTCCTCTGAAGGCTTGCCCGTAGCCCATTCGCTCTCGAACGGCTCCGACCCGAATCGCGTGGCCGCGATGGCTGCCGCAGCATCCAGTTTGGGACGCCGGATCAGCGAGAGCATGGCCACCGGTGGTCTCTCGGAAGTGAGCATCCGCGGAGACGACGGCGCACTCTTCGTATACTCCGCCGGATCGAAAGCCGTTTTGGCGGTAATCGGACCCGTGGGCTCCAACGCCGGCTTGATCCACCTGGAAGCTCGCGGCGTGGCCAAAGAGATCGGCGACCTGTTCTAACTTGGGAACGTGACGGCGCCGTCCCGTCCACTGTGACGGCGCCTCCGCACCTCGGTTCACGCCACTCAGTAATCTAAATCTCCCTTCACTCTCAATAGCATCCCGGCACCCTACCCCGCGAACGCGCAACCTTCGGTGTATAAGTCGTCCAGGAGACCTTCTTATGACCGATACAATCGCTCCCAACGGCCACGACACCACTCGCCAGACCAAAGCCAATCAAGCCAATTCCAAACTATCCACCGGCCCCAAAACCGATGCCGGCAAAGCGCGCTCCGCCCAGAACGCGACCACCCACGCC
>DASQGY010000175.1:0-15788 GCA_035632375.1 Bryobacteraceae bacterium | reverse complement strand
CCACGATTTTTCGACCGCGGTGCCACAATCCCCAGCAGGCCGACGGGGGCGTCGGCCGCGGACCAGGGGGTCCGCCCCACAAAATCGTCGCGTGGTGCCAAGATTCTCAAATCCAGTGGAACAAGAAGGTGCACCTTCAATTTGCGGCGAAGCCGCCCTGTGCCACCATGACTAGCGGATCTTTTCGTCTTTTTCCACTTTGCCGTCGCGGATATGGATCACGCGATGCGCGCGGGTGGCGATGTCCAGCTCGTGGGTCACCAGCACGATGGTATTGCCCTGCTGGTGGAGGCGCTCAAACAGGGCCATGATGTCGTTACCGGTGACGGTATCGAGCGCGCCGGTAGGTTCGTCGGCCAGCAGGATGGACGGATTGTTCACCAACGCCCGGGCCACCGCGACGCGCTGCCTCTGGCCGCCCGAGAGCTCGTTCGGCTTGTGGTGCATACGCGCTTCCAGATCCACCGCGCGCAACGACTGTTTGGCCTTCTCCAGGCGGGCTTCCGACGACAGCCCCGCGTAGATCAGCGGCAGCTCGACGTTGTGCAGCGCCGTGGCGCGCGCCAGGAGATTGAAAGTTTGGAAAACGAAGCCAATCTCTTTGTTGCGGATGCGCGCCAACTCATCGTCCTGCATGTCGCTGGCCAGCTTACCATTCAGATAATAAAGACCTTTGGTCGGGGTGTCCAGGCAGCCGATCAGGTTCATTAACGTCGACTTGCCCGATCCGGAAGGCCCCATGATGGCCACGTACTCACCGCGCCGGATCTCGATGTCCACGCCCGAGACGGCGTGAATCTCCTGGTCGCCCATCACATACGTCTTCCACAGATCGTACGTCCGTATGACGATGCCTTCCCGTTTTAACGCCTCGCCGCGATCGACGAGGTCCTGTGTCGCTGTAGCCATTCGAGGATTTTAGCTTTCTGACTTGACGGTGAGCACCTTGTTATCGACTTTGACCTTGGCGAAATTGCGAAGGGTGCGGATGGTCTTGTAGGACCCGGTGACGATTTGATCGCCGTCGTTCAATCCGGTGAGAACCTCAATGTCGGTGGACCCGGTGATACCGGTAGTGACCTGCAGGAACTCCGCTTTCCCGTTCTTCACCACGAAGACCCCGGTCAGCTCTTCCTTCTTGGCTTTCTCGGCGGCCGGATCGGATTTCGCCGCGGCTTGGACGCTCTTGTTCTTGTTGGGCGGCTCCAGTTCGCCGCGCTGCCGCACGGTGAGCGCCTGGATGGGAACCGTCAGCACGTGCTGGCGCGTGGCCGTGACGATCTTGCCGGTGCAGGAGAGTCCGGGACGAATATCGTCCGGAGGATTATCCAGGGCGATCACCACTTTGAAATCCTTGGCTTCCTGGCTGGATACCGCGCTCTGCGATGCCGCCAGACCGGTGGAGCGGAGAATGGCCGTGTTGCCGATCTCTGTCACGTGACCCTTGAAGGTCTTGTTGGGCATGGCGTCGATGGTGATATCGGCCACCTGGTCGATTTTCACGTTGACGATATCGGTCTCGTCCACCTTCACTTCGGCGGTGATCAGCGACATGTCGGCGACAGTCATGATCGTGCTGGCCGCGGAGTTCTGGACGCCGGGTACTACGGTTTCACCTTTGCGCACCGGGAGGTTGGTGACGATGCCGTCGATTGGGGAAGTCACGAAGTATTTTTCCAGAACGTCGGAATAGCGCATGAGCGAAGCTCGCAACTGCGCGATGCGTTTTTGTGCGGAATCCAACTGCTGGCGCGCCTGCCCTTCCTGCGATTTTGCCTGCTCGTATCGGGCCTGCGCCTCGCCCAGCGCGGAGTTGGCCGAATCGAACTCGGCCTTCTTCTGGTCGTAATCCTGTTTGGCGATCAGCTTGGAATTGTACAATTCGGTGGCGCGGTCGATGTTCAGCTTGGTCCGCTGCACCTCGGTTTTGGACCGCTCCACGGTAGCCTGTGCGGTGCGAATCGCATCGGCCATGGATCTCACATTTGCTTCGGATGCCGCGGAATCCGCAAGTGCGGTGTCGATAGCGGCCTTCTGCGCGACGACATCCGCGTTGGCCTGCACCGATTCCAACTTGGCCACCACCTGTCCCTTACGAACGTGGTCGCCTTCTTTCACCAGGATGTCGGTAATCGGCGCGGGACCGAACGTATTCGCGCCGAGGTTGATGTAATTCCGGGGCTTGATCTCGCCCGAAGCGGTGACCGTGGACGTGAGGTCCTGCTTGACGACCTTACCGGTTTGTACGCCGACAATCCCGCGCTCGTTGAACTTGATGCTGGCAAAGACGCCGCCACCGACCAACAGGATCAGGACGACGAACAGTAGAATCTTCCATTTACGCTTCACTGAGGATAGTTCTCCCGCCAGATTTAGACGTACAAATCCGGCTGTTTGTTCGATAAATCTAATGGTAGCATCGCGGAGCGGGTAGCTGCCGGAGCAGTGTTCAGGGCAGGAGCACGCTGCCGTCCGGATAAACCTGGATCTGGTTTCCAGTCTTCAGCTTGGCAAACTGGTCTTCCGATAGCGACACGATGGGGATGGGGCGGGCGTACATTTCGTTGGCGACGATGGATGCGAGCGCCAGGAATGAATCCACGCCTGTGGTGAGGATGGCGGCCGGCGCAGTGCGGGCGCGGACGGCTTCGAGGAGAACCGCCGTCGTGGTGCTGGATCCGATGGTGTTCGGAAGCGCCAGTATGCGGCCGGCGGCGATTTGGCCCGATAGCGGATGGCGGCGGTCGATGATCTCGCCGGTTTGGTGGTCGTAGCCGCCCCAGAAGCTTAGCGGCCGATCCGATACGAGCAGTTCTCCCGCAGCGGCGCCTGCGACCACGGCCCGGCCTTGGATCAACTCCATAGCGACTCGTCGCGCACCACGCGGCCCGCCACGGCTGAGGCGACGCAGTCCGCCATGCTGCCGAAGACCATCTGCGTCGACAGCAATCCGGGTGCGTAGTAGGCGTACTTCGCCGAGTTGGTCATCAGGATCTTCACCGATTTCGGGAGCATCGGAGTGGCCAGGATGCAAGTGTCGACTGTGATCTGCGTGCCGAACGCTTCGATCTGGCTCAGGATGCCTTCTTCGGCGGCGAGCGCGCTCATGATCCGGCTGGTGGTGACCAGGAATCGGACATCGGGATGGCGGCGCTTTCCCTGCACCAGCGGGGCGAGTTGGCG
The DNA here is from genome assembly GCA_035632375.1 of Bryobacteraceae bacterium. GTDB lineage: Bacteria > Acidobacteriota > Terriglobia > Bryobacterales > Bryobacteraceae > Palsa-89. Next base: position 12,605 of record DASQGY010000175.1, on the reverse strand, counting down.
AAACTCGGCGATCGAGAAGTGGGGGCTGCCCAGCACCACCATGTCCAGCTTGGAGTCCGGCGAAGTAGTGAGTTCGCGGCGGATCTGGCGAAGTTGGTCCATCGTGACTGTATGTTCTTCGGGCGGTGTGCGCCCTTGAAACGCGGCCTCCAGCGTGGGCGCTTCCGGAGTGACGCCGACGATGTGGAACAAGGCCACTGCGCCGGAAGATGCCGAGGCCGCACCGAGCGCCTTGAGCTGATCTTCGGTTGGCTGCACGTCCAAGCCGTCCAGAACCGGAATGCGATTCCCTGCCAGTCTTCCCAACAACAGGCCCAGCACCGGATAGAACGTGTCGTCCTGCTGCACGCGGCGCGGGACTTGATGGAGACGCAGCAGCAACTGTCCTGCGCGGTTTTCGGTCAGGTGAAGCCCAATTGCGGGCACGCGGCCGGTGATGGCGGCGCAGATGTCCAGCAAATCGGGATAGCGTTCGGTGCGTGCGCCGATCACCGAATTGGCGAACACAATGGCGTTCGATTCGCCCCAGGCGATCTGCTGCCCGAACTTGGGCGCCATGCTGGTCTGATAGGGCGCGCAGGTCCACATGGGCACGCAACCCATGCCCTGGTAGGCTCGCATCTGCCGCTGCGCTTTGCCGGCCCAGTCTTCCGGGACTTCCGGCCACTCGCGCCAATGGCATTCGTCGAGGCCACTGACATTGAGCGACGTGGGTACCGCGACCTTCGCGCCGAAGCTGGCGAGGCGTTCGGCGAACTCCAGACCAGCCTCGCCCATGTAGATGGTGCTATCGATGTGCGCCTGCGTAATATCGAGGAGCTCCGCCGCGCCCTGAATCTCACCCATGCGCGTGAGAATGGACATGGCCATCCGTGCAGCCGGCCCGCGTTCGCCGGAGAGCAGCGCGCGGTCGGAATCGGTGAGGATCATCTGCAACCGATGCTAGCAGGTTGTGGGAAATGCTCAGCGTGTGGGGCAGGTTGTCAACCTGCAGCGGGTTGGCAACCTGCCCCACACTAGGGTCTAGAGCCGTTTGTGTGAGCTCAGTTGCGATTCACCTGGAGCACGTCCACCTTGCGCCGGTCTTCGGTCAAAGTCAGGCCCAAGCGCTCGCGGATCGCCTTCACCAGCGATTCCCGGTCGCCCGCCGTCCACTCGAGATCGAAACTATACCGGCCTTCGAGCCCGGTTTCGTCGATAACCGGCCGTTCGAACGATCGAGTGAGCAAGTTACAAATGGCGGACATAGAGGCATTCGACACCTGTACCGAACCGCTTTGGCCGCTGATGGAGGAAGCACCGCTCGATGACTGGAGTTTGCCCGGATCGGTCAGTTTAACGACGTACACCGGCATCACGCTGGAGGAGCGTTCTACTTTCAGGTGAAGACGCTCGAGCAGGTTGCGCTGCAACGTTGGAATGAATTGATCCTCCGCGCCCGGATTGGCCTTGGCAGTCACCTGATAGGCGTCGTCGAGCCAGCCGGGACCCAGCACGCGAGCCCGAGGCACGTCGTAGGTGAAGGCCAGCAAGTCGCGCAGCAGAATGCGATCGGCAGTGATGGATGTATCGTTGAGCGTATTGTGGTGGCTGCCCATCGAATCCACCGGCTCGATGGCGAACTCCTTCAGCCCCTGGGCCCACATTCCCGCGGCCACTAATAGCAGCAATGAAATGCAACGGGTATTATTCATATCGCAACGCCTCCATGGGGTCGACCTTCGTGGCGCGTAACGCGGGAATCGCGCTGGCCAGCGCCGCAACCATCGCCAGGAAAAGAGAAAAACCCACAAACGTCAGCGGATCGAAGACGCTTACTCCGAAGAGAAGATCTGGACTGCTGGGGAACGCCAGCATGTGTTTCAACACACTCGACACGCCGAGGGCGGCCGCAAGTCCGACGCCTGCGCCAATGAACACCGGCCGCAGTCCTTGCTGAATCACCGAGCGCAATACTCCGGCGGCGGATGCGCCGAGCGCCATGCGAATTCCGATCTCGCGCGTACGCTGGCTGACCAGATAAGACATCACGCCATAGATCCCCACTGCGGCCAGACCCAGCGCGACACCCGCCAGCAGCAGAGCGAACATGGCCATGGTTCGGGCCATCAATCTTTGAATTTGTAGCGGGCCTTCTTCGAAGTTAATGAAACGCATCCCGGGCGAAAGGTTCGGGTCGATGCTATCCAGCGACGCACGTAATGCGGCAATCGCGCCATTCACCGGAGCTTGCAGACGGATCAGAAACGCGCCGTCTCCGCTCGACGGAAAGGGTAAATAGACGTACGTTGGATCGATGCGGGAAAGGTTGGCGTTGCGCACGTCCTTGGCCACGCCGATCACTTGAAACTCCGCATCGAAACGCCTGTGGAACTTAGTATCCAGCTTGAACCGTTTGCCGATGGGATCGTCGTCCGGCCAGAAGACGCGAGCCGCGGACTCGCTGACAATCGCCAGCGGGGATTTCGTCTCGCACTCCATCGAAGTGAAGTTGCGGCCGCGAAGCAGCGGGATTTCGAGCGTCTGAAAGTAGCCGGGCGTTACATAATTCGCGAGCGTTCCCTTTGGCAGGCTGGCCGGCGGAGCCTTGCTGTCTTCCACTTTGAGCGGCGGCGTCCAGGTGCCCGACATGGGGAAACGATCCACCGAGGCGAGCCCCTTCAACTCGGGAAGCTGGGTCCAGCGATCGATCACGCGCCGCTCCAGGGCACGGGCCTTCACTGGATCGGTTCCCACTTCGACAAAAGCCATGAAAACATTCTTAGTCTGGTAACCGGGGTCGGCCACCTGCGATTTCAAAAGCGCTCTCAGGAACAGGCCGGAGGTGATGAGTAGAAGCATGGAGACAGCCACCTGTCCGCCAACCAGAAAGCCCCGCAGCCGCGATCGCGTGATTCGTTGGCCCATGTTGCTGCCTTCGTCCTTCAGGCTGGCGATGAGGTCGGGCCGGGTGAAGCGCAGCGCCGGCGACAATCCGAAGAGAACGCCCGTGGCCACTGAAAGGAGCAGCGCATAACAATAGATTCGGATGTCCGGAGTCATTTGAACCACCAGCTCGGCCTGGCCCATGAGCGCCTGCCGGACCGCGACCCAGAGCAACTGGCTGGCCCAGACGGAGAAAATCAAACCCACCGCTCCGCCCAGCAGCGCGAGCAGGATATTTTCGGTCAACAATTGGCGGATCACGCGCCGGCGATTGGCCCCGAGAGCCAGCCGCACACCGATCTCGCGCTGGCGTCCGGCCGCGCGCGCCAACAGCATGTTGGCCAGATTGGCGCAGGCCACCAACAGCACCATGCCCACCACCACCATCAGCAGCGCCACAAAAGCCTGGAAGCGGATGTCGTCCGTCCCGCCGAAGAACACTGCGGGCGCCAGCGTCAGTGCGACGGTCTTGTCCAGCTCGGTATAAGTGCTTCCAAATTGCAGCGCCAGAATCTGCGCTTCCGACTGCGCTTGCTTCCGCCCGATTCCGGGACGAGGGCGGGCCAGAATCTGGAACTGATGATTGGCCGCTTCATTCAACCAGTCCGAGCCGGGAACCAACTGCGGCTGCATCATCAGCGGCGCCCAGAAATCGGGAATGACGGGCGGGTTTGCAGTGCCGATGAATTCCTTGGGCGTCACACCGACGATGGTGAAGTCAGTCTTGTTCAACTTCAGTACGCGGCCCAGAATCAGAGGGTCGGAGTTGAAGCGGCGCTGCCAGAATGGAAAGCTGAGTACGATCACCGGGTGTGCGCCGGGCGTCTGATTTTCCTCGGGCAGAAAGGTCCGGCCGAGGCTGGCGGAGATGCCGAGGTCGGCGAAATAATTTCCCGAAACCAATTGACCGCGGGCGTGTTCGATGGCCGCCGAAGCAGTGGACTGCGCGGCGTCAGTTGCGTTCAACAGAATGCTGGTAGGCCAGCTCGCAGCCACCAGATTCGACAGGCTACGGGTGTGATCGCGGTAATAAACATATTCCGGATACGAGAATGCGTACTGCAGATCGCCGAGGCTGGAATCCTGGAACCAGCGCTCCAGACGGACCACGGTCCGCGGGTCCTTCACGGGCAATGGTCTCAGCGCCACGGCATTGTACGCGGTGAATAGCGTGGTGTTCAGGCCGATGCCCAGCGCCAGGGTCAGTACCGCGACGAGGGTAAACCCCGGGCTCTTGCGAAACCCGCGCACGGCATAGCGGACATCTTGCAGGAACGTTTCGATTTGCGGCAGGCCGCGGTGATCGCGCTGGCTCTCGCGAATCTGCGTGACGCCACCGAAGCGGACCAGCGCTGCACGGCGGGCCTGATCCGGCGTCATGCCGCTGCGGATGTTTTCTTCGGTGAACATTTCGAGGTGAGCCTGGACTTCCTGATCGAAGTCTTCATCCTGGCTGCGGCCGGAGAATAACCCCCGGATTCGGGAAACAGTGGTGTTCAGTACCGCGAGCATATGTTTAGCTCCTGGCCTGTTCCAGCAGCCGACCCATCACGCCGGAGATGCGCTGCCAGTTGGCCGATGCGGCGGCAAGCTGCTTCCTGCCGGAACGGGTGATGGAGTAGAACTTGGCCTTGCGGTTGTTATCGGACACGCCCCATTCAGATTGAATCCAGCCCTTTTGCAGCAGCCGCAGCAGGGCCGCGTAGATGGTCCCCTGGTTGAGTTGAAGCACGTCGTCGCTCACTTGCTCGATGCGGCGGGCGATTCCGTAACCGTGCATCTGCCCCATGCTATCGAGGGTCTTCAAGACCATCAGGTCTAGGGTGCCTTGCAGAATATCGGATTTGCTGTCGGCCATGAACGCTCCTGTGTAGTGACAACAGGAGTATGACACGGCTCGTGTGGCGTGTCAACAGGAGACTTGGGAAGGATCGCTGCTTGGCGTTACTTCGCTACAGGCTCGCGACGGCAGCGCCATGCGGAGGGCCCCGCACCAGCGCTGGGCACAGACCTAATCGTGTTCAGAAGGATTCAGCGCTTCCCGCGCGTACGGCGGGCAGGCATAGTCGACAACAAGGCCCGCAGTACAGTGTTCACGGATTCGGCATTCTGGAAAACACGCGCGACATCGGGATCCAGCAAGACGGCTACAGATCCAGTACGTACTTTACTGGCAAAACGGTTCGGCTTGGCCTTCCTGTAGTCAAACCGATACTCAGGCTGAAGTCCGTTGGCCCTGCTCGTTTTCGCCTCAGGTCGTGATTTACTCTTCATAGTCGTGCTGTTCCTTCCTGGTTGCACGCCGAGCGCTGATGATCCGTACCCAGCCTTCCTCCCGCTCGGTGAAACACACCAGCAGGAGCCGTTTCGCCTGCGAATGGCCGATGATGATCTCGCGCTGCTCGTCCGTGGAGTGATCTTCGTCCGCAAAAATCCGCGCCAGTGGATCGCCAAATACCGAGGTTGCCTCGGAAAAGGCAACACCGTGCTTTTCTAGATTCGCTTGGTCTTTGCGTGGGTCCCATTCGAAGACCAGATCCATCCCGTCTCCCTATAGAATAGCCAGCTTCCCTCGTCCGATAGCGCACGGTTCTGCTCCTTTAGCCTACATCGTTGGGAGTCGCTACCATACCTACTTTGTTCCTCCCGCCAATTCGTACATAATCAACGAGACTCTGGAAGATCACTTCGCGAATTGCGGAAGGATGTACTCCGTCAACAGCCGCTCCGTCTGCTGATGCATGCCGCGGGTGTTGTAGTTGGTGCTGGTGATGACCACAATCATTTCCTGCTGCGGAATCACCACCACCTTATTACCGCCGTTGCCGGTCATGAAGTACGACGGATATGCTTTGCCGCCCGATTGAAAACTTGTGATCCACCACAGGTAGCCGTATTCGGTGTGGTCGTCGATGCGCAGCCGCGGGTGCACCGAGGCGCTCACCCATTGCCCGGAAACGATCCGTTTGTCGTTCCACTCGCCCTTGTTCGCGTACAATTGCGCGAGTTTCATCAGGTCGCGCGTCGCCAGTTCCAGTCCGCCGCCGGTCATCGCGGTTCCCGTGGGCGAGTAGCTCCACTGGGAGCGCTCAATTCCCAGCGGGTCGAACAGGTTTTTCTGCGCAAAGGCGGGCACTGGAGTCTTCGTCGCCCGCTGGATCACTTCGCCGAGCATGGCCACACCTGCGGTGCAATAGCTAAAGCCCCGCTCCTTCCGCACTGGCAGGTCAAATGCGAACCGCACCCAATCCTTCGTGGGATACATCTTCTCTTCGTTGCCGGGCGATCCATCCACATTGTCGTTGCAATCGAGCGCCGAATTCATGGTCAGGAAATCTTCCACCGTTATCGCCGATTTCAAGGGGTCTGGATTCTCAAAAGGTTCATGGTCCGCGAAGAATGGCGCGACTCGCGCGTTGACGCCGGCGAGCAGCCCTTTCTCGATCGCAATTCCGGCAAGCATCCCGGTTACAGTCTTGGTCGCCGACCGAGTGTTGCGAAGAGTGGACGCGTCGCCTTCGAAATAGCGCTCATAAACGATTTTCCCGTGCCGTGAGACCACAATGCTAGTGATCTTTTTGAATTCGCCGGAGCGGATCGCCGCTTCCATCGAGTCGATCGGCGATGCGGCCTGCGCGGCCGAAGCCAGGAGGACAATCAGCAGGGTTCTGACCATGTCCAATTATACCCACACTGGCTATATTGTATATGGCTATATTAGCGTGGCTATGAGATCGGCTACGCCTTGGATCGGTTCATAGCCGACCGCAACATGGTGATGGCGGCATAGAGTACCGCGACGATCACCAACCAACGCACCCACGTCAGCGGAAGTTCCTTGACAATTAGCGCAGCGATCAGCACGCCGGGCAATCCACCGAGCGCGAGTCCGAGAGCTGGCCGCGCGGCATAGCTATTCTCTTTGATGAAACGCGCACTAGCCACCGGCATGAGGAACGCGCACGATCCCATCATGATCGGAAACGCCGCCTTGGGATCCATGCCCAGCAGACTGACCAGGATCATGCACGGCGCGTACATCCCGATGCCCAGCGTCATCAGCGCCCCCAGCATCAGGCAGCCGGCTACACCCGCCCACAATTTCCAGTCGTTGAGAACCAGCGCTGTGCCGCCGGAGGGAAACAGGCTCAGGTTCGACATCAGAAAGAAAGAGGCCGCGGCCAGCAGTGCAATGCCCATACCGATCTGGACGTTGCGCCGCGGCCAACTGGCGACGATCCCCGCTCCAAACCACGCACCCACAACGGACGCGCCAAGCAGCAATACCAGCGTCAACATGTCGACTTGCACGATGGCGATGAACAGGAAGGCCTCGAGAATGGTGGGCGGCGTGTGCCCCACATTCAGCGTTCCGGGAATCTGCTCATCGGGCATCATCTTCCGGAATTTGAAAATCGACGCGGTGGGCGCGAACGACCCGATACCGAGTGTGTCGAAGAAGTTAGTGACGAAACCAATGAACAGCTCAAAGAGCGACGGCACACCGGGGGCTCGTCCCTTACCGCTGAACCAAATGTAGATGTAGCCTACACCAAACACCCCAAGGGCAATGAATAACCAATCGCGCGCACTTAGCATCGCAGCAACGATACCACGGAGCAGGGATGTGGGGCAGGTTGTCCAACCTGCGCGCGATTGTCAATCGCGCTGGACCAATCGGGGTATCAGCCGCTGACGGCCAATTCCTCGCGCGCACCGATCTGGCGCAGGCACCGGTCGATCCACTGCTTGGTCAGCTTCTCCTGCACGCCGTTCTGCGATAGCCGCGTGCGCAGGCTCGCAAAATCCACGTGGTCCATTTGCTGATCCTGGTTGAAGCAGGAGAACACCACTGTCTCCTCGCCGGTGATCGGATCTTTGTGCTGCTGCAGGCACTGCGCGCAAATTTCTTTCATCATGCACTGCATCGGTGAATTGATGCTGGCGATGGCCTTGTGGCCCTTCTTGAGATACTCAGCAAGCACACTGTAGCGGGCGCGCTGCACGGCGTGCATCATGGCATCGGAACCGATCACCATCAGCCGGTCTACGGCACTCAGCGGAATCTCGGGCTCGTCCAGATCGCCGCGGCCGTACGCGGCCATGGCGTCCACAATGTTTCCGACGAAAGCCTTGTCCTGCACGCGTTCGGGCGTGAATCCTGGCGCTTCGTCGCAGCACCACACCACCACGTCGGCCGCTTTCTCGATCTCCTCCACCTTGTAGCGATCGATCATCTTCTTGTATCCGGCGAAGTAGATGGTGCGCGACCCGCTGGCGCGCAATTGCTGGCCGATGGAGAACAGCACGGCATTACCCAACCCGCCGCCAACCAGCAAAACAGTTTCGCGCGACGGCGTTTCGGTGGGCGTTCCCGTGGGACCCATCAGGATCACCGGCTCGCCGGGCTTCAACAGCGTACACAGATCGGACGACCCGCCGACTTCGAGCACGATGGTGGACAGCAATCCCTTCTCCCGATCCACCGACGCGCCGGTCAGCGCCAGACCTTCCATGGCGAGCGTGGTTCCGTTCACGCGCGTCGCCAGCGTTTCGTAATTCTGCAACCGGTAGAATTCGCCCGGCTGGAACGCGCGCGCGGCCATCGGAGCGCGGACCACTACTTCGACGATGGTCGGCGTCAGGCGGATCACGGCCTGCACCACAGCGCGCAATTCATCATTCAGGCGGGACACCAACTCGCTCGGCGCGGGAGCGCTAGGCGCTCTTCGCGAAAGCAAACGCGACACCACCGGATAGCCCTGCTTCGCGCTAGCCATCGCCTTCACCACGTTGCCCGCAAAAGACGGATGCAGGTCGCCAAAGAAACTGATGCCGCGGCCATCGGGACGAATCGACGTGAGCACGCGAGCGGCTTTCGGCTTGGCGATCCGCTCCGGCTGCACCGCATGGCCCTCTTCGTCCACGGCTTGAAACCAACGGCCATCCAGGAACACGTTATCCGGATCTTCGCGGCCCAGGACAGTGTTGGGCTGCGTTCCCGCCGCTACCAAAATCGACCTCGCCGGAAGACGCACCGGCTCGCCTTCGGGCTTAATGTGGCCTTCGATTTCATCGAACTCATGACGGATGAGCTGCAGCGCGGCCACGTGCCCGTAGCTGTCCACTTCCACCGATTCCGGCGTCAGGCACTCGGCGAACCGGATGCCTTCCTCGAACGCCTTCCAGACCTCTTCATGATTCAGCGTGTAGCTCGGCGAATCGATCAGCCGGCGGCGATATGCGATGGTCACGCCGCCCCACGAATTCAGCAAGCCAATCACCTTCGGAGCGCGGCCTTCGCGAGCCGCGGCTTCCCGCTCGGCGCGAATCGCCAGGCCGTGTGCGATAAACTCGTTCGCTGTCTCGTTTTCTTCAGCGCTCCAGCCCGCTCGAACTTCCTTCTCGGTTTTCTCTCGCGCGAGCGTCTCGAAGCGCTTCAGAAATTTCTCAACCTGCACCACGTAGTAAGCCAGCGATTCCGTTGCCGTATCGATCGCGGTCAGCCCGCCACCGATCACCACGATGGGCATGCGAATTTGCAGATTGGTCACCGAATTCGATTTCGCAGCCCCGGTCAACTGCAGCGCCATCAGGAAATCCGACGCCTGACGCACGCCTCGCGAGAGGCCGTTCTTCATCGGAATCACGGTGGGCCGGCCCGCTCCGGCGCACAGAGCCACGTGATCGAAACCCATTTCCATCGCGCTGTCGATAGTCATGGCGCCGCCGAATCGCACGCCGCCGAACATCGCGAATTCCTGCCGCCGCTCCAGCAGCAGCCGGATAATCTTCAAGAAGTTTTTGTCCCAGCGCACCGTGATGCCGTACTCCGCCACGCCGCCGAACCCAGCCATCACGCGGTTGTCCAGCGACTCGTAAATCTCGCGGATGTCGCGGATCGGCTTGAAGCGAGTACGCGCACCCCGTGCATTAACACCAGAAAGCTCTTCCGCCAGCGGCTCAATTTTCAACCCGTCGACGCCGACCACGGCATGGCCTTCGTTCATCAAATAGTGCGAGAGCGTGAATCCCGCGGGCCCCAGGCCCACCACCAGCACCTTGTAACCGCTCGGCGGCAAAGGCAGCGGACGCGCGAAATTCAGCGGATTCCAACGGGTCAGCAGGCTGTAGATCTCGAAACCCCAGGGCAGCTCCAGCACATCCTTGAGCGCGCGGGTCTCGATCTGCGGGATGTCCACCGGTTCCTGCTTTTGATAAATGCAGGCCTTCATGCAGTCGTTGCAGATGCGATGGCCGGTGGCCGCCGCCATGGGATTATCGATGGTGATGACGGCCAGCGCTCCAACGCTGTTGCCCCGCTGTTTCACCACGTTCAGCTCGGAGATTCTTTCGTCCAGCGGACAGCCCGCCAGAGTCACTCCAAAAATGGTGCGCTTGAAGTCGCCGTTCTTTTCCTTCAGACCGGATGAGCAACTGTCCTTCGCCTGGTTGTGACACTTGATGCAATAGTTCGCCTGATCCAGCGCCCCGGCGAGATCCGTTCCCGCATCGGTGAGCTTGAAACTCTGGCGATTGCGCCATCGCTCGGGCGGCAAACGTAGCTTGGTCAGACTGCTGCTCTGAATCGCCTCTACGGGAATCAAGTGCGTTTGGTCGATCTTATGCGGCACCTTGAAGAGCACATCGTGGCAGTGCTGTCGGATACCAGCGGGCGATAGCGCGGCCCAGGCAGCGTAACTGGCCGCGGTCTGAATCCACGGCGCATGTTCCGGTTCGTTCTCCAGCCAGCGCGATACGTGAAGGAAGAAACTCGATTGAGTGACCGGCTCGCCAAACAAGCCGTCCAACTCCGCGGCCAGCGCCAGTCCATCGATAGCCGACGCCTGTTCCTTGGTTACGCCGCTGATGGCCCGCTTCTGGATGAACTTGCGCTTGAACGCGAAGAGTGGCGCCAGGTCGTTGTGCCTCGCCTGAAGAGCCTGGATCTCGGTCCGTATCCCGAACAGCTCCCCGAGAAAATCCTCGACATAAGGCGCCAGCTCGATGATGAGCTCCGATCGCTCCTTCGACTGCGCGGCCTCCGGATTGGTGCGAGCTTCCAGCAGATGCGCGTGCAAATCCGCATTCGCGGAGCGAAGCTGATCGAGAAAAAGCGCGTCCAGCCGCACTAATCCGTCGCGGACATAGAGATCCTCGAACCGTGTGCCGAAGCCTAGCTCGTATTGATCGGAAGCAGCGGGCATTCTGTGTTTATGAGATGCCAGGATGACGCGCGCGGGCTCAAACTTATACGCCGCCCGGCAGGTTCAAGACGTTATGACTCCATTCTAGCAGGCCCCGGTTTTGATGGACACCGTCGCCGCCATTCGAACAGCACAACGCCAGCGGCCACCGAGACGTTGAGCGAAGAGATCGCACCGGCCATGGGGATGCGTACCAATACATCGCAGTGCTTCTTCACCAACTCGTGCAGCCCATGCCCCTCGCCGCCGAGCACCAGTACGGTTGGTGTCGCGTACTCCGTTTCGCTGTAGACCTCGGTGCCGCGCTCGTCCAGACCGTAGATCCAGAAACCGTGGGCCTTGAGGCTCTCCAGCGTCTGGCTGATGTTGCCGACGCGAACCACCGGCAGCAGTTCGAGTGCGCCAGCCGCCGCTTTGGCCACGGTTTCGGTTAGTCCGGCCGCGCGCCGATCCGGCACCACAACCGCCGCCGCCCCCGCCGCGTGGGCAGTGCGGACGATCGCGCCAAGATTGTGTGGATCCTCGACGCCGTCCAGCACCACCAGCAATTGCGCACCGGTCAGGACCTGATCGAGCTCGGCATAGCGTTGCGCCGAACCAAACGCGACAATGCCCTGATGGACCGCCCCATTCGCCGCCCGATCCAGCGCCTCGCGCGGTTCAAAACGCACCGGTACCGAACGCTCGCGCGCCAGATCGATAATCTCCTGTAGCCTCGGTCCACCAGCCCCGCGAGCGATCAACAAGCGGTCCAGCGTACGCCCCGCCCGCAACGCCTCGCGCACCGGATGGACACCGCAAAGCATGGCGGGTGGACCATGAGCGTCTCTTGATGGATTGGGCCGACGATGTTTCGTAGTACTAGTGTAGGAAAGAATTGAATCCAGGAGCCAGCAGACAGCCGCCCCAAAAATCAGGACGATATGACCAGCCTGTGGGGCAGGTTGCCAACCTGCGCGCGATTGTTAATCGCGCTTCGCCAAGCGGGTTACCAACCCGCTGCAGGTTATCAACCTGCCCCACAGTCGGCTGAGCCAGAATCCAGAATCCAGAAGGCCGACACCATCCAGGTAAAATAAACGTGTGATGCAGAAATGGCTGGCCCCTGCGTTGATTCTGACCCTGAGTTTGTGTCTAGGGCAGAGTACCGCTCCAACCCGCATCGTCTTCGTGTGCGAACACGGATCGGCGAAGAGCATGATTGCGGCTCAATATTTCGAACAACTTGCCCACAAGAATGGCCTCGCCTTCACCGCAATATCTCGTGGAACCGATCCCGAGAAGCAGTTGAACGAAGCAACGAAAAAAGGTCTGGTGAAAGACGGATTCGACGTCAGCCGATTGTCTCCACGGCGATTGACCGCAACAGACACAGAAGGAGCAGCAATGGTGATTTCGTTTGGCCCTGACGTCTCGCCTGTCACAAAGCCAGGTGTAAAAGTGGAACAGTGGTCCGACACTCCTTCCGTAACC
>DASQGY010000174.1:0-6483 GCA_035632375.1 Bryobacteraceae bacterium | reverse complement strand
CCTGCGGGGACACCACGACGCATGGCCGTGTCTTCCTGATTTCACTCCCGATGGTGGGATCAAGATTCACCAGCCAGATGTCTCCACGCGTCACCAAACCAACTCCGAATCCTCCGCATTGCCGAATTCGCCCATCACGAGTTCGTCGTCGCCAGCTTCGGCAATTCTCCTGGCGGCCTCGGCCCAACCGGTGCGGGCCGGCTTTGCGGGCCTGCGTAACACAAGTGCATCATCCTCGATCGTCATTTCCGCTCCCGTTTTGCCATCCAGACCCAGTTGCGCGAGTACCGGCTTGGGGATGACAACCCCGTGGGAGTTGCCTATCTGTCGAATGGTCACGTGTACGGTCCGCATTGTAATAACAATGTTATTCCGGCGCGCTTGGCGTGTCAAGCCCGCAAGATTGGCAGGTGGGTTTTGAATCCGCGGAGTCTTGGGAGCGGGCATTTGCCCGGGGGGAGCAAGCTGCGTCACAGTAGAAAGAGATGCGAAAGATCATTACTCTCCTGGCGTGGACGGCTATCGCAGCGGTCGCGCAGACGGGCCCCTCGTTCGAAGTGGCCTCCATCAAACCGGCGGTGCCGTTGGACATGGGGAAAATGGCGGCGGCGGTGCAGAACGGGCAGATGCCGCGGATCGGTCCGCACATTGACGGGGCGCGTGCCGAGTACATCTATATGTCGCTGAAGGACCTGATCGTGATGGCATACAAAGTGAAGCCATTCCAGGTGGTGGGTCCGGCTTGGATGGCGACTCAGCGATTCGACATCGCGGCCGCGGTGCCGGAGGGGGCATCCAGCGACGACGTTCCGAAAATGCTGCAGGCGCTGCTGGCGGACCGGTTCAAGCTGGTGGTGCGGCGTGAAACCAAGGAACATAATGTGCTGGCGCTGGTGGTGGGCAAAGGAGGTCCGAAGCTGAAGGCGTCCGCGGAGGCTCCGCCGCCGATCGACGAGGACACACCGCTGAAGCCCGGCGAAATGACAATGGACGGGCCCGACGGGAAGATGCGGATGACGATAGATAAGACCGGCGGCGCAACCTTGAATATGGGTGCGAAGGGCATCATGCATTACAAGCTGGACCCGGCTACGCAATCGCTGCGCCTGGAAGGGAGCAAGGTGACGATGTCGGGGTTCGCCGATATGTTGACGCAGTTCTCGCAAATGGGAGGCCGGGGCGGGCGTCAGGTGGTGGACATGACCGAGCTGAAGGGAAACTACGAAGTATCTGTGAACATCCCGCTGGCGGACCTGATGAACATGGCGCGGGCGGCGGGGATGGACGTGCCTGGAGGGCCGGGGCGGAGCGAAGCGGCGGCGGGGTCGCCCGCGGACGCGGCATCGGATCCCAGCGGCTCATCGACGGTTTTCAAGGCGGTGCAGGAACTCGGCCTCAAGCTCGAAACGCGCGAGGGGATGGTGGAACAGATCGTGGTGGAGCACCTGGAGAAGAGTCCGACGGAGAATTGACGGCGGGCTAACGCTCCCTTACGGTGGCAAAAACGCCCGGATCTGTTCCAGGCTCAGTTTTTCCGTGTTCTCCATGCGGGTATTCACTCTGCGGCATCCCCTTTACATGTACGGAAAGATACCGTACACTTGTAACGGAGCAACCAATGGGCCAAACAGCACTAAAGTCAAGAACACGAAGGCCACCAAGAGCGAGGGCCTATCGCTTTGACGCGCGCCTTAATGAACAACAAAAAGTCTTGATCCAGAGAGCCGCGGATCTTCAAGGTCGAAGCATGACAGACTTTGTCCTGCATAGCGCCGAAGCGGCCGCGGAACGCACCATCGAAGAACGGGCCATGCTGATCCTCAGCGCACGCGAGACGGAGGCATTCGTGAATGCCATTCTTAACCCAGCCGAACCAGGACCTGTATTGCGCGCCGCGGCTCGGCACTACAAGCGCCGTCTGGGCCGATAGGTGAGTGTCTCCCAGGTTTCGTATTTCTTTGAGCCTCTCGGCGATCATGATCGAGAGACTTTTTCGTGCGGCATTCCCGAACTGGACCAATACTTTCGCCTTCAGGCGCGGCAAGACGCTAAGCGGAAGGTTGCGGCGCCATTTGTGATAGTCGATCCAGCGCGCCGCGTTCTCGGTTACTACACGCTTTCCGCATATGGAATTCGTGCGGCGGAGCTGCCATCCGAAGTGGCTCGAAAGCTCCCAAAGTATCCCCTCATTCCAGCAACATTGTTGGGTCGGCTGGCAGTCAGCCGGGAACACCAGGGGCAAAAGCTCGGGAGGCTATTGTTGATGGATGCGCTGCATCGCAGTTGGAAGAATACGGCTGAGGTTGCGTCCGTGGGAGTGGTGGCTGAAGCGATTGACGACGTAGCGCGGAAGTTTTACCTGCATCACGAGTTCATGCCTCTTCTGGAACACCAGAGAAAGCTTTTCATCGCAATGGGGACTATCAAGAAGGCTTTCAACAAAGCGTGAAGTTCGGCAGGCACTGGAGGATTGGTACGCCCGGTAGGATTCGAACCTACGGCCTTTTGCTCCGGAGGCAAACGCTCTATCCAGACTGAGCTACGGGCGCCCTGCAGTCATTATAACCGCATCGGCGGGATCACAAGCCCTTTTCCAGAACCTGGCGGATTTCGTTGTCGCTGAACAGGCCGCTGGCGCCCAGTGCATACGGGCAGTGCATCTCCAGCACGCCGCCGCCGAACTCGATCTTCTTCAAGGCCTGGTCCTTCACATTTTTCAACTTGACCAGCTTCAGGCCATCACGAACGGCCTGCTTGCCCATATCGTCCTGGCAGATCACGCGCAACGCCATGTTCAGGCGGTGGCAGGAGATGTTGTCGATGAAGTTGAGCCCTTCCGCGTCGTCGGCGAGACTTTCCCAGTCCACCTCGTAGGGGATTGGCGCACCGCAAATCTCTTCGATTTCCTTCACGCGCGCTGGAAAGGTCACGTCCTGCAGTTCTTTGATCTTGCGTCTTTCATTCAGGCCCATCGACCGGTCTCCTCGTCGCTGCTGTGATAATCTCGCCTCCTATGCTATCAGGCTGCTGAAAGATGGCTCGCGAACGGTTTTGAATATCCACAGGCTCAAAGGCGTTGCTCAAAGACCGCCCTCTGGCCCGCTTCCTTACGGTCGCGGCTCGGTAAGTTGCTGTGAGTCGTGCGCGTCAGCAAGTCCTGACGATCGCTGTCCGGCACGCCCTGTGATATTCTCGACAATCGGAAAGGATTCCCACATGCTGCGTCGCTTCACGTTTGCCCTGCTCGCCATCGCTTGCGTTCTCTCCGCCGCCCCGCCACCGGCCGAAGGCGGACGCAACGCTCTCGATTCGTCGCTCTTCGAACGGCTGGAATTCCGCAGCATCGGGCCCGCTTCCATGGGCGGGCGCGTCACCGACGTGGAAGGGATTCCCGGCAACGCGGCGCTGGTTTATGTCGCCACCGCCTCGGGCGGGCTCTTCAAAACCACGAACGGCGGGACTACGTGGACACCCATCTTCGATCACCAGTCCACTATCTCCATCGGCAACATCGCGGTCGATCCGCACAATCCCGACGTGGTCTGGGCCGGTACTGGCGAAGCCAACGCGCGCAACAGCGTCAGCTTCGGCGATGGCGTTTACAAGACGCTCGACGGCGGCAAGACCTGGCGCAATCTCGGGCTGCGCGACACGCATCACATCTCGCGCGTGGTGGTGAATCCGCTGGACAGCAACATCGCCTACGTTGGCGCGCTGGGCCACAACACCGGGCCCAACGAAGAGCGCGGCGTCTTCATGACCACCGACGGCGGCGACACTTGGAAAAAAGTCCTCTACATCGACGCCGAGCACGGTTGCGCCGATCTGGATATCGACGTCAACAATCCCAACATCCTCTACGCGACCATGTGGCGCTTCGACCGCAAGCCGTGGCGCTTTATTTCCGGCAGCCCGAAGACCGGCGTGTTCCGCTCCACCGACGGCGGGCGCACCTGGAAGCAGCTCACCGGCGGGCTCCCGAAAGATTTCGGACGCATCGGCGTGCGCGTCTCCGCCAGCAATTCGAACGTGGTCTACGTCATCGGCGAATCGAACGATGGCACGCTGTTCCGCTCCGACGATCGCGGCGAGCATTTTCGAATGATGACCAAGAATCCGGTCGTGGTGGGCCGCGGCCTCTACTATAGTCATCTCACCATCGATCCAACGGACGAGAATCGGCTCTACTCCATCGGCATGCGCCTCTCCACTTCCATCGACGGCGGCCGCAACTGGCGCGGCATCGCCAACGGCATCCACGGCGATTACCACACCGTGTGGGTGGACCCGAAGAATCCCAACCGCATCTGGATTGGCGAGGACGGCGGCCTGGCTGTGTCCTACGATCGCGCCGAGAATTGGGAAGCGATCCTCAACATTCCCGCCGGCCAGTTCTACCAGATTCACGCCGATACTCGCGCGCCTTTCTATTATGTTGTCGGCGGGCTTCAAGATAACGGCACCTGGAGCGGTCCCAGCCGCACGCGCACCGGCGGTATTTTGAACGATGAATGGCGCAACGTCAGCGGCGGCGACGGATTCCACGCCATCAATCATCCGGACGAGACTGAAGTTTTTCTGTCGGAGAGCCAGGGCGGCGGAATTGTTCGCACCGATTGGCGCACACGCGAGCAGCAGGACGTGAGCCCGCAGCCCAAGCGCAACGACGGCGGGCCAGTGGGCGAGCTGAAGTATCGCTTCAACTGGAACGCGCCCATCGTTCCCTCGCCGCACGACAAGAACACCGTCTACTTCGGCAGCAACGTGGTTTTCAAGTCCACCGACTTCGGGAAGACCTGGAACGCTATCAGTCCCGACCTTACTACCAACGATCCCGAGAAGCAGAAGAGCGTCGGCACTATCTGGACCGAGAACACGACGGCTGAATACCACTGCACCGTGATTCGCATCGCTGAATCGCCCGCGCAGGCCGGCGTGATCTGGGCCGGTACCGACGACGGCAATCTGCAAGTGACGCGCGATGGCGGTAAGAACTGGACCAATCTTACTGGCCGCACGCCCGGCGTCCCGAAATTCGCTGAGATCGCCTGGATTGAGCCGTCGCGCACCGCGGCAGGCACTGCTTATGTTGCTTTCGAGCATCACTGGTTCGACGATTTCCATCCCTACCTTTTTAAGACCACCGATTTCGGAAAGACGTTCACCAGCCTCAGTGCCAATCTGCCGGCGAACGATTACCTATGGGTGGTGAAAGAGGACCCCAAGAATCCGCAGGTGCTCTACGTCGGCAGCGAGCTTGGCCTGCATGTGTCCTTCAACGGTGGAAATCAGTGGATTCGCATGCATCTGAAAAACCTGCCGCCCGTCGCGGTGCGCGACCTGGTGATTCATCCGCGCGAGAACGATCTGATTCTCGGCACGCACGGGCGCAGCATCTGGATTTTCGACGACGTGTCGCCCCTGCAGCAGATCAACGATCAGGTGTTGGGGCAAAACGCCTATCTGTTCGGCATGCGCCCAGCGTTGCGATTCGATGGACGAGGCGGATTCGCCGGCGGACTAGGCAGCGGCGGCAACAAGCCATTCAGCGGGCCGAATCCTGCGTACGGCGCGCCGATCACTTATTACCTGAAGGACAGAGGTGCGGCGAAGATCGAGATTCTGGATAGCGCGGGCAAAGTGATCCGCGATCTCGGGACCATTCCTCAGGACTCCGGACTCAATCGCGTCACCTGGGATCTGCGTTATCAGGGCCCGCGGCTGCGCCGTCCACCTGCGCCCGATCAGGAAGACAATGGCTTCCGTTTCCGTCCCGTAGGCCCGCAAGTACTGCCGGGCAAGTACACGGTTCGCTTGACCGCGGGCGGCCAATCGCTCACGCGCGAACTCGAAGTCCGCGTCGATCCGACCATCGTGACGTCGGGCGCCGAGCTCCGCGCGCAGCTCGACATCAACACCAAGCTTCGCGACATGCAGTCGTCGGTGAACGACGCGCTGCGTTCCATCGACACCTGGAAAGCCGAGCTCGATCAGGCTGAAAACAGTGTGAAGGCGCTCGATCCGCAGGCTCCGAAAGTGCTCACTGGCCTGCTTACCGAACGCAAGCAGCAGCTTTCGTCGATGGAGTTGAAGCTGGCGCGCGCGGACAACATCCCCGGCTACAGCATGGGCCCGCGCCTGGTGGATCGGCTGGGGCAATTGCTCAACGGCATCGATCGCGTGCTGGCCGCGCCAACGCCGTATCAAGTGGAGCACTTCAACGAGCTGAAGGCCGAGTTTCTGAAAGACATCGGCGATGTGAATACGTTCATCGAGCGGCAGATCCCGGAGATCAACGACTTGTTGAAGAAGAGCAACGCTGGGGCAGTGATGCCGGGCAAAGCGATTGAGGTGCCGGCGTCAGTGAAATAGCACGGACCATGCGTCCATTGAGCACGCTAGAATTGTGTGGTGATCGGTCGCGTCTTCTGCCTAGTGGCCTTAGCGACAATGGCAGGTTTTGCTCAATCAGCACCGCAAGAG
>DASQGY010000173.1:0-4441 GCA_035632375.1 Bryobacteraceae bacterium | reverse complement strand
GCGGGATCGCCGATGCGGTGAAGGCGCAGACCGATCATGAGCTGGTGGAGCAGAGTTGGCTGGCGCGGACGGAGGATCATCGGGAGGGGATTCGGGCGGTGGCGGAGAGGCGGGCGGGGCGGTTTCAGGGGCGGTGAGCATTACTTACTGAGTGGGTCTGTGCTAAAAAACCGGGGACAGGCAGCGCTGTCCACCGCCAATTAGCTGGGTACCGTTCCTTCGGGATCGACTTGGCTTGGGACAGCGTAGCCTGTCCCCGGTTTTTCGTGGTACGATTTCGGCATTATGATCACCAGGTTTGCAGCGATTATCGCGCTATCGGTTTCCGCTTTTGCGCAAAGCACCGTCAAGGATGCGATGGTGAAACACTGGAAGACTTCGGCCGTGTTCACGATCGCGGTGGCCAATACGATGCCGGCCGAGAGTTACAATTTCCGGCCTAATCCGGAGGAGATGAGCTTTGGGCAGTTGATGGCGCACATCGCGGGAGTGAATCTCAGCGCGTGCTCGAACGCCAGCGGGATGACTCGGCCTGCGCTGCCGCCCAAGATTGTTGAGTGGTCGAAAGACACGCAGAAGGTGGACGTCGATAAGGACACAGCGATTCCTTTTTTGCGTGACTCGTTTGCGTTTTGCGATCAGGCGGTGGCTTCCATGACGCCGGAGCGGATGGACAAAGTGGTAGGGCCGGCGGCGCGGAATTTGACTGGGTTCGAGTGGCTGTGGGCTTATTTCACGCACACTGCGCATCATCGGGCGCAGGCGGAGGTTTACTTGCGCGTGAAGGGGATCAAGCCGCCGGATTACACATTCTAGGAGAGGGCTTCATCATGGAACCGAACGCGCTTTCCGCCGCTGGGCCTGTTGCGGTACGACTGTACAAGCAGTTGTTGAGTGCTTTGCGCACCATTGGTCCATTCCAGGAAGAAGTCAAGAAGACCTCGATTCATTTAGTTCGGAAGACTGCTTTTGCCGGCGTGCAGCCGTGGAAGGAACATTTGAATCTTACTATCAAGGCGGCGAAGGCTATTCGGAGTGTGCGGATTTACAAGTCGGAGCAAACTTCCAAGAGCCGCTGGCATCATGAAGTGAAGCTCGCGGCGGTGACGGAGATCGACACAGAACTGCTGCGTTGGCTTCGGGAGGCTTACGAGCTCTCGGCATAGGTCCGGCGGCTAAGAAAAGACTCTCACAGGCTAAAGCCTGTGCATTCACAGGCTAAAGCCTGTGCTACCAATTGCTCACAAGTTAGTGTGAAAATCCCTAGAAGGTGATGCGGGCCTGGATCACCACGATTCGGGCCGGGCTGCTGCTTCCTACTCCGGCGTTGGAATACGGGGAGCTGCCGGTGATGCGGCCGAAGTTCACGTCGTTGATATTGGTGTTCGGGTTTCCGAATTGCTCCGTGTTGGTGATGTTCTGGGCGGTTGCACCCAACTGCATGATGACGCGCTCGGTGACCTTTACGCGCTTCACCAGGTTGACGTCGAAGCGGAAGGTACCGGGGCCAGTGATGATTCCCTGGCCCATTGCGCCCATCTGGCCGGGCGCGGCGTTCACCAGAATCGGCGTTCCGTTGACCGCGATGGCCTTCAGGCCGGAGAAGGGGCGGAGACCGGCGACGAGGTTGTTGATGCTGGGATCGGGGATCTGGGTGACTCCGTTGAAATAGATCACACCGTTACCGACGCGCTGAACGCTGCCATCGGGGAGCGCGCCGAGCTGGTTGGGAGTGTAGCTTCCGAATGTATTCACGGTGTTCGCCGCGTTGATGGTCAGGGGCTGGCCGGAGAATTTGTTGAAGATGGTTCCCAACTGCCAGCCGCCGATCAGGCGATCGACGAAGCCGTTGACGTTTCTGCCGAAGGTCTTGCCCTGGCCGAAGGGAAGTTCATAAATGCCGTTCACTTTGAAGACGTGAGTACGGTCAAACCCGAGACGGCGCTTGTCCAGGCTTTCGTTGCGGAGCGTGCGATAGGTGGACTGCAGGGTGCTGCTGTCGCCCTCATCCTCACCTAGAGCTTTGCTGAACACATAGCTGCTCTGGAGCGTCAGGCCGCGCGAGAAGCGGCGATTGAATACTGCCTGCAGGGAATTGTAGGTAGAGTTGCCGTAGTTGCCGGTTAGATACACGTTCAGGAATTGTGGATTGACCACTACGAAATTATTCGGAAGGCCGGCTTTGGCCAGCAAGCCGCCGGGCGTTCCAGCACCGAGGCTGGTGGTGCGGTTGATGAAGTCGGCGAAACCGCCGGCGCTGTTGTTGGCGAAGAATCCCTGCGTGGCGCTGGAGGTGCGCATCAGGTTAGAGCCGCCCGCGCCGAAGATCTGCTCGATCAAAGGAGAGGTGCCGCCGGCCTGAATGGTCTGGAAGGCCTGCAGGATGCCGTTTTCGTAGATGTTGGTTTCGTTGAGGTTGACGGTGCGCGCGAGCTTGGTTCCCTTGCTGCCGACGTAGCTGAGGGTGAACGACATAGTTTGGGATAGCGCGCGCTGGATGGAGAAATTGTAGTTCTGATAGTAGGGGTTGCGGAAGCCTTGATCGAAGGCGTAGACGTTTTGGCTGCGGGAGGCGGAACCAGTGGCCGGAACCAGCGCCAGGGGCAAGCCTGCGGGCTTCACCGGGAGCACCAGCGTCTGGACGTTCAGCAGAGGGCTCTGCAGCGATGGCGCCAGAAGGAGATCCGTTTCCGACAGGCCGGGCTCCATACCCGAGTTGGTATGAGTGAGGTAGATGGGCAAGCGCTCGTATCCCACGCCGTAGCCGGCGCGGATGACAGTCTTGTCCTTGCCGAACCAGGGCAGCGACCAGGCGAAGCCGACCGCGGGAGCGAAATTGTTGTTGTCGGCGTTATAGAGATGTACACCGGGGTTGGGCGTTCCATCGCCAATGAGCTGCGTGCGGGTGAGCGTGCCGTTGGCCGCGCCCGGCTGGAACAAAGAGTTGGCAATGTTGGTACCGGAGAGTCCGAAGAGGCCAGCCGAGCCGCCGACCGGCGCGAGCATTCGTGCCTGGGGTTCGGTGGGAACGCCGTAGTGTTCGTAGCGGACGCCCAGGTTGAGCGTGAAAGAGGATGTCACCTTGAAGTCGTCTTTGAAGAACCAGTCGTACTCGGTGGACCGCCAACTGCGATAGCGGGTCTGGCCCGGTATGAAGATGGGGTTGGCCCCTCCTGGCGAATTGTTGACTTGAAAAGCGAAGCCGAATGATCCGGTGAGGTCGAGGAGAGTATTCTGCGCGAGCCCTGAATTCTGTCCGATGCCCGCGATGGTGTTGATGCCCTGGACCGGGACCGCGCCTGAACCAACGCTTGCGCCGGGCCGAGCGCCGAAAGCCTCGAAGCCGGGGTCGGAAACAAAACGAAGCTCATAGCCGCCCTTGAAAGAGTGCCGGCCCTTGACCCAAGTGAGTGTATCGCCGTATTGATAAACGGGCGTGATGCGGTTGCTGGCGCCGCCGGCCGCAGAAGGAAATGGACTGGTGATGTTGGCGAAACTCAAAATATAAGGCGCGCCCCCGGCGGTAACGGGCAGCAGATCGGGTTTGGCATCTTCCGGTGTCAGCACGATGGTGCGTGGCCGAAATGCGCCGATGCGCACTTCGTTCAGCAGCGTGGGACGGAGAACGCTGGTGAAGGAGACGCTGTACTGCGTGGTCTCGGTAGGATCGGGACTGCCTGGCACGGTGGGAAAATTCTGCGGGAAGGCGACGTTGAAGCTGTTATAAGCCTGGTGGCTCAAGACCACCGAGATGCGGTGATTCGCATTGAACATGTGATCGACGCGTCCTTCATAAAGACCGTTGTCGGTGGGGAACGGACGGGACCAGGTGAAACCAGCGGTGTTCAAGCCGTCGCCGGCGCGGAAATTGTTGGGCAGCGGAATCAGGCCGAGCTGCTTGCTAATGACGCCAGTGGGATCGGCGACCATGCGGTTGGGATCGTGGCCGAAGACGCTGATGCTTTGCAGCGGACCGGTGGCTCCGTTAGGCGTAATCGGGTTGCCTTGCAGGTCCACCGTGGGGTTCGCCGCGATGGCGTTTCCGTTTTGAACTCCGGGGTAAAAGCGGAAAATTCCCTGGCGTGCCGTCGATGTGTAGACGGTTTGGGTGGTAGCGATGACCTGGCGCTGCCGTTGGCCTTCGTAAATGCCGTTGAAGAAGGTCTTGTTGCGTTTCACCGGGCCGCCCATGCGAACGCCGTACTGATTCTGGTGCAGCACATTGCGCGGAGTGCCGTTCAGATTATTGAAGAAGTCGTTGGCGTTGAGATCGGTGTTACGGAACTCTTCCCAGGCGCTGCCGTGGAAAGCGTTGCCGCCAGACCGGGTAATCATCTGAATTTGCGCCGCGCCGCGCCCATACTCGGCATCGGCAGAGGAGGTGACAACGCGGAATTCCTCGGCGCGATCCACACTCACCAGATTGCTATAGAGCTGGAAT
>DASQGY010000172.1:0-1990 GCA_035632375.1 Bryobacteraceae bacterium | reverse complement strand
CCCCGGTAGCCGCAAGACGGACACTCCCCGGTGAAGCCGTCTCCGCTTGGGGTGAAGTCCAGGTACTCGGCGATATCACGGGCACTGGTCATGGTCGGTCCATCAAAAGCTGATTCGGCGCCGCCCTCCATGCGGCTCAGTTACGGTTGGCGACTGATGATCTAGCCACCTTCGTCGAAACGTGTGACGAACGCGTCTGCCACTCGATCAGGATCGTCTCGAACCGGCACAACTTCCGCGATCTGGGCGCCTTTCCACCGGAAGCGGAAGAATTCGCGCCACATACCGTGCCGTTCCGGTGTTGTCTGCACGATCAGGAGCTTTTTGCCGTTTGATACCAACTCCATGAAATACTGATACAACTTTTCGCATGGCTCAGCGGAATCGATCGCAACTTGAGACGCAACCGCCAAGACCAACTCCATAGTGTCAGAATCGAAGCTGTCGGGCCCAGATGTGGCCGGATCGCGATCATCGACAATGACCATCGACCCGCGCTGTTCCCGCGGAATATTCGAGACGAGTTCGGGCGGAACAGCCGAAACGGCGAGGCCGTGCAAACACCCGTCAACTATTGGAATTACATATCTCGGATCGTTGGCGCCTAAGCCCTCTCCCGTTCGGGTAACCAGCAGGGCGTTTAGTTCCTCGCGCGTCATGAAGTCCTCCACGAATTCAAGCCAGGAGGACCGCTCGCTCCTAGCAATTTCCGGGCGTCAGTCGAGAGCCGCGACACCGGTATCCGGTTGCGGGAGTGGGCGGTTCAGGTTGACGTCGTCTCCTGCGCTCCGTCCCGCCCGATACGCCGTTGGGTCGGTTATCGGAGGACCTTGGTGGATGCGCAGGTGCATACCGAGTTTGCCGAAGGCATCCTCCACGATGGCATTCTTAACCACTACCAGGGCTGTTCCACAGGCTGTGGTCGCTCGACCTTCCGCCGCTGCGGCCATGCTGGAGAGCCGTTCATTAATCCGCACAGCCATGCCAATCTTAAAGGCCGTAGTGGCATGTCTGCGGCTTGATGCTCGCCTGTAGTCCGGCGTCCCCTTGAACGCCAGGTTCTATCGACAATCAGGATTCCCAAGCTCCTGAATGTGTGACTCATAGGACTCCTGATTTGTCGATCTGGAGTGTCTGTGATGGTTGGACGATACGAGCTTTCCGCCGCGCAATGGCAGCGGATTTCGGATTTACTGCCCGGCAAGGCCGGTGACCCGGGCCGCACGGGTGCGGATAACCGGCTGTTTGTGAACGCTGTTTTGTGGGTTCTGCGATCCGGCGCGCGGTGGGAGGATCTGCCCGAGCGGTACGGCAAATACAAATCCGTGCATAAGCGCTTCACCCGCTGGGCCAAGGCCGGGGTGTGGGAAAAGGTGTTTGATCCGCTCACCGCCGACCCGGACAACCAATACCTGATGCTCGATACCACCTTGGTGCGGGTCCACCAGCAGGCGGCCGGCGGAAAAGGGGGGCCAGCGATCAGGCTATGGGGCGTTCCCGCGGCGGATTGACCACTAAAATCCACACCCTCACCGACGCCCAGGGCCGACCCTTGCGCTTCATCCTCACCGCCGGAGAGGCGCACGACAGCACCACCGCCGCCGACCTTCTCGCCGACCGAGCCACGACCGGCGTCATCGCCGACAAGGCCTACGACAACAATGCCTTGCGCGAACTCATCGGCAATTCCCAGGCCGAGGCCATCATCCCCTCGCTCGGCTCTCGAAAAGTCCAAATCCCGCATCACCGCATCGCCTACAAGTTGCGCAACCGCATCGAGCGCTTCTTCAACAAACTCAAACACTTCCGACACATCGCCACACGCTACGACCGACGCGCCGTCCACTTCCTGGCCGCACTCCACCTCGCCAGCGCCATGATCTGGATGCGATGAATGTCGATTCGTCCTAGTCCTCATTGCAGCTCCGCGCGCCATGCGACAGGCCGAGATGAGGGCAGCGCTCTCGCAAAAGCAGGGCAAGGCAATCGC
>DASQGY010000171.1:0-22909 GCA_035632375.1 Bryobacteraceae bacterium | reverse complement strand
GAAGGACGCTGGCGCCTCCCGTTGGTCGGTGGTCACCTTTTTCGGTGACAGGACCAAATTAGTGCTTGACTCGGGGTGGCCTTCTCATGGAAGCCATGACCGTAAGGGAGCGGTCAGCCCAGGCAATATTTCACAGCTTCTGAGGGAGCGGTCAGCCGGCAATATTCCTCAGCTTCTAAGCAATCGTTTTTTGTATTACTGCGGAAAGTACCCGCGCAACGTGGTGAAGAAAGTCTGCACGAACTCGATACCGGATTGCGTGGCCGCTTCCTCTTGATTGTTGACCACGCCCACCGTCACCTTCACCAGCGCGGTGTCGCTGCGGTTGTAGCGTAGCGCGTCCCAGGCCACATAGGCGGCAGCCGTGTATTCTTTGGCCACCACACGGTCCCGCGATTGATACCAATACAGCACCACTGCTTTGTCTTCGCCCTTGGAGACGATGTAGCGGTTTATGTCGATGGGTATGTCGCGGCCGGGAATACTGACCGGAATAGTGTCGGACACCGTCCACACCCAGCCGGCGCCCGGCAGGCAATTCTTAGGAGAATGCGGCGTCTGTCCGGCCCGCTGTGAGTTGAAGAAGGCTACGAATATGTTCGCCATCTTGCCCGGCGGCCCGGCGTACTCGCGTATCACATAATCGTCGGCGCGCAGCACGTCCTTGACTTCCTGCTCCATCACGCCTTGCTGAATCATGTGCCATCCGCCGATATCCACCGGGAATGCATCCAGTGGTTTGTGAACCGGCGGCGTTTCGCCGCGAGAGAATCCGTAGAACAACGTGCACTGCACCACCAGGAAAACGGTGAGTACAATGGCGGCGCGATTTTTCAGAAAATTAAGCATTGCTCGCTGCGCCCTCCGCCTTCTTCTTGTGAACGGCCCGGTACACCCGGTCGATCGCTTGGTGGCAGGCGAATAACATTACGGCGGCAACGGCGAAGAGCACCCAGCCTTCCACAGTGTGGAAAAATCCATGAGCCCAGTCCGTGCGATATTCGCTGATGACGCCAGTCAGCGTGACACGGGTGGCATTGGCCGCAATGGCGATGGGAATCGTGGCCACCAGCAGGGCCCAACGCATCCACACCTTGCGGTCGAAGAAGTAGCCGTAAACCAGCGCCAGATAGGTCAACGTCAGTAGGGAGCGGATGCCGCTGCAGGCCTCCACCACCGATAGCCGTTGGCTGGCCAGTTCCAGAACATTGCCGTCGCGCAAAACCGGAATGCCGATAAAGTTCAGAATCGTCTCCGCTACGCTGGAAGCAAATAATTGCAGCGGCAGCGTCAGACGGGCATAGATAATAGCCGGAATCGGATACATGAACACTAGCAGGAAAAGCGGGAAAGCCAGGATCTTTAGCGTTCGCGTGCCGCCGAGAAACCAAATCGCGCCGATGAGCGATACCAGAAATGCCGTTCGAGCGATGAAAACCTGAGCGCTCAGCGTCCCCAGCATCATTTGCACGGCGCCAAAAATCACCAGCACGAGCCCCCAATAGTTTGAGACGGGCGTCTGGGCGGTGAGCTCCGCGCGCCGATTCCAGATCAGGTACCCGGACACCAGCGGCACGAAGAACGCGTGGCCCATGTCGTCGTCCTGCGCCCACTGCTGAACCAGGCGGTAGAGAACAGGCGCATAGCAAAGGATCAGCAGGACCCCGAACCACGCCATGGCCACCCATGGCAACCGCGCCTTTTCGGCCGATGCGGTATTTTCTTCAGGCAGGCTGTTGGTATACGTTGCCATGCTCATCCAACGGCCATGAAAGGCATAGAAATTCACCATGCCCCGTTGCGCTTGACCGAAGCGGTCTAGAATAGGCTTGTGGGCCTTTTTCGTCTGGTCGTCTTCCTGATTGTAGCATCGAACCTTTGCGCCCAAACTCCGATATTCCCGCTGCGGGACGTGCGCGCCGGCCAGCGGGGCATTGGAAAGACAGTGTTTTCCGGCAATAAGATCGAAGAGTTCCAGGTGGAGGTTCTGGGCGTACTGGAGAACATTGGTCCCAAGCAATCGGTGATCCTTGTTCGGCTGTCGGGAGGGCCACTGGAGAAAACGGGCGTGATTCAAGGCATGAGCGGCAGCCCGGTTTACATCAACGGGCGGTTGCTAGGCGCCGTGGCGCTGGGGTTTTCGTTTTCCAAGGAGCCCATTGCGGGCATCCGGCCCATTGAGGAGATGTTAGCGGTTGGCGGGGCAGCAACTCCCGCACCGTCGCGGGCTGCAGTGCCGCGGCGGGACGTGCCCCTCGGCGGCGGCATCGAATCCATGGCCACCAGCCTGATGGAAATCGCCACGCCCGTGTCCTTCAGCGGTTTCACCTCCAGCGCGTTGGAACGATTCGCGCCCGAGCTCAAGAAGCTCGGCTTGGAACCGCGCCAGGGGGTTTCCAGCGGCGGACGCCTCCCGTCCAAGCTCGGCAATGCGGGCGCGCTCCGCGCCGGCGACATGATCGCAGTCGAGTTGCTGTCCGGCGATTTGTCCATCGGCGCCGAGGGCACGGTCACCGAAGTGGCTGGCAACCGCATCTACGCCTTCGGCCATCGCTTTCTTTCCGTCGGCAATACCGAACTGCCTTTCGCGCGAGCGGAGGTGCTGGCGCTGCTTCCCAACCTCTCGTCGTCATTCAAGATTTCATCACCGCTGCAGTGGATGGGTACCATCACCCAGGATAGGAGCACCGCGCTCTACGGAGAACTGGGGCGCAAGGCCGCCACCGTACCCATTGCCATCACCGTGAAAGACGGGCATCGCGCGCCACTCTCCTATCGCATGCAGATGGTCAACGACCGCGTGCTCTCGCCGTTCATCGTCCAGATGGCGGTTTTCTCCGCTCTCGATGCCACCGAGCGGACGCTGGGCCTGGCAAGCTACACGGTGCGCGGCGCCATCGAGTTTCAAAATGGTTTTCCGCCGCTGAAACTGGACAACACCTACGCCGGCGATTTCAACGTGCCGCTGCAGGCCTCGAGCGGAGTCGCCTCGCCATTGGCCTATATCATGGGCGCCGGCTTCGATTCGCTCAAGATGAAGAACATCACCCTGACGATGGAAGCTTCCGAGCGCAAGCGCTTGCTGCAAATCGATCAAATCACTGCGTCGCGCAAAGAGGCTCGGCCGGGTGAGCCTTTGGATCTAACCGTCACCTTCACCGGTGAAAACGGAGTGGAAGTGGAGAAGACCGTTCGCTATGTTCTGCCCATCGGCGCGCCCGCGGGCACTTGGAACTTCACCGTCACGGATGGCTCCTATTCCAATACGCTCGATTACCAGCAGCTCGCCGCGACGGTTCAAAAATCGCCCACGCAATTGCTTTCATTCCTGAACAACCTGCGCCCCAATACCAACGCGTACCTGCGAGTGTGGCGAACTGATCCTGCTTACCTGGTGCAAGGGCAGGATCTCCCCGACCCGCCGCCATCGCTGGGCTTGATCCTCGCCAAGGCACAAACGGCACAAGGCGCGTTGTTCGGCCGCACGTCCAAAATCGATGAATTGCAGATCGAAACCGGCGACATGGTGGTATCCGGTTCGAAAACCGTACCCGTGGAAGTGAAAGAATGACCGGCAAAATGTGGGGCAGGTTGCCAACCTGCGCGCGATTGTCAATCGCGTTGCGCCGAGCAGGTTACCAACCTGCCCCACAACGGGGAACGGCTGTCCCAGGTTCTGCGGTGCTGGTTCTAATTTGCCTTTTCGCAATTCCGTCCTTGCGCGCCGCCACCACCACCACCTGGGAAATGAACGCCTACCAGGATTATCTGAAAGGCCGCTTTCACGGCGTCTCCTTGGATCGCGACGGCCGCCTCACACTGGCCCCCAAGCTGGATACAGTCTTTTCCTCCGGCCAACCCGCCATCTGGAGCCTGGTGCAGGCGCCCGATGGATCTCTTTACGCCGCCACCGGCCATCGCGGCCGCGTCTACCGTATCGACTCGAGCGGAGCCAGCAGTCTGGTGTGGACCGCCGATGAACCGGAGGTGTTCGCAATCGCCCTGGACTCTCGCGGCGTGCTCTTCGCGGCCAGTTCTCCCGATGGAAAGGTCTATCGCATCGAAAAAGGCAAAGCCACGGAATTCTTCGCACCAAAGTCGAAATACATCTGGTCGCTGGCCTTCGCGAGCGACGGAAGCCTGCTGGTAGGCACTGGCGCGCCGGGTAACGTCTATCGCGTCGACAAGTCCGGAAAATCCGAGCTTTACTATGAGACCGGACAGTCGCACGTAACCGCTTTGGCTTTCGATGCGCGCGGCAACACGCTGGCCGGTACGGAGCCCAACGGAATCCTCT
Organism: Bryobacteraceae bacterium; assembly: GCA_035632375.1. Lineage (GTDB taxonomy): Bacteria > Acidobacteriota > Terriglobia > Bryobacterales > Bryobacteraceae > Palsa-89. Next base: position 18,612 of record DASQGY010000171.1, on the reverse strand, counting down.
ACCGCATCAGCGCCCGCGACCAGGCCTTCGTGCTCTACGACGCGAACCTGCCCGAGATCCGCTCCATCGTGCCGATGCCCGATGGCACCGTCTATGCCGCGGCCTTGGGCGGGTCCATGGCGAATCGCGCCGGACCGCAGGCTCCCGCCCTATCGGCGCCCATCAGCGTCACCGTAACAGCGCCCGCGACGTCGATCACGGTTTCCGATACGTCCGCCCAGGCCGGGCCGGATATCAAACCGAAACCGGATGCGTCCAAACAAGCTTCTGTTGCCTCCGCCGCGACCGCCCAGACTGCAAGTCCCGTGGTGGAGATACCCGGAGTCGAAAAATCCGCGCTGTACAAGATTAATCCCGATGGCACCGTGGAAACTTTGTGGAGCTCCAAGGAAGAAAACGTCTACAGCATGGTGGTGGAGCCGGGCGGCGGCATCGTATTCGCCACGGATGCGCAGGGTCGCGTTTATCGTTTGAGCCGCGATCGAAAGGCCGCGCTCCTGGTAGAAACCAGCGAGGGCGAAGCGACGCGTCTGCTGGATTCGCCCAGCGGACTGCTCGCCGCCACCGGCGATTCGGGCAAGCTCTTCCGGCTGGGGAATTCGCCGGGCACAAGCGGAAGCTATGAATCGCCAGTGCACGCCTCCGGAACTGTAGCGCGCTGGGGCCGCCTCTCCTGGCGCAGCCAGGGCGGCAAAGCGAGTTTCTCCACTCGTTCGGGGAATTCGGCGCGGCCGGACAAGACCTGGAGCGATTGGTCCGCCCCGCTGACCGATGCGCAATCCTCGATGGTGCGCAGCCCGAACGCCAGGTTCATCCAGTGGCGCGCCGAGCTGAGCGGCCCGGGCGCGACCGTCGAGAACGTGAGCGTCGCCTACCTGCCGCAGAACAATCCGCCAGTGGTTCGCAGCATCAACGTCACCACGCAGACACCCGGCAGCGCATCGCCCAAGACTTCGGCGACGGCTGCGGCGGCAGCGGCCTACAGCATCACGGTTACCGATACGGGCGAGTCGTCCACGCCAGCCGGTACCCCGACGCAAGCGCTCTCGCGAGGCGTCAGTTCGCAGATTCAGGTGACTTGGCAGGCCGACGACCCCGATGGCGATCGGCTCACCTACGCCTTGTATTTCCGCGGTGAAGACGAAAAAGAGTGGAAGCTGCTCCGCACTAACATGGCGGAGAATTCTCTGTTGCTCGATGGCGATATCCTGGCAGACGGCCGTTATTACTTCCGCGTAGTCGCGTCCGACCGGCCGTCCAACGCGGCCAACGTCGCCCGCGAAGACGAGTTGGTAAGCTCTCCGGTCTTGATTGACAATACACCGCCGGTGGTCACATTAAGCGCGCCCCGCCGCACCGACGGTCGCGTGGAAGTGGACGCCGATGTAGTGGATCAAACCTCGCCACTGCGCCGCTGCGAGTATTCGCTCGACGCCGGCCCCTGGGTTCCCGTGGAAGCCGCCGACGGCGTCACCGATTCGCCGCGCGAGCAGTTCCATATCGTGGTCGACAAACTCCGCCCCGGCGAGCACCTTCTGGTGGTCCGCGCATACGACACCGCAAACAACGCCGGCCTGGCCAAAGTAGTGGTGCGCTAGACTGGCTACGCTGTCCCAAGCCACATCGATCCTGACTAAACACAACGCCGTTAGTGCTTGCGCACGAATGCCCAAGATTGTACTACCCGTGGAATCGAATTGTGGGGCGGACCCCCAGGTCCGCGGCCGACGCCCCCGTCGGCCTGTACGGGGTTGCGATGCTGGTCATGCGAATTTATGACACTGCGTTTAACGGAGCGGCACGCGGCAACTTGGCGGTGGACTGCGCTGCCAGTCCCCGGTTTCAGGACGCTCCCAACCCCGCCGCCGCATACGGACTCGCCGCCCGATATCTTTTCTCAAACTCCTCGCGCGTGCAAATGCTCTTCAAATCCACGACGCGGTCCAGGCAAAGTATCCCATCCAGGTGATCGATCTCGTGCTGCAGCAACTCCGAAAGATCTCGCTCCGCCCCGGCCCGGACCTCCTGCCATTCACCCTTCAAATCCTGATACCGTACCGCGATCTCCCGATGCCGCTCCACCTGCATGAAGATGCACAGAAAGCTCAGGCACGCATCCCAAACCACCACCTTCTCCGCACTCCGCCACGTAATCTCCGGATTGATGAACGGCCACGGCGGCAAGCCCGGCAGTTGCAGAAATACGATGCGCTGCAACACGCCGATCTGCGGCGCAGCGATGGCCCGCCCGTATCCGGTGGTCTCGCGCGAATGCGCCAGCGTATCCGCCAGGTCCTGGACGGCCTGGGCCACGTCCGCCGACCGCGGATCCTCCACCGCCCCCGAAATCGCCCGTAAACCCGGGTCCCCTAACTGCAATATCGGTCGAACAGCCATAAGCTACCCTCTTACCACACTACAACCACTGCTTCATCTGCTCCGCCGTCAGATTTCCGCCCGTCAACGGTATCCCAACAACGGCGCCCCGAAAGCGTTCGGGAAAACTCATCGCCGCCGCCAGCCCTGCCACGCCCGACGGCTCCACCACCAGTCCATGATGACGATACACGAATTGCATTGCCCGAATCATCGCCTCATCCTCCACCAGCAGGATGTCGTGCGGGATACCGCGGAGATGCGATAAGGTTTCAGGCACCGGCACACGCACCGCGATTCCATCCGCGATCGTATCCGCGGCTTCAATGGTCCGCACCTCCCCGGTGCGCAGCGATAATTCCATGGCCGGCGCACCCGCCGGACAAACCCCGATCAGCTCCGTCTTCGGCGAGTGTTTCCGCGTCCAGTGCCCGATACCCGCCAACAACGCGCCATCCCCCAGCGGGGCCACCAGAAAATCGAAATGCTCCGGCCAGCGCATCAGCTCGACAGCAATGCTCCCCGCGCCTTCCGCGATCGGCGCGTCGCGGCCGTCTTCAACAAATTGCGCACCCGTTTCCTCGGCAAACGCGCGAGCATGATCCTTCGCTTCGTCGAAGTCCGAGCCCGCAAAGCGCACTTCGGCCCCCAGTTGCCTCATTCGCTCCACCTTCAGCGTATTTGCCGTCTCCGACACGAACACCGTCAACCCGAAGCCTCGCTTGCGAGCCGCGTAGGCCATCCCTTGTCCGAAATTTCCCGCCGACGCGCAAATCAGCCGCGGCGATTCCGTCGGCAGCCCGGAGACGAAAAAATCCGCGCCGCGCCCCTTGAAGCTTCGAATCGGATTCACGGTTTCTACCTTCAATATCGCCCGCATCCCCAGCTCGGCCCCCATCGTCTCGCTCTCGAATTGCGGGGAGTGCAAGAACACCGGGTCGATGGTTCGCGCCGCCTTTTCAATCTGCTCCAGGGAAATTTTGGTCACCCGCTTATTATACCCTTGACCACTCGTAAGCTATATCGTAAGATATAGCTAAAGATCCTATCTAACGATAGTATCGTAAGATAGCAGGAGGTTGACATCATGGGGCGCTATCCTTGGGGATGGGCCGATCCAAATCGTTGCAGTGCATGGGGTTTCGGAGCAAGCGGAGCCTTTCCACCTTGGGGAAGGCGGGGCCGGTTCTTCGGCAGCGGCGAAGTTCGAATCGCGATTCTTTCGCTCCTCTCCGACGGTCCGAAGCACGGCTACGAGTTGATGAAGGAGCTCGAATCCCGATCCGGCGGCAGCTATCGCGTCAGTGCCGGCACCATGTACCCGTCACTGCAACAACTCGAAGACGAAGGCATGATCGTATCCGAGCAGAAAAACGGCAAGCGAGTCTACCAACTCACCGATCTCGGCAAACAGGAGCTGGCCCGCGAAGGCCATACCGCCGACGAGATCTGGCGTCGCGCTTCCCGCTGGGGCGATTGGGCGCAGTGGATGGGCCCCGAAGTCGCCGTGATCTCCGGACCTTTGGGCGCACTGCTGAAAGCTTCCTTCCGAGCCATGAAGAATAGCTCAAATGCCGCGCAACGCGAGAAGATCCAGGAGATTCTGGATCGCGCGCTCCGGGACATCGAGGCGATCGTACCGTGACCATCGAGGACCGCCGCCGTTTCTATGCTGAGGAGATCGGTGCAGTGGCTGGAATTCAGACGCCCGGCCTCGTAGACGCGTATGCCAAAGTTCCCCGCGAACACTTTCTTGGTCCTGGTCCCTGGAAAATTGGCGTCTCCGATATCGGCGCGCAGTCGGGCGTGAGCTATCGGCTCACCGGCGATGCCGATCCGCGCCACTTGTATCACAACGTCCTGGTCTCTATCGATCCCGAACGGCAGCTCAACAACGGACACCCCAGCACGCTCGCCGCCTGGATCGACGCTGTCGCAATCCACGCAGGCGCGCACGTGTTGCACATCGGCTGCGGGCTCGGCTATTACACCGCCGTGATGGCCGAAGTCGCCGGCGAGAACGGGCGCGTCATCGCGGTGGAAGTAGATGCGAGTCTCGCGGCGCGCGCTCGCGAAAATCTTGCGCCATGGAAGAACGTGGAGGCGATTGCCGGCGATGGCGGCGAGTTCGACCCCGGCGATGTCGACGTCATCCTGGTCAACGCCGGCGTAACGCATCCGAACCCGCTATGGCTCGACCGGCTCCGTCCTGGTGGCCGCCTTTTATTCCCGCTTACGTTCGAAACCGGCGGAGGCATCGGCAAAGGATGCATGGTGCTGGTGAAGCGCGCAGGCGATGCCTACTCAGCAACCGTCGTGAACATTGTCATGATCTTCTCCTGCACCAGTCTCCGCGACTCCACTTTGAATGGCGCCATCCTCAAAGCCCTGAGCGGCGGCAAAATGTCTACGGTCCAATCTCTGCGCCGCGATGCTCACGCGGCTGCGGACACCTGCTGGTTCCACGGCGCCAGTTTCTGTCTCTCAACGATCCAGGTTGCAGGATGACGCACAGGCCGGAAACACCCACAGGCTAGAGCCCAATGCCGTTAGGTTTTCCGCGCGCCCGAGAATGTAGCGCACGCATTCCTGGGTGCCGCGTCGGCACTCGTGCCGACGCCCGGTGGATTGCTTTTGTCGCATCTGATATTTCAGTGACCAACATTAGCACTGTGAAATGTTTGATTTCCGAGCCGGCCGGAAAACTTGACGGCATTGGGCTAAAGCCTGTGCCACCTTCAGAACCCTGTCAGTGCATGGTGGCACGGGCATAAGCCTGTGAATCCTTTTTCAGCAGCCTGCTAGACTAGGGAGCTGTCCGCGTGGCCGCACCTGAGAACACATCCGCGTAGGAGTACGTCCCTTCGATATCCCCGTAGGCCTTTCCATCCACTTCAGCGTAGGGATAAACGAAATAGTTCAGCGGCTCGCCCCGCTGCGCCGGCGCAAGCAACAAGTCGCGACCCTTTGACAATTCCACCCGATTCTCGTCGTGCGCGCCAAAGAAATAGTCACGCTTCGCCGGATTCTTGGCCGCCTCGGAAGCATCCACCGGCACCCAACCGATTCCCTTGGCATAGAACTCCGCCCAACAGTGATATCCGGCGATCTTGCCCGCTCCGCGCTCTTCCGGTAGCGGAAACCCAATGGCGAATCGCGCTGGTATGCCAACGGCGCGGGCGTATCCGATGAAGATAGCGTGGAAATCCGTGCAGTTCCCGCGCCGGGCGTCGCAGGCGTAATAGATGTCGCCGCGCCCCCACCCTTTGCCCGTCTTGTCGTACTTCACTGTCGCCACCACGTGGTTGTAAATCGCTCGCGCCATCTCCACATCGGTGTGCGCGTGCGCCGCTTCCGTCACCTCGCGCGCCCACGCGCGAATCTTATCGTCGAGGGGCACCAGCCGGTCGGGCTGTAGCCAGCGGGCCAAATCCGCCGGCGCTTCTGCCTTCTGCTCGGTCCCAACAATCCGCTGAATGCGTTCCTTTCGAACCGCGTGGAACGAGACGGTCACCGGTATGCTCGATCCCTTGGGCCGGCTGATTTCGAGATGCAGAATCGTGTTCCCCTGATCTCCGGGCGCGATTTTGTAAGGATACGCCGTCTCCACTGCGACGTTCGAAATCCGCTGGTAAGCATCATCATGAGGAACGGGAATCCAAAGCTCCACTTTCTCCGTCCCCGCCGGCAGATCCTTCACTGTTGCCTGGTACTGGAACGTGAACTCCCGCTGGTGGACCACGTCCGCAGCAGTCAATCCGGTTCCGACAGCGAGAGCAGCGAAGCAAAAGCGCACCATGCAATCGATTCTACCGTGGCGGATCTATCTTAGACCTTGCCGTCAATTGCCGGAACTAGCGGGGTTCGCCACCGCAATCAATCCATTCGCCTGGATCGTCGTGCCCGATACCGTAGCCACCACTGGAACTTCGCTGAATGCGCCCGGACCCGTCAAGGGAATGCCCGCAGGGATCACCACGTTCAACTGGTACAAACCCGGCGCCACCAATCCGGCAAAGTCTACCTGCGCCTGCACTCCGCCGATCGTAACCACCGGCATGGCCATCAGCTCCAGAGGTGCGCTCATCAGAAAGCCATTTGGCGGTGACGGCGACGTCCCTCCGAACGCGGTACCGAACAGAACCGCGGTTTCACCCGCGCGGAAAGGCGTGGTCGTTGCTCCCCGGATCAACCCCGGCGGCGCAGCCAAAGATCCGTCGCCGTGCTCCGCCGCAAGGAACAGATGCCCGTTCGCGGCCGCTGGACCGAAGTTAAACAATGTCGGTACTGCTTGCTGCACCGGCTGCGCCACGGGAACAACCGCGCTCACCAGCCCGTTGTTCGCCGTCTGGATGGTCACTTGGCTCAACGGCAAATCGGGCGGCGTCAGAAAATTGATCTGCGTGGGACTGATGAAGCCAACGAATGCCGCTTCCCCGTTCACCGTAACACCCACGCCATCCAATTGCGTCGGCAATTGATTGTCCTTGAAATCGCTCTTCTGCCAGGTGCGGGTGGTGGCCGCCAATCCGCCTCCAAAGATGCTGACCCACATGTTCGGCCCGATCACTGTATCGAACGTTCCGCCTACTAGTCCCGTCCGAATCGACGGCGCGGCTTGGATGCTGCCGAACAAACCGTGCGATTGAATGGGCCCGCCATTCCCGATCCCGGCGGTGAAGTACAACGTCGCCTGGTCGCCGCCCCGCCCGCCATTGCCGAAGTTCAGGGACCACAATCCTTGAATTCGGATGGCCGCGCCGTGGACGTCGTTCAACGTTCCGCGGAACGCGCCTGTCACCGGATCAAACGCGTTAATCATCCCACCGCCGAAATTGCCCACCAGCAAGTCGCCACCAAAGTCTCCGAAGGATGCCGGCGCCAGCGCCACTCCCCAAGGTGAATTCAGCGGGCCTTGCGATATCAGATTAGCCAGCAGACCGCCCGACATATCGAACACCGCGACATAACCGTTCCCCGGGCCGAAAACGTCGTTGCGCTTGTTGGCGTCCTGCTTGGCGTAGGTGACGTAGAGCTTGCCCGCCAGATTCTGAATGTTGAACGGCGCAAACCCATCCGGAACCGCGGTGGTGGTGAAGGCGTTCGCATTCTGAACCGGATTCAGAGCGCCATCCCACACGTCGATCTTTCCGCTGTTGAAATTAGCCGCGAAAAGCATCGGTGCGTCGGCCGTGCCTCCCAACGCGCAGCCCTTGTACACCGCACCCGATCCGGAATTGTCGATCATGATCCTCGCGTTCGTCGCGTCCACGGAGGGATTCCATCCCGAAACGATTCCGTCTTCCCCGCAGAATAGGAATGCAGCAGGCTTACCATTGGCGACATTGAAAGCAGGCGTACCATTCGCAATCACGCCCGTTACCTTTCCCGGTGCAGAGGTCCCCGGCGGTCCGGGGATTTTCACCACCAGTGAGAGCGGAGTGCCTGTGGTGTCGTAAAGGGTCGAAGTTCCCGTCCGGTTATTGCCAACCCAGAACGGACTGCCGCTGCTGAATCCGTTGCCCCACGGATTTACCAGGTTCTTGTCCTGATGGTCGGCGATCCCGGGCAAATCGGAAACCAGATTGTGCACCAGATAGTTGTTCGCTGCTGGAAGCGAGCACACCACCAAAAAGAACAAGAGGTAGCGTCCTAGGCGATTCATGCCTTGGAGACGGCGAAATTATTCCCTCTCTTTCTCCCTGTTCTGTAAAAAGAAGGTAAACAAATTATGCGTTCCGTTAACCGTTACTTGATCTGGTTTGGCTGGGCGCCCTCAAGAACCCTGGAAGTACGGCGATAAGAGAAGCAGAGTCGAGGTTGTGACAAATCTCATCGAGGTGATGTGTCTCCGGGAGGTCAAGTGTCCGTCGACAGTGGCATGATCGAGCGCGCTGGCCTGGTCGCCGCCGTGGAGCAGGCTGCCGACGGCATTATCATCACCGACACCAGCGGGAAAATACAATACGTGAATCCCGCCTTTACCGCCATGACCGGCTACTCCAGTGAGGAAGCGGTGGGACAGAACCCACGCATGCTCAAATCGGGGCGCCAGCCGGCGGCGTTTTACGGGGAGCTCTGGAGCGCCATCCGCTCGGGACGGGTCTGGCACGGCGAGCTGATCAACCGGCGCAAAGACGGAACTTTCTATAACGAAGAAATGCACATCACCCCGGTGCAGGGAGCGAGCGGCGAAATTGTCAACTACATTGCCATCAAACATGACGTAACCGACCGCCGCGCTGCCGAAGAAGCAAGGGCCCTGGTGGCCTCGATCGTCGAATTTTCCGGCGACGCGATTCACGGCGTGAAGTTGGATGGAACCATCGTCAGTTGGAACCGTGGCGCCGAAGCCCTGTTTGGTTACTCCAGCCGGGAAGCCATCGGCAAGAACGCCGACATTCTCACGCCACCCGCACATCGCGATGAAGTGCGCCGCTGCCTGGAGGGCATACGGAAGGGGTGCAAAGGCAGTTCCTTCGAGACGGCTCTCCGGGCAAAAGACGGCCGCCAAATCGATGTCTCGCTTTCCATTTCCTCCTTGAGGAATCCAGCCGGTGAAGTAGTCGGCGCGTCCTGCATCGCTCGCGATATCGGCAAGCGCTTGCTGGCCGAACGGAAGTTGCGGGAAAGCGAAGAACGATACCGAAGCGTCTTTGAACAGGCCCAGACTGGGATGTGCGTTGGGGGACTCGACGGGCGCTTCATTCAGGTGAACGACGCGTTTTGCCGCATGGTCGGATATTCCAGCCATGAACTGCTGGCCACCACCTGGACCTCACTCACCCACCCCGCCGATCTGGAGGCGGCCCTCGAAAGGAGGGATCGGTTGTGTCAGGACCCCGGGCAATGCGTGGATGCCGAAATGCGTTACATCCACCGCAACGGAACTGTGGTGTGGACTCGCGTCAGGGTTTCCCTGGTGCGGGACCGCGCTGGCAGTCCACTATATTTTGTAGTTCACGTCGAAGATATCACGGAACGCAAACGCACTGGGGAGGCGCTGCAGGAGAGCGAAGAACGCTTCCGCATCATGGCCGACGGTTGCCCCACGGTGCTGTGGGTGACCAACGCCGAGGGTGAGATTCAGTTCATCAACCGGGCCTACCGCGAATTCTGCGGCAACGTCTACGAACAGGTGGAAGGTGGTAAGTGGGAGTTGCTGGTTCATCCCGACGATGCGCCGGAATATATCGCCGCATTCCACCGGGCTGTGCGGGAACATACACCTTTCAAGGGAGAAGCTCGCTTCCAGCGTGCCGATGGCCAGTGGCGGTGGATAGCCTCGTATGCCGAACCGCGATTGTCCCCCTGCGGCGAGTACCTGGGGCACGTCGGAATCAGCCCGGACATCACCGATCGTAAGCAAACCGCCCAAGCCCGGTAAAGCGGAACAGATCCCAACAACCTAAACGCTAACCGCGATTGCATTGCTCATCTGGGGCGTTGTCGCACTCAGAACATACGGCACACAAGCCCAGGCGCTCAAGCCCGTGGAAGTGCGCTCCCGGCCGCGGCATCTCGTCGGAAAACGCCTCCAAATTTGCACCGCATATTTCGCCGGACTCGCGGTTCTGATGATCGCCGGTCTTTGGCGCTAGGGCAAGGCCGCTCTACTTCACTCCCACCGGCTCACCCTCGGTCGGAAACTCGAAAAGTTCTCCGCCAGTGTGGACCATCAGAATCCCCGGGCCAAACGCTTTGCCGCTGTTCGAAAAAAAGACCGCGCCGTCCGTCGATTGCCCGGCCATTAGTTTCGTCGGGACCAGAGCGATCGCCGACGCCGCTGCACCCGCCTTGATTCGCGACGAAAAGCCCTCGGCCAGCGCGCTCTCCCGTCGCGATTCGTAGCCGTTGGTGGAATGCATCTTGATGTTTCCGTACAGACTGTTCTCGTATGTCGTCACCAGCTTCACCACATCGTGCCGGCTGGCGTGCCCGAGCAACGAGTTCACCACGCTCAGCGCCGTCGATGCCTGCGAAACAGTTCCATCCTGCCGGCGATAGCTGAAATCCTCCGGCTTCACCACCCACGCCACCGGCGACCCATTCGAAACCGACACCTGCAAAATCGAATACTCCTTCACGTGCGACGGCAGATAAGCAAACATCACCGTGACGCCGCTCTTAGTCAGAGTCTTATAACGCAGCCCGTTCGACTCAAAGTCGATCACCTGAGCCGGAAGGAGCACAGCGATAGCAAGCCCGAAAAAGAGCCGAGACCCCATACCTCTAATGTGGCACAGAGTTTCGGATCCGTGTTGACTTCCGTTCCGTTCGGGCCGCTCAAGCGACGGCCTCCAACAATGCTGACGAATGTCTATTCCTGAATCGGGGAGCCGCGGGTGCTAAACTCAAAAACGAAGTCCTCTTAACCTAATGGAAAATGCAGGCGTTCGTCCAAGTCGCTACGAACTCAGCCGGCACGGGATCCGCAACTTCGAGATCGCGCACTGGAACTTGGGTTCCGCCCAGCTCGTCGAGAAAGCCCTTCAGCGTCACGAGGGTATGCTCGCCTCCGGCGGTGCGTTCGTAGTCCAAACCGGTCAGTTCACCGGCCGCTCTCCCAAGGACAAGTACATCGTCCGCGAGCCCGGTACCGAAACCACCGTCGAGTGGGGCTCGGTAAATCAACCGATGCCGGAACAGATCTTCGACCAGATTTACAACCGCCTGATCCAATCCTGGGAAGGCGACGAATTGTTCGTCCAGGATTGCTTCGCCGGCGCCGACCCTGAATACACGTTGCCCATCCGCGTCATCGCCCAGCGCGCCTGGCACACCCTGTTCGCGCGCCAGCTCTTCATACGCCCCGATCCGTTGAAGACCGAGGAGCACGTCCCGCAGTTCACCGTTTTTTTCGCGCCGACGTTCTACACTAATCCGGACGAGGACGGCACGCGTTCCAAAACCTGCATCGCACTCAATTTCAAGAAGCGTGCGATCATCATCGCGGGCACCGAGTACGCCGGCGAATTGAAGAAGTCCATTTTCACCGCCCTCAATTTCATGCTTCCCGCGCGCAATGTGTTTCCAATGCATTGCGCGGCTAACATTGGGCCGGACGGCCGTGGGGCGCTTTTCATCGGACTCTCCGGCACCGGCAAAACAACTCTTTCGGCCGACCCTTCCCGCCGTCTCATCGGCGATGACGAACACGGTTGGGGCCACCGCGGCGTCTTCAATTTCGAAGGCGGCTGCTATGCCAAGTGCATCCATCTATCGAAAGAGAAAGAACCCCAAATCTGGAACGCCATTCGCTTTGGCACTGTTCTCGAAAACGTGGTCATGGATCCGCACCTGCGCCTCCTCGATTTCGATTCTCAGGCGCTCACCGAGAACACGCGGGCGGCCTATCGCCTGGAGTTCATCGATAATGCCGTCATCCCCAGCGTCGGCGGGCACCCCTCGCACATCATGTTTCTGACCGCCGACGCGTTCGGCGTCCTCCCACCCATCTCTCGCCTCACTCCGGAACAGGCCATGTTCCATTTCTTGAGCGGCTATACCGCCAAACTCGCCGGCACCGAGCGCGGCCTGGGCAGCGAGCCGCAAGCCACTTTCAGCTCCTGCTTCGCCGGACCGTTCCTACCGCGCCCGCCGCTCGAATACGCCCGCATGTTAGGCGAGAAAATGCGCACGCACAACGTGAAGTGCTTCCTGGTAAACACCGGCTGGGTGGGGGGCGGATACGGTACGGGTCATCGCATGAACCTGGTTTACACCCGAGCCATGGTCAACGCCGCTATCGAAGGCAAGCTCGACCACGTCCCCACCACACCGCACCCGGTTTTCCACGTAGCCGTTCCGTCGAGTTGCCCCGGCGTTCCCTCCGAAATCCTGGACGCCCGCGCGCAGTGGAACAACCCTGTGGATTACGACCACGCCGCCGCCGACCTGGACGCCCGCTTCCGCAAGAACTTCGAAAAATTCGGCGAAGCCGCCCAAGAAGTACTGGACGCCATCCCAGCCTCCCGCTGAAATCACGCAGCGAGGAGCAGTCAACGTTTTTCCCACCGCCCACAACCCACCACCCGCTGCGTGGCGCATGCCACACAGCTCACCAAAAATGAGTTGCGACTACCCTCGGCGATGTTGGTGTGCCCGAGATAACTTTCACGTGCAGTACAAGTTGAACATTCTTGTTCTGCCAACCCTTCGGCGCGTCGCGTAACGCCGCCGTCATGTATTCGGGATTGGTAATCAGGTCCGCGCCGGCCTCGGTCCCATACTGCGTGATGCCCGCCACTTCCACCAGCATGGCCTGCGTATCCGGATGAAAGACGCGCGTCACGATCGCGTAATCCTCGGCAGTGTGGCGATCCGGCGGCAACTCGGGGAGCGCCCATTGCGTAGGCTTGCCGTTGTCGGTCACCATGCGGGGACGGCCCTCGGCGTCGATAAAGAAACGCAATTCTTTGCTGATCTCGCGCCAGCGCGTATACGAGTAGCCCACCAGCACGGTGGGAGCCGCGCGAAGATCCTGGAACGTGACGTCGCTGCCGATTTTGACTCGATAGGAGCGATGCATACGATTCAGCATCGCCGATAGTCTCGCCACCGCCATCAGGTCGCCTCCGCCGACGAATTGGTCGTTCAACAGAACGAAATCCTCAAAGCGCGTTGGCCGCTCGGGCGCCATTTTCGGATCGACGCCGTACACCGGAACGTAGGATGCCGACAACAGCACGGGTGTCGAGCCGCGCAGAACCGGCGCCCAGAATTGATCGAGCGGCGTCTCGGCGGGGCGCGTCTTGAACCACAAAGTTACGGCCACCAACCCGGTCGCCAGCAATGCAACGCCCGCGACCGCCCACCACCGGAATCCCGGCCGCGGAGCGTGCGGCAATTCCGCAACAGGGGCGTGCGCCTGTGCCGTGTGAAACTCGGGCACATAGGTACCGGCGGGAAGCTCGATGTGGATTTCGTCCTGCTGGCCTTCGTTGGCGTAATAAAGATGTAGCCGCTTGCGGACTTCGCCCGCCTTCACCCGAACCGTTGCATCGTCGCTGGGATCGTACTCCGCCGTCCGCCCGAAAACATCGACGCCGATGGTGCGTTCCTTCAGCGACTCCGCTTGCCCTTCCAGCGTTCGCTCCACCACGTACTTTAGAAAGTCCTGCGAGCGCCGGCTGGATCGGAAGCCCTGGCTTTGAAGCACGCGGTGCAGAGCTGTGCGGATGGACTCGTGAGGTAGGTCCTCATGGACACCGTTGGATGCTGCCGGTTTCCCCTCACCCATGAAGTTAGTCTCAATTCTAGCACCGGGCGTATTGGCGTAAGGGATTGAAACGGAATACGTTCGATCCTGTACCGAACGCCCGTACAACCGTTCCGAACTGGACACTCGGCTCCCCGCCATCGCAACATTGCCAAGTGTTGCGAGTCCTCTGCATCGGCGCACATCCCGACGATTGCGAAATCCAGTTCGGCGGCACCGCTGCCCGCTTCGCCGATCTGGGACATGCCGTTAAGTTTCTCTCGGTGACCAACGGTGACGCGGGACATGCCGTCCTGAGCGGCGATGAGTTGGCAGCCGTGCGCGCCGGGGAGGCGAAGGAAGCCGCCCGACGCCTGGGAATTGCATCGACTACCGTGCTCAGCCACCACGACGGCCAGCTCTTCCCAACTCTGGAGGCGCGCTGGGAAATTGTGCGCGAGATCCGCCGCTGGCAGTCGGACATCGTTCTCACGCATCGCCCTGGCGACTATCATCCGGACCATCGTTACACCAGTCAGTTAGTGCAGGATTCGGCTTATCTCGTGGTGGTGCCCAATATCTGTCCGGACGTTCCGGCGTTGCGGCGCAATCCGCTTTACATGTACCTGGAGGACCAGTTCCGGCGTCCAGCGCCATTTTCGGCCGACATCGCGGTGGACATCGAGCCGGCGTGGGAACGCAAGGTCGACGCGCTGGATGCGCATCAATCGCAGTTTTACGAATGGCTCCCGTGGGTGGACGGAATCGCGGATCAGGTGCCGCAAGATGCCGCCGAGCGCCGGCAATGGCTGAGCGATTGCTGGAGCCGCGTGCCATGCGGCAACGTGCGAGCAGCGCTGATTCGCCGCTACGGCCCGGATCGTGGCCGCGAGCTCCAGCACGCCGAAGCGTTCGAGCTGTGCGAGTACGGCCGAAAAGCATCGATAGCGGAATTGGAGGAAATGTTCCCACGATGATAGAGCATTGCCTTGTAGCGCACGCACTCATGCGTGCCGTGTTCGCACTCGTGCGAACACCTTTTGCACGAATGCCCCGCTCGCGTTCACACGAGTGTGAACGCGGCACGGGGCAGGCTGCTGAAAAAGGCTCGCGCACAGTCTGGAACATCCACAGGCTAAAGCCTGTGCCACCTGTTACCAACGACTTGACGTGTTTGGTAGCACAGGCTTCAGCCTGTGAAGCCTTTTTTCAACAAGCTCACGAGTGCGTGCGCCACATTGTCTTCCTCGTCTTCCTTGTATTCCCCGTATTCCTCCCCGCATCCCCCTCGCTCATGCCGCAACCGGCGCAACTGGCTGTGCGCGAGGGGGCCTTGAAGATCGACTCCAGTTTTTCGGTGCGCATCGCCGGCCACACCGACCGGCGGCTTCTGGATGCAGTCACTCGGTTTACCGAACGTGTCGGACAACAGACTGGTATTCGGTTTGTCGACGGGCGTCCGGTGTTGAGCATTGAGGTTCGCGGACCTGCGCCTGAAGTTCCGGCGCTGAACGAGGACGAGTCGTACCAACTTGAAGTCACACCGACCAACGCACGGCTTACAGCGCCCACCACAACCGGTGCACTGCGCGGCATGCAGACCTTTCTCCAACTCATCGCGCCCGGCCCCGATTCCTTCCTTGTTCCTGCCCTGCACATCGACGACCGCCCGCGCTTCCCCTGGCGTGGATTAATGCTGGACGTCGCGCGCCACTGGATGCCAGTCCCGGTGATCGAGCGAAATCTGGAAGCCATGGCCGCCGTGAAACTGAACGTCTTTCACTGGCACTTGTCCGACGACCAGGGTATCCGCGCCGAGAGCAAGGTCTATCCGAAGCTTCAACAACTGGGATCTGACGGTCATTACTACACCCAGGCCGACATACGCCACGTGGTCGCGTACGCTGCCGATCGCGGCATCCGCGTGGTGCCTGAATTCGATATCCCCGGCCACACCACCAGTTGGTTCGCCGGTTATCCGGAGCTGGCCAGCGCCCCCGGCCCATTTCAGATTGAGCGCAAGTGGGGCATCTTCGAACCCACCATGGATCCCACTCGTGAGGAGGTGTACACGTTCCTCGACGGCTTCCTGGGCGAGATGGCGTCGTTGTTTCCGGACGAGTATTTCCACATCGGCGGCGACGAAGTGGTGGACACGGAGTGGAAGAGCAAGGGCTTTCCTCCCACGGCGGAGCTGCATGCACAGTTCAACCGCCGGATTCAGGCGCTGCTGAAAAAGCACGGCAAGAAGATGATCGGTTGGGACGAAGTTTTCCACCCTGGACTCGCAAACGATGCGGTGATTCAATCCTGGCGCGGACCTGCCTCCCTCGCCGAAGCCGCGCGCAAAGGCTATCGCGGAATCCTGTCGTTCGGTTATTACCTGGATCACCTGAAGCCCGCCGCGTTTCACTACGCCATCGATCCGCTGGGCGGCGAAGCCGGCCAACTCACCGCCCCCGAAGCCGCGCGAATCCTGGGCGGCGAAGCGTGCATGTGGACCGAGTACGCCACCGACGAGACGGTCGATTCCCGCATCTGGCCGCGCGCCGCCGCGATCGCCGAGCGGCTCTGGTCGCCGCGCGAAGCCGTCGATGTCGATTCGATGTACCGGCGTCTCGCCACCGTCAGCCGTTGGCTCGATTGGACCGGCGTCCAGCATCGTTCCGGCTATCAACGAATGCTCGAACGTCTGGCTGGCGGCGAACCTGTGCCCGCGCTCCGTGTTTTGGCGGACGCCGTCGAAGCCCTGGGCATCGCCGATCGTCAATCCACCAGGCAATACAGCAGCTTCGTTCCGCTCAACCGGCTGGCCGATGCCGCCCGGCCCGAAAGCGAAACGGTGCGCCGCCTGAACCAGATTGTTGACCAGAAAACGGACGACGCGGAGGCCAAACTCATTCTCACCGAATGGAGCGCCAATCATAACCAATTGGCCCCGCTATTCACTGGCAATTTCCTCTTGCGCGAACTCGCAGGACTGTCCGAAGACCTTTCGAAAACCGGAACTATCGGATTGCAGGCCCTCCAATATTTGGAATCCGGTCAGCGCCCGCCATCCGATTGGCTGGCGGAAGCAAAACAGGAGCTGCATCGCATGGAACAGCCTCGGGCGGAAGTGGCGCTGGCCGCAACTCGGCCCGTGCGCGCCCTGCTGGACCGGATTTCGCCACCGGCCACACCGACCGGCCAGGCCAGAAAGCCGGCCATAAATCGATGAATCGCATGACGTTCGATACGTAACGAACGCCGCTGTAACAGAAGGACAACCGTTTGGAACTAGACGAGGAAGCAAATGAAGCGCACGATAGCGAGACAGCGAAAGGGAGATGGAGCCATGACAGCTAAATTCACACTAATTCTGCTGGGATGTTGCCTGCTGATTGCCAGCCTCGGCTGGGCCCAGGGGCCGACCGCGGCAATTACCGGTCAGGTGACCGACCAATCCGGCGCGGCAGTTCCCAACGCGGCGATCACTGCCAAGGATCTGGACCGTGGCACCACCTGGCCGACCAAGACCAACGATGCCGGCTACTACAACCTGCCGCGATTGCCCATCGGAAATTACGAGGTTCGCGTAGAGGCCAACGGTTTCACGGCCAAGGTCCAGCGCTCCGTCCCACTGGTTCTCGATCAAACGGCGAAGATCGATTTCCAGTTGCAGGTCGGCCAGGTGAGCCAGACGTTAAAAGTGACTTCATCCGCGCCGCTGCTCCAGACCGAAACCACGCAACTGAGTACGGTGATGGAATCGAACGCCATCGCCAGCCTGCCGCTCGAGACGCGCAACTACAACCAGTTGCCGTTGCTGCTGCCGGGCGCGGTGACCACCAGCCCCGCTGCGTTCAATACCGGCCAGGCGACCTTCAACGCCGGGCGTCCTTATATTAACGGCAATCGCGAGCAGGCGACTTACTACTTGCTCGATGGCATGGAGAACATCGAGTTCGTAGACAACAACGTCGCCTACTCGCCCAGTGTCGATGCGATCCAGGAGTTCAGCCTGGTTACCAACAATCCGAGCGCCGAGTATGGGCAATTCCTCGGCGGCGTGATTAGCGTCAGCCTGAAATCGGGCAGCAATTCATTCCATGGCAGCGCCTTCGAGTTCACCCGCAACGACTTTTTCAATGCCAACGAATGGTCGCGCAACTTCAGCAAGGATCCCGCGGTGAACAGTGCGCCTGCTAACCTCCGCTGGAACGAATTTGGCGGCACCTTCGGCGGGCCGATCAAACGCAACAAGCTGTTCTTCTTTGTCGACTATCAAGGCTCGCGCTTCGACACGCCCGCTACGCCCGGAACCATCAACACGTTTTCGGACTTGAACCGCACTGGAAATCTTTCCGACATCCCGCAGGTCGCGCTGCACTATCCAGGCACCACCGTCCCGATGCCCGCCGATCTAACCAAGGCCGCCATTTGCGGAGCCGGCCAAACGTTCGGTTCATCCCCTTGCATCAAAGGACTGAGCCCGACAGCGCTCAAGGTCATCGGGGTTCTGCCCAAGGCCACGCTTCCAGGTCTGCTCAACAACGCGCCGAACATCCAGCAAAGCTTTATCCACGGCAACCAGGGCGATGCGAAGGTGGACTACAACCTCAGCGACAAGGATCACCTCTCCGCGCGCTACTCGCAACAGTACGTAACGAATCCGTTCGTCAACAGCCAGCCGTTGCTCTACAACACGAACGGCGACAACATATTTCCGCTATGGAGCGGCGTCATCAACTACACCCGCACCCTGACGCCGACACTA
This sequence comes from Bryobacteraceae bacterium, assembly GCA_035632375.1. GTDB lineage: Bacteria > Acidobacteriota > Terriglobia > Bryobacterales > Bryobacteraceae > Palsa-89. The sequence continues at coordinate 277 of DASQGY010000171.1, read as the reverse complement.
GTGAACGAATTTCGCGCCGGCGTCAACTACTTTCCAGCGGAAGCCAACGTCCAAGGTCTCGGCGCCGGAAATACCGCCGGTCTGATCCCCGGCCAACCGACGCCGTTCCTGCCCGGCCTGTTTTTCTCGGGCGCACCGGTGGGCGGCGGTCAAAACGGGCCATTCGCTTTCGGCACGGTGAACGCTCCGGAGATTTTCCATCAGACCGCGATCCAATATGAGGACACGGCCATCTACACGCATCGCGCGCACACCATGAAGATGGGCTTGCAGTTCA
>DASQGY010000170.1:0-28237 GCA_035632375.1 Bryobacteraceae bacterium | reverse complement strand
GACAACTTCCCGCCAACATGCCGCGCCCACCGTTCTATCAAAAGGTCAACCCAGCCGAGCAGCCGGTTGTCTACCTCGCGCTCGGTTCCGACACTCTGCCGCTCTACACTGTCGACGAATACGGCGAGACTCTCCTTGCCCAGCGCATCTCCATGATCAGCGGCGTCGCGCGCGTCCAAGTATTCGGAACCCAGAAATATGCGGTCCGCGTGCAGCTCAATCCCGATGCACTCACCGCGCGCAACCTCGGCATCGACGAAGTGCAGCGCGCCGTCCAGCAGAACAACACCAACCTGCCCACCGGAAAACTCTGGGGCGATAAGCAGGCGTTCACCGTTCAATCCAGCGGCCAGTTGAACAATGCGGCCGCTTATCGGCCCATCATCGTGGCCTATCGCAATGGCAATCCGGTGCGGCTGGAACAACTCGGCCGCATTACGGACGGCGTGGAGAACGAACGCACCATCGCCTGGTTCAATGGACAACGCTGCGTCATCCTGGCCATTCAGCGGCAGCCCGGCACCAATACCGTGCAGGTGGTGGACACCGTCAAAAAGCTTTTGCCGGTCTTTCGTGCGCAGATTCCACCAACGATGTCGCTGAACGTCGCCTTTGACGCTTCGCAGACCATCCGCAAGTCCATCTCCGACGTGCAGTTCACCTTGGTGCTGACCATTTGCCTGGTCATCATGGTGATCTTCCTGTTCCTGCGCAACGTCTCCGCCACGCTGATCCCTGGCGCCGTGGTCCCGTTGTCTATCGTCGGCACGTTCGCCGCGATGTACCTGCTCGGTTACAGCCTGAACAATCTGTCGCTGATGGCGCTCACCCTTTCTGTCGGTTTCGTGGTGGACGACGCAATCGTTATGCTAGAGAACATCGTGCGCTACATGGAGTTGGGCCACCCGCGCATGGAAGCAGCGCTGTTGGCATCGAAGGAAATCGGATTCACCATCGTCTCCATGACCGTTTCGCTGGTGGCCGTGTTCATCCCGGTGTTGTTCATGGGCGGCCTCGTCGGCCGGTTGCTGCACGAATTTGCGGTGACCATCGCCGTCGCGATATTGATCTCCGGTCTCATTTCGCTCAGCCTCACGCCGATGCTCGGCAGCCGCTTCCTGCGGATCGATCACGCTGCCAAGCACGGCGTCCTATACCGCGGACTCGAAGCGGGATTCCAGGGCATGGCGCGCGGCTACGACCGGACTCTGCGCGGCGTTCTGCGGCATCAGTTCGCGACGTTGCTCTTCGCCACTGCGTTGCTTGGCGGAACCTTTTGGTTGTTCTTCACCATGCCCACCGGTTTCATTCCCAGTCAGGACAGTGGATTCTTTTTCGGACTAACGCTTGCCGGGCAGGACATCTCCTTCGACTCCATGGTCCGGCATCAGAAGGCCGTCGTCTCCGTGGTGCAGCACGATCCCAACGGCACGGCTGTCGGGTCGTTCATTCCCGCCGGAAATTCCGGCGTGTTCTTCATGGCCATGAAGCCGCGCTCCGAGCGCAAGCTCAACGTCGATCAGGTGATCAACGAAGTGCGCGGCAAAATCGCCGGCATTCCCGGCATCATGGCCTTTATTCAGAACCCGCCACCCGTCACCGTCAGCGGCCAGGTGACCAACAGCCTGTATCAGATGACTTTGCAGAGCAGCAACCTGAATGAGATCTACGCCTGGTCGCCGAAGCTGGCCGCCAAGATGCGCGAGCTGCCCGGATTCCTGGACGTCAACACCGACCTGCAAATCGCCAGCCCGCAAGTGATGGTGGATATTGATCGCGACCGCGCTTTGGCCCTGGGCGTCACGCCGCAACAGATTCAGGACGCGCTCTACACCGCTTACGGCGAGCGCCAGGTTTCCACCATCTACACTCCGGCCAATGAATACGCGGTGATCACGCAAGTAGAGCCGCAATACCAAAACACGCCGGCCGCGCTTTCGAAACTCTACGTGCGCTCCTCGCAGGGACCGTTAGTCCCGCTGGATGCTGTCGTTCGCGTCAACCGCGGCGTCGGCCCGCTGAACGTGAACCATTTCGGCCAGCTCCCGGCGGTGACGGTCTCGTTCAATCTCAAGCCAGGCCACTCGCTCGGGGAAGCCGCAACGCAAGTGAACAACGCCGTGCGCGAGCTTCGCATGCCGGCCACCATCAGCGCGAACTTCCAGGGCACGGTGAAGGAATTTCAGAAATCGTTCCAGGGAATGTCGGTGCTGCTGATCGTGGCCATCCTGGTGATCTACATCGTGCTGGGAATCCTGTACGAAAGCTTCATTCACCCGATTACGATTCTCTCCGGACTCCCTTCGGCCGTCTTCGGTGCACTGTTTACGCTCAAGGTATTCCACAAGGAGTTGGACCTCTACGCGTTCGTCGGCTTGATCATGCTCTTCGGCGTAGTGAAAAAGAACGCGATCATGATGATCGACTTCGCGCTCGAAGCGCAGCGCGTGGAAGGCAAAGATCCGCGCGAAGCAATTTACAACGGCTGCATGCTGCGCTTCCGCCCCATCATGATGACCACGGTCGCGGCTCTCTTCGGCACTCTCCCCATAGCGGTAGGCATAGGCGAAGGTGCAGACGCGCGCCAGCCGCTGGGCCTCGCCGTAGTAGGCGGCCTGCTAGTCTCGCAATTCCTGACGCTCTACATCACTCCGGTAATCTACCTGTACATGGAGCGCTTGCAAAACCGCCTCCGCGGCCGCAGCACCACGCGAAGCAATCAGCCCGAACCTGTGGCAGTGTGATCCTAGCCCGCATATCTCACAGACATCCGGGATGTAGCGCACGCACTCCTGCGTGCCGCGTCGCCACTCATGGCGACGCCCGGCCCCGACACCCGTTACACATGGCCACGGTGTAGAGAGGAGTCTCGACACGGCACGCACGAGTGCGTGCGCTACATCCATTCCACGTCTGAGAAATGCGGGCTAGTGGTGGCTAGTGGATGCGGTAAGACGCTGCGGCGTGGAACGCACGTAGCTTGGTGAATTTGGCGATCGTGGTGAAGTCACGATTGTGATGCCACACCGCAACGTCGTGCTCAATGGCAATGGCTGCAATCAAGCAGTCGGTCGAGGATCGAATTGTATAGCCCTTTCTGCGGCCGAAGCGGTAGATTTCAGCGGCTTCGAGAAATGCGCCGAGCGGCGTCGGGGCGCTTAAGCAGGGCATTGCGAGGAAGTTCTCGCGGAGCGTGTTTGTCCGGCTATCTTCGCGCATTCCCTGAAAAAGTTCCTGGAGGATTGGTGCGCATGTTACAAATCTTAGGACTTCATCTGGCGAGAGTCCCTGATGACGAGCACCCTTGATCAGTGTGATCCATACCGAGGTGTCCACCAGGATCACTTCTTCGCTCCCTTTCGCCTTGCCGCATGCCGCTTGACAGGCCTGTCTTCGCGCATCTGGGAGAGGTCGCCTTCCCACAGGTTACTGCCGAAAAAACCAGGCAAGGCCAGGACCTTCTTCACGCGAAGCGCCTCCGCCAATGCAATATTCACCGCGGCAGAGTAGGTCTTGGCTCCGAGAACGCGAGTGGCCTCTTCCAGGAGATTCTCGTCCAACACAAGATTTGTACGCTTCATGTGTATAGTGTACTACCGCGTGAGAAGCTATTCGTAGCGGAGCGCTTCCACCGGCGCAATGCGCGTGGCGTTTCTTGCCGGGTATAGCGTCGCGATGAAGCTGATGAAGATGGCCGCGGCGGCGATCCAGATGCCGTCCTGCCAGCGGGCGTTGAACGGGACATAAGCCACCGAATAAACTTCGGCGTTCAGCGGCACCCAGTGATAGCGGTCGGCCAGGAAGCACAGCGAATAGCCGAGTGCCAGTCCGATCGCCGTGCCGACTGCACCGATCATTACGCCCTGCAGCACAAAGATCTTGCGGATCTGCGCAGTCTTCGCGCCCATGGACATCAGCACCGCGATGTCGCGGTTCTTCTCCATCACCATCATGATCAGCGTGATCAGAATGTTGAGCGCGGCCACCAATTGGATTAGTCCGATGGTGATCGCCGTGACTATCTTCTCCGTATTCAGCGCGGTCAGGATCTGCTGGAACTGTTCCATCCAGGTTTTCGCGCCGAGCTTCTGGCCGGCGATCTTTTCGGCGGCTTGCGCCACTTCCGGCGCGCGGTAGATGTCGTCCAAACGCATCTCGACGGCGTTCACCACGTTGCCGACGTTGAAAACCTGTCCGGCCGAGTTCAGCGCCGTGAAGGCCCAGAATGCGTCTACTTCGAAGAACCCGGTTTCGAACACTCCCACTACGCGGAACTGGAACGGAACCAGGCTGATGTGCATTCCCATTGGTGTGAGCACGGGCTGAGGGCTGGTCAACGTCACCACGCTGTGCAGCGTCATCCCGGTTTTTTGTGCCAAGCCCGATCCCAGGACGATGCCGGGCATTCCGGTCCTGTCTCTTAAATCTTCAAACGACCCTTGCTTGAGATGCCGCAGGATATCCGGCGGCGCATCTAACGGGATGCCTTTCAATTCCGCTCCCTCTATTTGCCCTACGCCCACCGGACCCGAGAGGATCACTTTGCCGTACAGCACCGGCGACACAACTGCGACGCTGGGAATGTTGCGCAGCTTCGGAACCAACTCCGCCCAGTTTGCGATTCCATCGCCGGGCTCCTTCTCGAGCAGCGTGACGTGCGCCGTTGCGCCGAGTAAACTGCGTTGCAGCGTATTCCGGAAGCCGTTGTTGATGGCGATGGCGATCACCAGAGCCATCACCCCCGCCGCTACGCCGATCACCGAGATGATGGTGATCACCGAAATCACCGCCTGCTTGCGTTTGGCGCGCAGGTAGCGGCTGGCGATGAAAAACTCGAACTTCTTCGCGGTCATACCGGACGCAAAAGCGGGAACAGAATTACATCGCGGATGGAACGCGAATTGGTCAGGATCATGGTCAGGCGATCGATCCCGATGCCTTCACCGCCCGTCGGCGGCATTCCGTAGGAGAGCGCGCGGACGTAATCTTCATCCATCTGGTGCGCTTCCTCGTCGCCCTTTTCGCGCATGGCAAGCTGCATTTCAAAGCGGCGGCGCTGCTCCTGCGGATCGTTGAGCTCGGTGAACGCGTTGCCGATTTCCATGCCCGCGGCATAGATCTCAAAGCGCTCGACGAAATCGGGTTCGTCCGGCTTGTTCTTCGAGAGCGGTGAAACCTCCACCGGATAGTCGTAAATGATGGTCGGCTGGATCAGCGTCGACTCGATGTTGCGCTCGAAAGCTTCCACCAGCTCGTGCCCCTTCAACTTCGGATCGCCGACGGCCTCTCGCATGGTCAGTCGCCGGACTGCGCCGAAGTCGATTTGCTGGCCCTGGAATTCCACCGCCGAAGTGCCGGTGGCGTCGATGGCCGTCTGACGCAGCAGCTCTTCGGAAAGATCCATCAGGCCGTGATAATCGGTGTAAGCCTGATAGAACTCGAGCATGGTGAACTCGGGATTGTGTTGCGTGGAGATGCCTTCGTTGCGGAAGTTGCGGTTGATCTCGTACACGCGATCCAGGCCGCCAACCACCAGCCGCTTCAGATACAGCTCCGGCGCGATGCGCAGATACAGATCCATGTCGAGCGTGTTGTGATGCGTGCGGAAAGGCCGGGCTGCCGCGCCGCCGTAGATGGGCTGCAGCATCGGCGTTTCTACCTCCAAGAAACCTCGCGCCTCGAGTTGCCGTCGTAGCGAGGCGACAATTTTCGCGCGGGTGACGAACACTTTGCGGGCGTCCGGATTGGCCAGCAGATCCAGGTAGCGCTGGCGATAGCGGATCTCGACGTCTTCGAGACCGTGCCACTTTTCGGGCATCGAGTACAGCGTCTTGGCCAGGAAATACAGGCGCTCGGCGTGGACGCTCAGCTCGCCGGTCCGGGTGCGAAAGAGATAACCTTCGACGCCGATGATGTCGCCCAGGTCGAGTTTTTCGTACAGCGCGAAGTCTTTCTCGCCGACGGCGTCCTTGCGCACATAGATCTGCAACCGCTCGCCATCCTGCAGCAGGTGCGCGAATCCAGCTTTGCCCATGCGGCGAATGGTGAGGATGCGGCCGGCGATCCGCACCTGGACGCGCGGCTCCAGTTGCTCGGCGGTGTTCTCGCCGTACTCAGCCAGAATCCGCGGAACGGTGTGCGTGAAATCGAAACGGTGGCCGTAAGCTTTGAAACCGAGCGCCTCGATCTCCGCGATCCGGCCGATGCGCTGCTGGTACAACTCGTCTTCTATGGACAATCGTCTGCTCCTGTGTTGAGAACCAAGACAGGCAAGAGGGCCTGTGCCACAAGTATAATTGACCGTTGGACTCCCTCTCCATCGTAATCCCCGCCTACAACGAAGAACGCCGGTTGCCAGAGACGCTGGATCGGATTCTGGAATGGCTCCAAGGGCAGCACCCGTCGTTCGGCGAGGTCATTGTGGTGGACGACGGATCAACCGACGGCACTGCCGGAATGGTGGAAGAGTACGGCCGCACGCATTCCTCCGTTCGCCTGCTGCGCAACCCCGGAAATCGCGGGAAGGGCTATGCGGTCCGCAATGGAATGCTTGCGGCAACCGGCAGTTGGATCCTCTCGACCGACGCCGATCTCTCGACGCCCATCGCTGAGGTTTCGAAGCTATTCTCCGCCGCTCTCGAGAACGAAGCGGTCATTGCAATTGGTTCGCGCGCAGTGGACCGGTCCCTGGTGGAAGTGCATCAACCGGCATTGCGCGAATATTCCGGCCGTTTCTTCAATCTGCTCATGCGCGCCGTCACCGGATTGCCGTTCCGCGACACGCAATGCGGATTCAAGTTGTTCCGCAACGATGCCGCGAAGCGCATCTTTCCGCTGCAGAAGCAGGATGGCTTCAGTTTCGATGTCGAGGACCTGGTGATCGCGCGCAAGCTGGGACTGCGGACGGTGGAAGTTGCGGTACGCTGGCGCAACGCCGAAGGAACCAAGGTGGGGTTCATGCAAGGAGTGAAGTCGTTCGGGGATTTATTTCGCATACGCGCTGATCACCGGGGTGGCTAGCGGTGCCTACGCGCTCCCCTGCCGGGCGTCGCCAGGAGTGGCGACGCGGCACGCAGGAGTGCGTGCGCTACATTAGCGGCGGACAATCACTTCGCGCAGATGGTCGCGGGTGAGAAAGAATTTCACCGAATGATAACGCTGGAAAAGCTTTTCGAGACTCCGGTTGTTGAAGTACTGCACCGGCCGGCGTTCGCCTCGCGGCGTTAACGACACTATTTTCGGCCCGGCGATGCGATAGTTGTACACTGGCACGCTCGCGGCCTTTTCTTCGGCATGAAAAAAGGCCAGCAGCGCGGAATGCGGCCGGAGAATGTGAAACAACCGGTCCACGGTTTCCTGCAGCAGCGGCGGCGCCAGGAATTGGAGAGCGTCCCACACTAGCGCGCCATCGAAGCTGTTTTCGGCGAAGGCCAGGCTTTCCTGTATGAAAAGAGCGGCGCGCTGCGGGTCGGACTGATTGGCGACGAAGTCTCCATCCACGCCGAAGGCTTCATCCAAGGTGTGCAGGATATCGTTGGAATAGATGCGATGGCCGAGGTTGGTGATGAAGCTGACGTTGGCCTGGCTGGCGCCCGCGAAATCGAGGATCGATAAATTCTCCCGCTCGTGCAGCGAGGAGAAAAACTGATCGAGGCCGTTACTGGAGCGCGACTGTGCCTGCATGGCGGGAGCCACGCTCCTTTGCGGCGTATACAGCGAGGAGCCAGTGAGGTCCACGGCAGTTTCAGCGCTTGATTTCACCCGACATCGGAGCGGACGAACCGCCGACAGCAGCCGCCGAGGATGACGGAGCAGTCACCACCGGCTTCGGTGTTGGCGCCGGCGCGGGCTTGGCGATCTCGGGCCGGGCGATATCGATGCTGCCTTTGAAGTAGGCCCCGTCCTCGATCACAATGCGCGCAGTCTTGATGTCGCCGACAAGTTTCGCATCCTTGCGGATGTCGATTTTGTCGGATGCCTCCACGTTGCCGTGGATGGTGCCGAGCACCACGATCTCGCGGGCCTTCACGCCGGCTTGCAACTTGCCGTGGGGACCCACGGTGAGCCGGTGCTCCTGCAGCTCCACCGAGCCGTCGATTTCGCCATCGATGGTCAAATCCTCGCGGCTGAAAATCTGGCCTTTGATCATGACCGATTTTCCGATCACTGCCGGACCGCGGACATCGGGATTGAAGTGACTGCTGGATGGTGCGGTTGACATGGGCGGGTTGTCCCTGGATAATGCCGGTGCGGCAGGCGTGGCGCCTGATTTTGGCGGATACTCTTCTTCTTTGCGCTTATTCCACATGAGGAAGATCTCCTTTCATGAATATGAAACCATGGTACTACTGTTAGCCAGTCGACGGTAGTGGTAGGCCAAAGTGAATGATAATATGAGTTGAAAAATGTGGACAACGGTCCGTGGCCGTCCGGCGCACCTGTTTTACGCCTTGGCAGGACTCGCGACCGGTACGGTGTTCGCGCAGGCGCCGCGCATCGATTCCCTAAGCCCCGGCCAGGTTCCCATCGCCGGCGGCACGGCGATTTCGATCCGTGGCGCGAACTTCACTAATGCGACCGTCAGCATCGACAAGGCCGCCGTCACCGCAACCTCGATCGCCTTCGACGAAATCCGCTTCACCGCGCTGAAACATGACAACGGCTACGCGATCGTGCGCGTCAGCACGGGCGCCGGTACGGCAACGGCGAGAGTCCTCTACATCCCACCGTCGCTGAAAGATCTGCCGCCTGGGTACATCACCACGATCGCCGGTGTGGGCCTTTATTACGGCGATTACGGACCCGCGCGTGAAGCGGCCGTCGCCCCGGTGGGAATTGATTATGGTCCGGATGGTTCGCTTTACGTCGCTGAGGCCCAACATAACCGCGTGATCCGCATTCGCGCCGATGGAGTTCTTGAGCCGTTCGCCGGAACGGGCCAATTTCCAAAGCCAGGGGTTTCCCCTGACGGCGGACCGGCAACGGCTGCCGGGTTCGGCTTTCCGCGCAGTGTGGTGGTGGAAAGCAACGGGGATGTGATCATTGCCGATTCCGACACCAATCGCGTCTATCGTGTGGACGCGGCGACCGGCACAATCCGCACGATCGCGGGGACCGGCGTCGCGGGATTCTCGGGTGACGGCGGGCCAGCCACAGAGGCGCTGCTCAACCATCCAACGCACCTTGCCGGCGACAAGGCGGGAACGTTGTGGGTGGTTGACTTTGGCAACGCCCGCATCCGGCGAATCACCCCCGATGGCAAGATCGCCACCATCTGCGGCACGGGGACCGCAGGTTTCTCGGGCGACGGAGGCCCGGCAATTGAGGCGCAGTTCAATGACGGCATCGATGACGCTGGGGTACTGGCGTACGACCCGGCCGGAGTCCTCTATCTGTCCGACTACGCCAATCAGCGGATCCGGCGCATTGACCTTGGCACGGGCATCATCGACACCTTCGTGGGGCCCGACCGCGACTTCGGTGCGGATATCGCCCACAACCGAGCTTTGACGGTCGGCCCGGACGGCAATCTCTATTTCAGCCCTGGCAGCGAGATTGTGCGCGTCACACGCGATGGCCAACTCGTGGAGCGTTTTGGCGCGCGAACGTCACAACCCACCTTCGATGGCACGCCGCTGGCGAATGCGAAGGTGGGCGGAATCGGCCTGGTGCTGGACGCCCAGGGCAACATCGTCTACACCGATCAAGAGATCCACCGCGTGATGCGCTTGAACCGCATCAGCGGAGTGCAGGAGACTGTGGCGGGCGTCGGCCCCGGAGTTTTTGGAGAGAATGGACCGGCGCTGGCAGCGTCGCCGGTGGAAAAGAGCGGCCCATTCCCCGACCTGATCGTGTTGCCAACTGGCGAGATCGTGTTCAGCGGCCAACGCATTCGCAAGATTGGTCTGGACGGCCGACTTTCTGTCGTGGCATTCACCGGAAGCTCCCGCACTGAGGGTGAAGACATTCCGGCCACGCAGGCTTCCGAGACAACGGGCGGTTTGCATCTCGACGCCCAGGGCAATCTGTACGCCGCCACCTTCAACCATGTCGTGGTGATCGACACGCAAGGGATCGTGCGTCGCTTCGCGGGTCTGCTGACGCCGCTGCAGTGCGACTATAGCGGGGATGGCGGGCCCGCGCGCAACGCCCGTCTGTGCCAGCCTTGGGATGTTGTCATGGATGGCGACGGCAACGCGTTCATCGCCGATACCAATAACAATCGCATCCGGCGCGTCGACGCGAAAACGGGCGTTATCACCACCGTAGTGGGTTCCGGACCCGTCAACGGTTTCGAGGGATATAACACCAAAGGCTCCTACTGCGGAGATGGCGGCCCGGCTATCGAGGCGTGCCTGAATACCCCTGAGTACTTGGCTGTGAACTCGCAGGGCGAGTTGTACATCAACGAGGGGGGCCATTTCCGCAAAGTGGATCGAAACGGAATCATCTCGACCATCAGCACCGCTGTGAACCCAGCATTCATGGCGGTGGATGCCGCGGACAACATCTTATTCACTGGGCTCAGCAGCGCGATTGGCCGCCTTACGCCGGGCGGCGTGGTGCAGAAGATTGCAGCCACCGGTGCGCAGGGATTCAGTGGAGACGGCGGGCCCGCCCTTAGCGCGCTGGCTGCTCCCGGCGGCGGGGTTGGGTTCGACGCCGAAGGGAATCTCTATTTCGTGGATGGCCAAAACCGCCGCATCCGCGCGGTACGCTACGGAGCCGTGCTCGCGCCGCCGAACGCGCGCGCGCAGATCGCCAGTGGGACGCCGCAAACGGCGCCAATCGCGACACGCTTCAGCGATCCGTTAGCCGTGATTGTTCTCGACAACACCGGCCAGCCCGCGGGCAACGTGCGGGTGGACTTCACCGCGCCTGCCTCCGGCGCTTCCTGTACAACTGCGACGGCGAGCGTACTCACCGACCGAAACGGCCGTGCGGAATTCGTCTGCAATGCGAACACCGTGGCGGGCAGCTTCAATGTGACCGCTACACCGTTGGGGTCGAATATCACGCTGACATTCGCACTTGCCAATACCGCGCCGCGGCTGGCTTCAAACGGGCTGGTAAACGGCGCAAGCTTCCTGGGTGGTCCGGTGGCGCCCGGTGAGATCGTCACCATTTTCGGCGCGGGTGTCGGGCCCGTGCAGCTTGTACAGGCTGCGCCGGTTGAGGGGCGATTCGCTACGCAACTTGCCGGTGTACGGGTGCTATTCAACGGCACGGAATCTCCTGTGTTGTTTGCACGATTCGATCAAGTGGCGGTAATTGCGCCCTATGCGCTCGACGGCGCGGCGTCAGCGCAAGTGGTTGTGGAGTTCGCGGGCGTGGCGTCGAACACGATCGCAGTGCCGGTAGCGCAGGTATCGCCAGCGATCTTCTCCGCCAATTCGAGCGGGCGCGGGCAGGGAGCGATTCTCAATCAGGACAACTCCGTGAACTCCGCCGCGAATCCGGCGGACCAGGGCTCCATCATCGTCTTGTTCTGCACCGGTGAAGGGCAGACGGATCCGCCAGGAGTGGACGGGAAACTGGCCAACGACGTTTATCCGAAGCCGAAGCTGCCGGTGTCGGTCATGATCGGCGGACAGATGGCCGATATTCTGTACTACGGCGCTGCGCCTACCCTGGTGGCGGGAGTAATGCAAGTCAACGCGCGGGTTCCGAACGGAATCACATCGGGATCGGCAGTACCTGTTAGCATCGGCGCCGGCACGGTGAGCAGTCCTTCGGGAATTACCGTGGCGATTCGATGAGCCTAAATCGATGCAGCTCGCTCGGGCGGCACGGCGATATCGGGATTGAGGTGACTGCTGGATGGTGCGGCTGACATGGGCCTGGGGCGAAGAGGCGGGAAATTGGGGAAAGGGTATCCTGTCACCAATTTTGGGCGGAAACGTTCCGTCTGTCCTCGGTTTAGATACGCGGTATACTGGAGGTTCGAAAGGAAATCTGACTGCAATGAAAGCCGCGATTCATCCCGCCTATGAGGAAGTGAACGTCACCTGTGCCTGCGGGAACACCTTCAAGACACGCTCGACGCACAAGGGCGACATCCGCGTGGAAATCTGCTCCAACTGCCACCCCTTCTTTACCGGACGCCAGAAACTGGTGGACACCGAGGGCCGGGTGGACCGGTTCCAGAAGAAAATGCAGAAGTCCAAAGACTTGAAGGAAGTGAAGGAAGCCCGGAGCAAGAAGCAGCCCGTAGCGCGGTAGCCAAGCTACTCTTCAACTCAATCTACTTTTTGGCGGCTTTTTCGCGAGCATCTCTATCGGCGCGAAACTGTTCGTACTTGGTGACTTGATCGGGGGTCAGGATGGCGCGCAATTTGGCCCGCTGCTCGTCGCGAATCTGCTCCACCGCGTGATGATGCCGCTCGCGATCCTGATCGAAGCGGGTTTTGGTCTCATCCATGATGGCGTTGACCTTCTGAACCTGTTCCGTTGACAGATTCACGCGGGTTTGCATTTCATCCACAAAGCGGCGCCGCCACTCCTCGGGACTGATGCGTGGAGCATTGCTGCGTGCCGAGGGCGGACTGTAGACTCGGTACCCCAAAGCGCCAACGACGGCTCCACTCACGAAAACCAGGAACAGGTACAGGGCGATTGGGGGATTCCAGCGCTTCATTTTGTATTGGGCTCGGGGGATTCGCGATAGACGATTCCCAAGGCGGTGATATTGTCGACGGGGTGGGCCGCCGCAAGGGCATCGATATAGGACCCATGAACTTCCGGCCGCGAGGAGCCGGGAATCACTTCGATCATGGTGAACAGCAGGCAAATGGCGGCTGCCGCGCCCACGAACACCTGGGTCAGCCTTCTGATGCGGAGCGTGAAACTCCGCTTGGCTTCGATCTTGCGCCACAGTTCGGGCATGAAGTTCGCGCCCGGATCGGGATCGGGGATGGCCTGCTTGTATTCGGCGAACAGCCCGTTCAGTTCGTTATTCCAACGGTCCATAATTCTAATCCTTCCGCTCGCCCGGCTTAACGGCTCCCTGTGTTGCTTCAAAGGCGTTCAGCACGCGCTGCCGGGCACGGAACAAACGCACCTTTAAAGCATTTTCGTTCACTCGGTAGATCTTTTCAAGCTCTTTCAATGAGAGCCCCTCTACTTCTTTCAAGGTCAGCAGGATTCGATCCTGCTCGGAAACCGCTCCGAGCAACGAATCCACCAACTCTTTCACCTGCTTCTGCCGCTGCTCCTCAGTGGATACTTTGCCACCGGCGGCCGCATCGGCCATTAGGACCTGTTGTTCGCTCAGGTCCGACATGCGCGACTCGTTCCGTCGCCGTTGCTTCCGCAGATAGTCATAGGAAGCGTTCACGGTCAGCCGGTAAAGCCACGGCTCAAAAACTTCCGGCGTTCGCAGTTGATCGAGCGAATAATACAGCCGAAGAAAAACTTCCTGCGCGACATCTTCGACATCTTCGGGCCGCCCGATCAAACGTGCGATCGTTCCCAAAATCCTCTTGCGATAAGCTACCACAACCTGATTGAACGCGGCGTCATCGCCAGCTTGCGCCTTTTGAATCTGCTCGAATTCAACCAGCATGCGGCTTCATGGTCAGCCGCCTATCTACAGTTGTACAGGCGTACCGCCAAACTGTTAGGTTACAAGGGCTTGTATTGAAAAGCAAAGGCTTCCGGAGGCGGTAGTCTAGGTTACACGCCCCCGCTCTTTTGGGAAACAGTCCGGAACGGGACTACGGTCAACCGCGGAACTCGCGAGGGAGTCGGGTCTTTATGGGTCTCAAGAAATTGGATCAAACGTTCCACTTCTTCGCGGCGCTGATAGAGGGCTAGCAACCTCGTTTTTAGCATGGTATTCAGCGCGAGAATTCGCTGCATTCACTATGTACTAGCAATTTCAATAGCATAGCGCAATCCCCCCAAATGGGGGTATAGATTTATGGATTTTGTTTGGCCGCTGAATGGAGCAAGGGCCAAGCGGCAGGTTTTTCAGGAGGCAGGCGGCTGCTGAGCAACGGGAGTCAGGGAGCCGGATAGCGGCGAACGCAGGGTTTGCTAGGGCGCCACCGCCACGGCGTCGATCTCGATCAACCACTCGGGCCGGACCAAGTCCCGGATAAAGATGAGCGTGCTGACCGGCGGCGCCTCTGTGTTCACGAATTGGTCGCGGATGGTGCGCAGGGCCGGAAGCTGAGAGCGCTCCACGCGGTCGACGCAATAGATGTTCATTTTGACGATGTCGCTGAACGATCCTCCGGCTGCCTCCACCGCCGCCTTCAGATTCTTGAACACCTGCTGTACTTGCGCTGCGAAATCGCCCTCACCGACCAACTGTCCGGAGGCATCCAAGGAGACCTGTCCGGCGATATAGATCGTCCTGCCCGCCGAAACCTCGGCGGCGTGCGAGTAGCCCATTGGTTTGGAAAGCGTCTCGGGATTGAAGAGGCGGGCTCTTGGGTTAATAGGCATGATCCTCCTTAGCGGATTGGGTATTGAATTTCGGTGACATCGAAAGCCGAGCCGTTGGTGCTCCAGTACATCTCGCGCATGGGGCCGGCGATTTCGTTTCCGGTTGCGTCCAGCTTGCCGAGCACGGCGGCATGGGCGAGCGGGATCGGGTCTTCGTTCGAATTGTGAACTACCGAAGCAACGCGGCAACCGGGGAGTTGGTAAGTTACGCAATCGCGCAGGGGGTGCACCGGACGGCGTAGCACGGCCAAGGCTTCACAGTCGATGCTTGCGCCGTCGTGCCGGCAGCGATGCCAGATAGCGCCGTAGTTTGCCACGGCCGGCCGGTTGGGCAGGGCTCGTTTCAGTTCCGCAAGCAGGGAATCCAGCTCATTGTAGTCGCGCAATGTTTTTCGAATGCTCACGATGGGCGCCGATTGGATTTCCTTCAATACAACTTCGTAGAGGGGCGCGCCGCGGTTTTCGATTTGGCGGATACGCGCTTCGATGTCCGCCAACTGCTTGCGCTCGTCCAGCATTTTCCTTTCCAGCTCGGTTTGTCTGATTCTGAGCGCCTGGCGCAACTGATCGGGTGATGGATTTTCCTGAATCAGCGCACGGGTACGTTCGAGCGAAAAGCCGAGACTGCGGTAGATCAGGATCCGGTTGAGCAACGGCAATTGTGCCGCAGAGTAATAGCGGTATCCCGTTTCACCATCGACGTGCAAAGGATGAAAGAGGCCGAGCTCCTGATAGTAACGAAGGGTTTTGATGGATACCGAGGCGAGTCTCGCGAAGTCTCCGATTTTGACCATGACCTTGCACCACCAGCTTAGAGCCTCCCGTTGGGGGAGAGTCAAGGCTGGTTGTCAGGGTTATGACCTCGCCCTGCTGATGGGATAGGTGCGTCGACCGATACTGTATGAATCCTTGGACGACGATCCATTAATCGTACAAGCCCTTGAGCGCTCTATGAGGGGTGCAACGTACAGGGTAGTTAGTTTTCAATCATTTGGATATTGGTGCGTGGCTTGCGTTCATCTTTTGTGGAGGCGATTGGATCGCCCTCAGAACTGGAGAACGAAAGAGACGTTATGAAAACAATTCTAGCCCTGCTCAGCGCATTGTGGATCGCCCCATCTGCCGTGAACGCTTCCGACAGGATTTCAGCATCGACGATGAGCAACTTGCAGGCGGCATTCAACGGCGAAAGCAACGCGCATGCCCGATACGGCGCGTTTGCCAAACAGGCGGACGCAGAAGGCTATGCCGGCGTGGCGAGTCTGTTCAGGGCCGCAGCACGGGCCGAGGAGATCCATGCCGGCAACCATGCGGCAGCGATCAAGGAATTCGGCGGCGTGCCGGAGGCGAAACTGGAAGATCCGGTGGTCAAATCGACGCGCGAGAATCTGGAAGCGGCCATCAAGGGCGAAACCTACGAGCGCGACGAGATGTATCCGGCATTCATACAGCAAGCCAAAGCCGAAGACAACGCGCAAGCCTTGCGAACCCTGACCTTCGCGCGGGCCGCGGAAGCTGAACACGCCAAGCTCTACACCCAAGCTCTTCAAGATCTGGAAGGGATGCAGGCCAGCCGCGTTTTCTACGTCTGTCCGGTCTGCGGTTTCACAACGCCGAATCCCGATATTGAGCGCTGTCCAACCACTGGGACTCCCAAGGAACGTTTCGAGCAGTTGAGCTGATGAGGCGGGAATGTTGACACTTCCACCCATCCCGAGTTGGCAGGCGATACACCCGCTGATTGTTCACTTTCCAATCGCCCTGCTGCTGATCGCACCCCTATTCATCGTGATTGGAGTGGTTCGGAAAGCCAAGCATGGCTTTCCCTTTCTGCTGGTCGCGCTGATTCTCATGGCACTAGGGACAGCGTCGACTTTCATAGCGGCGTCAAGCGGCGATGCCGCTGGGGAACTGGCCGGGAACGCTCCCCAGGTGAAGGCGGTTCTGGAGCAACACGAAGAGCTTGCACAGACCACGGAGATCGTATTTTCCGTGCTCACCCTGATCTTCGCTGCGATTCTTTTCGTGCCGCGGCTACTTAGGCGAGAGCGGACCCACGCGATTTCGGCGATCTTACCCCTGGTCTTTCTTCTCTTCTATGCGACGGGGGCCATCTCGCTGGTGAACACAGCACACCAAGGAGGCCGCCTGGTCCACGAACTCGGCGTGCGAGCGCCAGTGCAGCGGAATACTGTCGCCGTTGAAACCGAGGACCACGAGTGACTCTTTAATCTCTGTCCGCCTTAATCTCGTACTTGGCAAGTTTGTAAGCCAGGTCGCTGCGCGACAAGTGTAACCGCCTGGCGGCCTCTGCCTGCACGCCGTCGCCGGATTTGAGCGCGCGCAGAATCAGGCCTTTCTCGACTTCTTCCAAGAGTTCCCGAAGATTGACCGTTTCCGGCATGGAAGCGATCCAGGAGAGATCACCGTCTCCTGCGACGGGAACCGCGTCATCCGTGCGAGCGAGGAGGAAGTCGTCCGGACCGATTTCCGTAGCACTGGAAAGAATCAGAGCCCTCTCGATCAAATTTCTAAGTTCTCGAACGTTCCCGGGAAAATCATATTGTTTCAGCTTTTCCAGCGCCTTCATGCTGATTCGGCGGGCCGGAACCTTCAGCTCTCTAGCGACCTCGACGCAGAACAACTCGCAGAGGCCGGGAATATCTTCCCGCCTGTTCCGCAGAGGCGGGAGCGAGATGGGAACCACGGCCAACCGATAGTACAAATCCAGCCGAAACGTTCCTTGCCGGGCTCTTTCCTCAAGATCCCGATGGGTGGCCACTAAGACCCTGACGTCCACATCGCGGGGTTTGGTGGATCCTACGCGAAGCACCTTGCCGTCGGTGAGGACCCTCAACAATTTCGCTTGGGTGGCCGGCGACATCTCGCCCGCTTCGTCGAGAAAGAGTGTACCTTCATGCGCGGCCTCAAACAGGCCCTGCCGCATTCGGTC
The DNA here is from genome assembly GCA_035632375.1 of Bryobacteraceae bacterium. GTDB lineage: Bacteria > Acidobacteriota > Terriglobia > Bryobacterales > Bryobacteraceae > Palsa-89. The sequence goes on along the minus strand of DASQGY010000170.1, from coordinate 10,833 downwards.
GGCGCCTGTAAACGAACCCTTTTCATGCCCGAACAACTCGCTCTCCAGGAGCGTTTCGGTGAACGCCGCACAGTTGACGGGGACGAACGGTTTCTGAGCGCGTGGGCTACTCTTGTGGATGGCCCGGGCCACCAACTCCTTTCCGGTTCCAGTTTCGCCGGTGATCAGCACGGTGGCATTGGCCGGGGCGACTCGGGCGATCATCTCCCGCACGGCGAGAATCGCCGGGCTAGTTCCGAAGATCTCCGCAGAACCTTCCAGGCGGTCGACCGTTAGCTTCAGCAGGTCGTTCTCCCGCAACAGTTCGGTGTGCTCGCAGGCGCGGTGGGCTGTCGCCCGGACGACCTCAGGTTGAAAAGGCTTGGTGATAAAGTCGAATGCACCCTGGCGCATGCTTTCAACCGCGAGTTCGACAGTGGCGAAGGCGGTCAAAAAGACGACCGATAGCGTCGGATCCAGTTCACGAGCGCAGGCCAAGACGTCCGTTCCCTGCCCATCGGGCATCTTCTGATCTGTGATCACGGCGTCAAATTGATTAGCCGCAAGGCAAGCCCGGGCTTCGGCAAGGCCCCCAGCCTCGGTGACAGAGTGTCGATCCTGGGTCAGATTCGACGCGAGAATCTTGCGCATGTTGCGTTCGTCGTCGACGATCAGGATTCTGCTCACCCGGGCTCCGATTCCCCTGTGCAGGCTGGAAGCGTGACGGAAAATTGGACCGAACCGGCTTGATTTCGAGACAACACTATGTCACCGCCGTGGCCGCGCGCGATACTGCGGGCGATCGCCAGCCCCAAGCCAGTGCCGGTGGGTTTCGTGCTGAAGAACGGCTCAAAGATACGATCGACAGCGTCGCGAGGAATCGGGCCGCTCCCATTTTCGATCTGTATTCTTACCGACCCGTTGTCACGCTTTCCACTCAATGAAACAACACTGCCGGCAGGAGATGCTTCAATGGCATTCATCAACAGATTCAGTAGGGCTTGCTGCACCTGGCCGCTGTCGATATTGGCCCGAAGTCCATCCGGTGCATCAGCCTCAATCGTTACCGCATTTTCGGTAGCACGGGGGCGGCAGATATCGGCAACGTAGGCGATGGATGCGGAAAGGTCGTCAGGTTTCTGCACGGGCGGCCTGGGCCGCGCATAGGCCAGGAAATCGGTAGTCAGCGTTTCGAGGCGGGCAGCCTCTTTTGCGGCAATTTCAAACATCTCTTGACGCTCGCTCGAATCCAAGGCGCCTCTAAAGGCGGTTGCCAGCGCGCTTGAAATCATCGCCACCGGGTTGCGGATCTCGTGCGCGATGGCGCTGGAGAATCGCCCCACGGCAGCCAATTTCTCCTCGATCAACAACCGCTCTTTGGCCTGTTCCAGTTCAACCAGGCTGTTCGTTAGCGCCGCTTGCTTCGAGCGGAGTTGATTTACCAGCTTCCACACCAGTATGCCAACAATTGCATAAATTAACGAAACCGTTCCGGCCTCCATGTATTCGGTGAGCTGTGAGGGCGGATGCAAGCGGAAGTAGTTCCAAACCCAGAAGAACTCGAGTGTTGAACTCGCGCCTACCACCGCCACGGTCACACCGAGTGAAAATCGAAACGCCGCCTGAAGAACGGGTGCAACCAGAAGCGCGAAGTACTGCAGGTCCTGCCGGTAGGACAGCGACGCCAGCGCAAATGCCAGCGTCATGTTCAAGGCGATTGTAAACCAGGTCAAGAAAACGATCCCGTTCGCACTCAAGAAGCTAACGCCCTGCAACCAGATCAGCTCAACAACGTTAATCAGGAAACCGCATGCCAGGACGACTATCAACAGAGCTGGGGGTCGGCCGAAGAAGGAAGAGAAAAGCGTATGAATCAGCAGGAGGGACGAGAGCACAAACAGGTTCAGGAAAATGAAAGTGGACTCCTGGCGCTGGAACGAAGCGAGGTCCGGCGCCAGGAGTGACGACTCGCGTATCAGCTTCTTCAGCACGTTCGCCATCAGCATACAGCAACCCGCACGATCCGCGGGTTGCTGGGTGGCGCCTCGCAGTTATCCTCACCGGCCCGCGCCGGGAGTTCAGTCCGTAACTTCCAGTTTCTTTCCAAGACGCTCGTACTTCTGCTTCGCCTCTCCGTAGTTCACGAAGTCGCGGATCAACGCTTCGAGATCCGTAGCCAACTCGTAGTTAGCTTTCACATACTCCTGGAAGGGAGGGAAGTGAATCTTCTCCTTGTTTTCGTTGAGGTAACTGATGGTGGTCTCCGTGTTCGCCGCGAGCTCTTTCAGCAAGGGCTCAATCTGCTGGATTGCCGTGCGCTGCCAGGGCGAGCCGGTAGCTTCCGCGTCTTGCAATTTCACCAGCAGCTTTCCGGTGTGGTTGACATGGCCCTTGATCATCTGGACCTTATCGGCAAAGCTCACCCAACTGAGTTTGGATCTCACAAAAGACTCCATATCGCTGGAGTCATCTTTCAGTTGAACAGCTTCCGCCTTGGCGTCGGCGAGGAGCGTACTGATCTGCGCAGAATCTCCCGGCTCAGCCGCCTTCAACGCCGTTGGGGCCATAAAGCCCGCTACAAGAAGCGCCAAGCTGGTGAGCCCCACTAATCCGCGATAGTTTTTCATGTTGTTCTCCTTGGGATGGCGAGTTCCATCCCGGCCATCCGGAGGTGGCTTGGGCAATCGCGGCTCCACTCGACGCCGCTGGCATGACTGAGGATTGCAGTGGCGAGGCACTGGGTTTGTCGAAACATTTTGACCGACCGGGCCGATCTGTATGAGCATTTGTACAAGGTCCAAGGCCAGAGCCTTACATTACCTGCATCTACCGATGGCCCGGAAGGTGCACTGCTCCGGCCTTAGGACGGAGGTAGCGCACGATGGCAGTCAAAGACGCGACAAGAACACGGGTTGCGATGTGCCGGCCGGACACCAATCTGGCTGAGGCGGTCGCCCTGATGTGGGACAACGAGTGCGACGTTCTGCCGGTGGTGGGCGAGAGCGGCGAACTTTCGGGCATCGTAACGGATCGCGATATCTGCATCGCCCTGGGGGCCAGGAACATTCGACCGTCCGATCTTTGCATTGGCGATGTGATCAAGAATCACACCTTGCTCTTATCGTCATCCGACGATATTCGTGCGGCGCTGCAAGAGATGCGGAGGGATGCCGGTTAGTATCCTTAACGCCTGATGGAAGGCGCTGTTTTGATGGGCGATATTGTTGGAGGAGGCGCTCTGTTGTTTTTGGCACCGGAGAATAGTTGAACCGCCACCGAGTGCCAATCAGAGAGCGACGCCGAGCCATTCGCGATGCAAGGCGGACGCATCGCGAGTGGCTGCCCGGGCGCTTCAAGCGCGCGGCAGAAGCAGTCCCAGAACCAGTACGGCTCTCCATTTGCGGAGGACGATGGGGCGGAAGAGGCGGGTGGCAAATGACAATGCCTTTCACCATCCGCCCTATCGGCTATTTAGGATCTGGGGAAATTCAGTTGCCGCGCACTGTTACGCGCGCGCCATCGTTGAGATCGTTCGCCGGGTGCAGAACCACCCCCATTCCCTGGTTGAGCCCCTTCACGATCTCCACCTCGAAAGCGTTGCGGCGCCCAACTTCAACCGGAAGAACGCGAGCCCGGCCGTTCTCAATTACAAACGCGTTCCAGGCTTGCCCATTGCGAAACAGAGCGCTCGCTGGAACTTTCAGAACACTAGGGCTCTCCCAGATCACGATCCGTGCGTCTACACGATAACCGTCTCCGAGGCCATCCGGTGGATCGACGAAATCCGCGATTACGTTAGCTCTCTGCTCTTCAATCCCAAGTGCGGAAACCTTGGTGAAGGCGTACGGCTCTATGGTGCGTACTTTGGCCCGTAGCGGTACAGGGCCGCCCCAGTTCTCGATGATCACAGGCGCACCAGGTTTCACTTTCACCGCATCGGTCGAGAGCAGATCCACGACAATTTCCAGCTTTCCGGGATTGCTCAAGACGACAATCGGAGTTCCGAAGGGTACGACACGTTCGCTCTTTTCGAGAATGCGAAGAATGCGGCATTTGGACGGCGGACGGATCGCCACTAGCTTGCCGGCCTGGCTCTGCTGACTTTCGAGTGAGACCAATCCGGCCTTTTCACGTTCGACCTCGGCAGCCGCCGACTGAGCGCGAAACTTCGCTGCTTGCACTTCCTTGGCGGCACTGGTTTCCTTGCTTTCACCCTGTTCCAGCTCCTGTTGCGCGATGATGCGTTCTTTAGCAAGTAGCCGAGCGCGGTTCAGGTCGCGAACGGCCTGCGCGTAATCGTTTTCCCAGCGCGACAGTTGCTCTTCGGCTTCACGCTTACGCGCTTCCGCGGATTGAATGCGAGCACGGATCTCCGCCACTTCCCGAGCATCCAACGGAAGCGGGCTGATGTTGGCGAGAGTGGTTTCTGGTCCCACCCGATCGCCTTCGTGAAACTCGATACGGGATAGCCGGCCGGCTATAGGGGCGGCGAGCGTAAAGCGATCGTGCGCGCGGGTTTCGCCATCTTCGTCGATAGTCACCTGCAATGGCCCCTTCACAACCTGAGCCGCTTCCACTTCGGCGGGCTTGGGCCGAAACGCCAGCGTGGCAAGAATGACCGCCGCGGCCGCAGCCAGAATCAGAAAGACACGCTTGATGATGCGATTCATAGCTACCCTCATTCCCTGGACTTCAATACCTCCGTCAGATCCATGTGCCGCAACCGCTGGGCCACTACCAGGCTGGAAAGAAGCGACGCTGCCAGCACGACTATTGCCGCGAAAGCGTAGGTCTCAGCGTTTACGACCAGCGGCAGCCGGAAAAGCTCGCGGGAAAAGAAACGTGACAGCAGTACGGATAGAGCGAAGCCAAGTGCGAAACCGGCGGGGATAGACGCGAGCGTAAGTAGTCCCTGTTCGCCTAGTAAAATGCGGCCAATCTCCCCGCGTGTGTAGCCGAGCACGCGCAGACAGGCGAGCTCGTGCCCGCGCTCCGAAAGCGCGATTCGCGCGCCATTGTAGACGATCCCAAAGGCGATTATGGATGCGAAACCAACCAAGAACGCTGTGGAGACCCAGATGGATTCACCAAAGGTCTTCCAGAAACTGGCCAGCATGGCTTCACGCACGGCAACTCCGCTGATGGATGGAATGTGCTTCAAGACGGAATACAGTGCAGGAGCGGTGCTGGAATCAACCTGCATGTAGGCGCCGGAGATGGTATCCCCCTCCCGCATCAGCCGGTGCAGGGCGTCGGCGCGCATGTAAGCTCCGAGTCCTACCGGTTCGTCAGCTAGGGCTGACACGGCAACCTGCCTAACGGGCCGTGCACCTTCGAGGACCTCGACGGTTACCATGTCCCCGGGACTTGCCGCAAGAATCTCGGCGAGCTTCGTGTTCAGCACGAGTCCATCCGGCGGCAGACCCACAGGCCGGAGTCGTTGATCGACAGGGCGGCGCAGTTCGCCATCGGGAGGCAATCCCAACACGGCGACCCGGCGCGACCGGTGGCCCAAGCGCAGGCGCACAGGGAGTTCCCGATAAGGCTCCACTCGAAGAACGCCAGCGAGTTGCGCGAGTTCGTGCCTCACGCGAGCAGGCCGAGCTTCCTGGAAGACCACAGTGACGTCCTCGCGCTGAATGGTGTGGAATTGAATGGAGACCAGCCGGTCGACAGCGTCAATGGCATAGCGGCCCGATACGACAATCGCCACCGAGAGCGCCACGGCGAGAACCGAGAAGACCGCTCTCCAACGCCGTCGATCGAGATTGCGAACAATCATGCGGGATGCCGGGGCCAGCAGAGCCCGCAACCCGATTCGTTCCAGCAAGCCTGGCCGGAAGGTTGCCGGTGGTTCCGGGCGCATGGCTTCGGCAGGAGCAAGAGCGACTGCGCGGCGCACGGCGGAAATCGCGCCGAGACAGGCGGACCCGGCAGCAATCCCCACAGCAAAGAGGATAAGACTAGCGTCGGCTTGGAGCACTAGCGCTGGGAAGTGAAAGTAGCGGGCGTAAATATTCATCATGCCCGATGCGAGCCAGAGCCCCAAGCCAACGCCTGCGATGGTACCGGCAGTGACGGCGACGAGCGCCAGTTGCAGATAGTGGAGGCCGATTTCGACGTTGGTGTAACCGAACGCCTTGAGTACTGCCACTTGTGCGCGCTGTGTGCCGACCAAACGCGATAGCAGAACATTCAGAAGGAACGCCACGATACAGAGGAAAAGTGTGGGCAGAATCAACCCGTAGGCGCGCAATTCGCCGAGTTCATCGGTGAGAAAGCGGAACGATATCTGGTCGGAGCGGCCATATGCCCCCAGGCAGCCGTAGCGATCCAGCATTTGATCCAACCGCGAGATGACCTCGCGCTCATCCGCGCCCCGGGTCAACGAGATTGCGACGTCATTAAATGCGTCCTTCATGTTGAACGCGGGCCCGAGAACGTCGCGGCTCATCCACAGGACTCCGAAGCGGCGATTGTCGGGAAAAACCTCCGATGGCCGTATCTCGTAGATATATTCCGGCGAGAGGGCGATGCCCACGATGCGCAGCCGCTCCCACTTTCCATTCATCACCGCACCGATTGCATCGCCAACGGCAAGGCGATTCGCGGAGGCGAAAGCTTCACTAACGAGAACTTCGCCTCGCTGGCCGGGCTCAATGTAGCGGCCCTCCCGGAGGAAGAGATCGTTGAGCATGACGGTGCGCCGTTCGGGAATCGAAATGAGGCGTCCGGTGGCCGGTTCGTCCAGACCAGGCACGTCGAGCGTGACATCCATGAGCACGCGCGTTTGGACCGCGGCTACGCCGGGGATGGCCGACATAGACGCGGCGAGTGATTCGGGCGCTCGCTTCACGTGAGTGAAAACGTCGGCAAAACGAAAAGTGGAGTAGTAAGCCGATTGCGCCACCTCCAGTGAATGGAACGCCGATCGCATGGTCACGTAGGTGGCAATTCCGCATGCCAGCACCAGCGTCACGGCGAACATCTGGCCGCGCATGTGGATCAGGTCCCGGATGAGTTTTTTGTGCAGCGCAGTCATACCGTCACCAAGCCAACTCCGACGGAGAAATGCGCTTGGGATTGCGCTGAATGTCCGCGATCATCCCGCTGCTTACTCGCACCACCCGGTCCGCCATTCCGGCGATGGCGGCGTTGTGAGTGATGATGGCCACGATGGTGCCGATCTCGCGATTCACGCGTTCGAGCACCTCCAACACCAGCTTGCCTGTGGCGTAATCCAGCGCACCGGTGGGCTCGTCGCACAACAGAACATCCGGCCGTTTCGCTACCGCCCGGGCGATCGCGACCCGTTGTTGCTCGCCGCCGGAAAGCTGCGCTGGGAAATGATTGACGCGGTCGCCTAGCCCTACCAGGTGCAGCGCCTCCGTGGGGTCCATTGGATGTTCGGCGATCTCGGTGACCAGCGCTACGTTTTCCAGCGCCGTAAGACTGGGAATGAGATTGTAGAACTGAAAGACGAAGCCGACGTGTTCCCGGCGAAAGCGGGTCAGCGCAGCGTCGCCCGCCGCAGTGAGGTTGTGATCCAGATAGTGGACCTCTCCGCTGGTTGGCACATCCAGACCTCCGAGGATATTCAGCAGCGTCGATTTGCCGCTCCCGGATGGGCCGAGCACAACTACGAATTCGCCGGCGTATAAATCCAAGTCCACTCCCCGGAGCGCATGTACTTCGACGTCGCCCATGCGATACACCTTGGCAACACCCTGCATTCGGAACACAGGCTCGGGCTCCAGCGCGGAGGAGTTCGCGGCCTGTATTCCGGTTACCTCGAGTTGAGCTGGCGTACTCATGGTTTGACCGTCGCGGTGTTTTTAAAGGCTGATCACTGGGCAGGGCGCCTCCCGAATCACCGCGTATGCGCTGCTGCGTAATCGACCAAAACCTGTCTGGATTGCGCCTCTTCCGATCAGGATCAGATCTGCCCGGTGATCGAGCGCGGCCTGGCGGACGACATCGCTGACATGTCCAAGGACCAACTGAATATCGAAGTTCGTTCCTGCACCGGCCTGCAACCTGCTGAGCCTTTCCCGCGCTACACCTACCAGAAGATCGCGTAGCGAGGCGGACTCATGCCCAGGGTTAGAGGCCGTCGCATGCGCTGCATGGATCACCTGCAGCACCGCACCTTGTTCATTGGCGAACTGGGCCGCCCATTTCAGCAGTGGAATGTCGCGCAGGTCGTCATCAACGGCACATAGAAAGCGCTGCCAGCCTGTACCGATGTGCGACCACATCTCATCTGCATGCACGCCTGTCCAAACCGGACACTCCACATCATGGAGCACCTTCGCCGTAACGGAACCGAGGAGCAGCCGTCTAAACGACCCGTAGCCATGAGTCGGCATCATGATCAGATCGACATCGTTTTCCCGGGCGAACGTCGCGATGCAATTCGCTGCATCTCCTTCGGTCAGCACCGGCTGCACCGCAACGCCGCTGAAGAAATCGGAGACGAACGCTTCCAGCTTGGCTTGTGTGACTTCACGGGTCTCCGTGCTGTGCTTCAATGCCGCTGGCGTTGCGACGGCAGCTATCGGGTAGTAGGAAGGTCGCGGCTCCAAGCAGTGCAACAGAAACACCTTGGAATTGAACCGCGCCGCCATGGCCGCAACGAAAGCCGCCGCTTCGCGAGACGGTCCGGAGAGATCGGCGGGAAAGAGAATCCGATGGAAGTTAATCATCCTGCCCTCCACGATTCGCCGGGAGCAGGACCTCTTCTTGGCCCCCTCCAACGCGCCGGACTACATAGCGGATCGCGTGTTCATTGCGGCGAGTCTCATAAAGATTCAGACTCCACACGCAAGTTGTTGGTCACCGAGAACAAGCCGGGGACACCGTTGGCCCGCATATTGACAAGATTCTTGTCGGCGTCGCTGCTCACAACCCCTTCCAGGGTCACATTCCCGTTCTTGACGATGATCCGGATCGGCTTGATCACCGGCATAGCGTAGCGCCGCAGTGAAGGAGAGCCGTAAATCGAGCGATAGAGCGCCATCCGCAGACGGTCGTCGTGTGGCGAAAGCGGCAGTACCTCGATCTGGTTGGTGACCTTCTCCACGCCTTCGATGTCTTTGACGACCTTTTCAGCGTCGGTCCTTAGTGTTGGTCTGATCACTTGGCCCAGCAAAGTGACGCTATAGCCATCCATCCGAAATTCAATATTGTCAAAAACGTCGAAATAAGGCAGCGTGAGAATTTCATGCCGTACCTCTTTCGCGATTCGCGCTTGAACTCTTTCGGAAACTGGTGAGGTCTGAGAGCTTGCTATTGTCGCCGCGAGGATCGCGGTCAGAATCACGTTATGAAGTGCCATACGTCCTCCTGTCGCCGCGCGGACCGTCTAGGCACTTGGTCCACGCCGGTCGGTATCTACAATGGTGCAATCCAAATACCATGCCACTGAGCCTGCAACTTGCGCCTCATTGTTCTGAACAACCGCTGAAACGGCCACGGTGCGTAAAATGACGCAGCCTGACAGGCGTGGAAGAACGCAATGCTAACCAATCCGTAAGCCAGACTAAGGGCAGTGTGGCGCGGACCGACTGTGGTCAACCAATTGCGCTATCGCCAGCGGTGAAACACCAACTGTTATTGGCCCCCGAAGGAAGTACCGGGCTGTATTCGGGAAGGCATGTTCGGGACGCTGCGCTCTTGTTGCTGACCGGCATCGCGCTCTACGGGTGCTGGCTCCTGGCCAGCCCCTTCCTGGCAGGAATCACCTGGGCCTTGGCACTGGCGGTCGTCGCGTATCCGCTGAATCGCCTGTTGAAGCGCTGGTTACGGCCAAATCCAGCCGCTCTGCTGGCTGTACTTGCTGTAGTGATCGTACTACTTGCGCCGGGAACCTTTCTGGTTCAGAAAGGTATCGAGGAAGCCCGTGGGAGTATGGAGGCGATCGGGCAGAATTTTAGTTCCACGGGAATTCAGGAGACCAGGGAGCGTTATCCCATCATTGCGAGCGCCGTTGACTGGCTAGCAGGCCGGTTCGACTTGAATCAGGAACTGAAGCGTGCCACTGGAGCGCTGGCAAGCCAAGCGTCCGCGATCCTCGGCGGTTCCGTCCGGCTGGTGACAGGGTTTGTCATCATGCTGATCACACTCTTCTACTTTCTGCGGGACAACGAGAGCCTGCTGCAGTATTTGCGGCGCTTAGTGCCTCTGTCGCGAACGGAGACAGACCAGTTGTTCCGCCGAGTGTCGGATACGATCTACGCGACACTCTATGGCAACGTGGCCGTCAAGCTGGTGCAGGGCATCCTGGGTGGCGCTATGTTCTGGGCGCTTGGTCTGCCTGCCCCGGTGCTGTGCGGAATGGTGATGGCGCTGTTTGCGATGCTTCCGGTGGTAGGCACGTCTCTGGTGTGGGGCCCAGCCGCGATCGTTCTTTTGATTCAAGGTAGCTGGGTAAAAGCGATCGTACTGGCGGCCTGGGGATCTCTAGTGGTGAGCCTCATAGACAATTTCCTTTATCCCATCCTGATCGCCAGTGAGTTGCGAATTCATACCCTCGGAGTTCTGCTTTCAATTCTCGGCGGACTGATCGCGTTTGGGCTCGCCGGAATCGTGCTTGGCCCCGTGATTCTTGCTTCAACCTTGGCTTTGCTGGAGGTCTGGCGCCATCGAGTTGAAGGCGATTCAGAAAGGAGTTCGTAATGCCTCGCTTCAGGCAGATCTTGTTCCCGGTCGATTTTTCCGATCCGTGCGCTCGGACAGCGAGGGCGGTCGCTACCGTCACCACGCACTTCAAGGCCAAATTGACGCTCTTGCATGCCGCCAGTATCCCGCTTGCTGTGGAAATGACTTCCCCGGGGCGTCTTTACTTTGGGCTTC
>DASQGY010000169.1:0-3860 GCA_035632375.1 Bryobacteraceae bacterium | reverse complement strand
GGCGCGGTTGTACCAACTGCGGTCAAACAGCACCATCTCTCCCCCGGCCGGCAAGTGCGGCACGTAGCGTTGGAAGTACCACTGCGTTTTTTCCCGCTCGGTGGGCGCAGTCAGGGCCACTACGCGGCAGACGCGCGGATTCAAACTCTCCGTGATCCTCTTGATGGTGCCGCCCTTTCCGGCAGCATCGCGTCCCTCGAACAGCGCCACCACTCGCAATCCCTTGTGACGCACCCATTCCTGGAACTTCACCAGTTCCACTTGAAGCCGGCGCAATTCCTTCTCATAGTCGCAATCCGACCCCAGCCGCAACCGGTCATGCGAGGCCGCCCCAACCCGGCCATGATCCGAAGTTGAATCGAGCAGCGCCAGGAGCCCGTTGTTTTCCGTAAGGATGTGTTTGTCGTTAGCGTGCTTGCCCATGCTGAACCCCTTCGTTCCAGCGGATGCAGACACCGCTACCTATTCCATCGTCCAATTCCGGAAAGTCTTTAAGTCAGCATCTCTAAGTAGCTGCCCGCCGCCGCCGTCCACTTATCAAATAGACCGCGGCGCGCAGCTCAAGCAGCGGGTCCGCCGATGGATCGATCCCTTCCACGCGGGGAATGGGATCAAAGATGATGTGCTGCTGCTCATGAGCGTTGTCCGCCACCGGCGCAGTCAAGGTAATTGCGCCGAGATCCAACAGTGTCCGGTCCTCCGGCCAGTGGATGGTGGCGTCGTCCACGATATCCCCATCATTCGCGAGTTGCGCCAGAATGTGGAATGCGATCGGCCCCTTGGCGATTCTTTCCGCCAGTTCATCGAACAGGTAGTCGGCGCCCTTGGCAGCGGCAATAGCATCGGGCAGATGATCGATGCCGGCGTCCGGTACCACCCGGTAGCGTCCATAGCGGCTGACGCCATCCTTGTTCGTGAAGCGCATGGCTGTCACGCCGAAGTAAGTTTCTCGGGCAAAACTGGATGGTGAAGGCTTGGGTGTCTGGACGAATGCGAGTGCCTTGGGATGAACGCCGAGGAATGCCTCAATCGGAGATGGCGACGGAGCTGACGGACCGCTTGCAGCCACCGCGCGCAGGAATTCCAAGAACTCCTGGCCGGTGTGCGTGGGAAATCCATCCGTCGAGTGACTGACAATATCGGTATGCACGCGTTCGCCGAGATGAAACCGAATCGCCAAGCCGCGTGGATTCGCCTTGGGGTTGTTATCGGCCATCAACGGAATGCCCGTGGAGTTTGAGAAGCGCACTGTGACCGGCGTAGATTTCCGATTCAAGTGCGGAGCCCGCGTGAGCGAGGCCGCCCCCGCCGAGGGCGTGAACGTTCCCGTCAACATGGCGCCTTTGGCATGGGCTGGGCGAAAGCCGGGATGTATGCCGAAGATGGTGTCGAACTGCTGAAGCAAATCCTTGCTCAGCGCGATAACTCGCTCGTCGTTTGGAAGTGGCAAGCGGAATTCCTCCTCAAAGACCAGTCTACTCTCGCATCGCTGGTCGCCCGCTACAACGTGATCCCCCCATCCACCGAAAACACCTGCCCCGTCACATAACTATCCGGCTCTAGCAAAAACCGCACCGCCCTCGCCACATCCGCCGCCTTCCCGTACCTCGGAATCACGCCATCCGAAATGTATCGCTCATATTTCCCGGACGCGATGCTCGCCTCCGCCATCCCCGCCGCCATCACCCCCGGCGCGATCACGTTTACCCGGATATTCGCCGGCCCCCGGCATTCCTTCGCCAGAATCCGCGCCGCATGCAGCAGCGCCGCCTTCTCGCCCGCATACACCGTCGATCCTGGAAAGAGCCCCACCGCCTGCATTGTGGAAAACAAAATAATCGCCCCAGTCATCTGCCGCTGCTTCATCCGCTCCGCCGCCTCGCGCGCCAGCAAAATCGGCCCTTCGTAGTTCACCGCATGCGAAAGACGCATCGCATCTTCAGCCGGCCCGCGCGCCGGATCGCCCGCAAACACCACCAACCCATAGAGCTTCGGAACGGCGTCCAGCAGCCACTTGCGATCTTCCGCTTTCGTAATATCGGCACGCAGCCCGCGATGCCGCGAGCTGATCACGACATGCGCGCCTTCCCCAGCCAGCAACTCCGCCGACGCAGCGCCCAGCCCGCCGGCCCCACCCACCAGCAGAATCTCCAGCTTCTCAAGCGGCGATTTCGCTTCCGGCACCCTCCGCCGCCTCCTTCGCCAGATACGCAAAACTCACCACGCAAAGAAACAGCGTCAGCACCTCGCTGTCGCCCAGGTTGTATTCCAGAAACCCCTCGGCCAGAATCGCCAGGATCACCGCCATCGCCCCGTGCAGTACAAACCGGGCCTCCGGATTCCGCAGCTTTCCGCGCAGCGCCCGCGCGAAATCCCACAGCATCTTCCCGATCATCCACAGCAGCATCAGCTCCGTCGCAATCCCGCGCTCGGCCGCATATTGTAAATAGATGTTGTGCAGATGCCCGTACCATCCTTCCGGCAGCGGCCGCGGAATATCGGCGGGAACAAATTGATCGAAAAATGCGCGGTCGTTCATCACCTCGGGACCCACGCCCAGCAACGGATGCGCGCGGATCATCGCCACGCCCGCCTGCCGAGTGATGCTCCGGTGCATGTTTGAATCCGTCTGGCCATGCGGCTCCATGATTGACCGCACCCGCTCCTTCAGCCACAGCGGCGACACCAGGAACACCAGCACCGCCACAACCGGCGCGGCCGCCACCAGCCACTTGTGCCAGAACCAAAGCAGGTACAGCAGCCCTACGGGAAAGCCCAGCAGAAAAATGCTGCGCGTCATTCCCAACACCAGGGACAAGCTCAGCACCGCCGCGCAGAACCAGCCCGCCGCCTTCCATCGACGCTCGGTGGAAAAGAAAAGCACCGCGGCAAGAAACAAAAGAACGATCATCTCCTCGCCGCCGAACGTCATCCAGTGGCTCATGAAACCGGTGATCCGCTGCCCGATGTAGAAATCGTAGAAGCTCCCCTGCCCCTTCCAGTCGCCGTACTTCTGCCCGAACTGGAATAGACTGCGCACCGCCGAAAGCGTGGCCACCGTGGCCCACAGCAGCGAAATTGCACGCACTTCCGAAAGCTTGCGAAACGTGCTGAACACCAGCAGCAGAATCACGAACACCAGCAGTTTGCGAATCTGCGGCACTCCCTGGTGAATGTGCCCGGATGCGAGCCAGGAGATCAGCGTCAAGCCCACGAAAAGCGCCAGCGGCAGTTTGATCGGTGGAAGTCGCAGCGGCACGTGCGACAACAGCAACGCCGAGAGCGCGAGCCCCAGGAGAATCTGCGACGCCGCGATCGAGATTAGAATGGAGACGATGGAGCCGCAGACCAGGTAGAACGGCGCTCGATCGAGATAAGGTTTCAATCCAGTAGGCTACCAGGAATGGACATCTACATTCTCCGGCACGGAATCGCCGAGGACGGCCACCCAGGCCAGCCCGATTCCGAACGCGCTCTTACACCGGAAGGCAAGAAGAAGCTGCGCGCCGTCCTGCGCACCGCTTCTGCCGCCGGCGTCAGCCCGACCCTGATCCTGACCAGCCCCTACAAACGTGCCGTCCAAACCGCGCAGCTAGCCGCCGAAATCCTGAATTACACAGGCACCCTGCTGCGCACGAATGTTCTGGAGCCAGGCTCCCGCCCGCAATCGGTATGGGAAGAGATCCGAGTCCACAAAGACGAGCGCGAAATCCTCCTAGCCGGCCACGAACCCCTCTTCAGCGCCCTAACCGCCTACCTCCTAGGCAGCCCCGATCTCCCCATCGACTTCAAAAAAGGCGCCCTAGCCTGCGTAGAACTCGATCGTTTCGGCCCCGCCCCCCAAGCAATCCTAAAGTGGA
>DASQGY010000168.1:0-36580 GCA_035632375.1 Bryobacteraceae bacterium | reverse complement strand
AGTATTCGGCTACTCGGGAATTGCGGGGGTTGTAGATTATCGCGAGGAACCCGGCGTTTTGTTCGTGCGCCCATTTTTCTATCGCCTGCATCAGTTGCTCGCCGATTCGCTGGCTGCGGTGTGAGGCGGCTACGGCGACGTCGGCGATGAAGCAAAAGGGCGTGCGGCGGAGCATGGGGTCGAAGGGCACTTGGATTTGGGCGTCGAGGAAGCCGACGATTTCGCCGTCCGATTCGGCTACTAAGGTTATGGCTGGAGATTCGGGGTCGGGGTGCTGGTGGTTTTGACGATAGCGGGCTTCGATGGCGGTACGATCCGGAACTTCGCAGTGTTCCGGATCGATTGCGGCGTGGTGCTCGGCGCTCTCCATGTAGACGCGGGTGATGGCTGGCGCGTCATCGGGGGTCGCGCGTCGGATTAGGACGGAAGCCATCTAGGTCCGCTCCCTTACGGTCACGGCTCGGTAACGCTAGCGCGCGCGCACATTACGCGGCGTGGTCGATGCGGCGCGTTCTGGCTTCGTCCATGCGCTCGCTCAATTGCGGGATTGCGAGGCGCAGGACGTCTTCGATGCGCTCGGCGAATTGGAAGTGCATTTCGTTGCGGATGCCTTCCGGCAGGTCGCGCAGGTCCTTCTGGTTGCCCTTCGGGAGAATCACGTCGAGAATTCCCGCGCGGCGGGCTGCAAGGACCTTTTCTTTTACGCCGCCGATTGGTAGAACCAGGCCGGTTAGCGTAATCTCGCCGGTCATCGCTAAGTCGCTACGCGCCGGGAGATTGGTATAGAGCGAACTCAACGCCGTCGCCATGGTCACGCCCGCCGACGGGCCATCCTTGGGGATCGCTCCCGCCGGAACGTGCACGTGGACGCCGGAGTTCTTGAACAGATTGGGGTCGATGCCGAAGCTGCCTGCGTGCGACCAGATGTAACTCTGGGCGGCTTTGGCGGACTCCTGCATCACTTCGCCGAGCTGTCCGGTCAGGGTCAAACCTTTGCCATCGGGAAGCAGCGTGCCTTCGATGTAGAGAACGTCGCCGCCTGTCTCGGTCCAAGCCAAGCCGGTGGCCACGCCGGGAGGCAACTCCCGCCGCGCCTGTTCCTGATTGAATGGCTCCGGTCCGAACATTTCGACCAGGTCATCCGGTCTCACGACGCAGGATTCGGCTTGCCCCTCGGCAAACCGCAGCGCGATCTTTCGCGCCACGCGGCCAATGGCACGCTCCAACTGCCGGACACCCGCCTCGCGAGTATAGCTGGAGACGATCTTGCGGATGGTCTCATCCGGGATGGTGCAGCGGTCGGTATCCAAGCCGGTTTCCTTGAGCTGCTTGGGCAACAGGTAACGCTTGGCGATCTCGAGTTTCTCCTCTTCGCTGTAGCCGGCGAGGCGCAGCAGTTCCATACGGTCGAGCAACGGCCGCGGAATGGTATCCAGCGCGTTCGCCGTGGTCACGAAGAGAACTTTGGACAAATCGAACGGCAGGTCCAGATAATTATCGCGGAAGGTTTTGTTCTGTTCCGGATCCAGGACTTCGAGGAGCGCCGCCGCGGGATCGCCGCGGAAGTCGTGCCCCATCTTGTCCACTTCGTCGAGCATCAGCACGGGATTATTGGCTCCGGCGCGGCGCATGGCCTGAATCACACGGCCGGGCAATGCACCGATATAGGTACGCCGATGACCGCGCAATTCCGCTTCGTCATGCAAGCCGCCGAGGCTCAGGCGCTCAAACTTGCGGTTGAGAGCGCGCGCGATGGATTGTCCGAGCGAGGTCTTGCCCACACCGGGAGGGCCGACGAAGCACAAGATCGGCGCCTTGGCGTGAGGGTTCAACTTGAGCACGCCCAAGTGTTCCAGGATGCGCTCCTTCACGTCTTTCAAACCGAAGTGGTCTTCGTCCAGGACCTGGCGAGCCTTCGGGATATCGAGCGAGTCTTCCGTCGCTTTCTTCCAGGGCAGCTCGAGCACGTAGTCGAGATAGGTGCGGATGACGTTATAGTCGGGCGCGCCGGGCGGGAGTTTTTCCAGGCGGCCCAATTCGCGAGTCGCTTCTTTGAGGATGTCTTCGGGCAGATCGGCTTTGGCGAGCCTTTCGCGTAACTGCTCAGCTTCCGCTTGTTCGCCGCCCTTATCGCCTAATTCCTGCTGGATGGCGCGCATCTGCTGGCGCAGCAGATAATCGCGCTGCTCCTTGTTCATTTCGCTGCGCGCTTCGGTGGTGATCTTGTTGCGCAGCTCGAGCACTTGCACTTCGTGCGTGAGGTGCTTGTGCAACATGGTCAGTGCGTCCGCGCGAGTGGGGGCTTCGAGCAAGGCTTGCGACTTTGCGGCGTCCAGGCTGAACATCGATGCCAGGACAAAAGACAGGCGTAGCGGATCTTCGTTGGCGGCCAGCAACCCGCGCAATTCCTGCGGAGCGTTCGGCTGCGCCAGCGCCAAAGCCTCGCCCGCGAGCTCGATCAACGCTCCCTGCAGCGCTTCAATTTCCGGTCCTTTGTCTTCGGGGAGCGGCAAAGGAGTGACGCGGGCCTTTAGAAAGGGCTCGGAATTATCGAGCTTCACCATGGCGACGCGCTCCATGCCCATCACCAGGAGCTCCAGATGGCCCTCCTCGGATCGGGACATTTTGCGAATCACGGCCTTGGTACCGATGGGGTACAGATCGCCCTGGCCGGGCACGTCCACGTCGCCGTCGCGCTGGGTGAAGACCAGCACTTCTTTCGATTCGCTGGCCAGCGCCGCCTCTACCGCGGCCACCGAACCAGGCCGTCCTGCGGATAGAGGCATCAGCAGATAGGGAAACAGCACAGCGTTCTTCAGGGGTAATACCGGTAGCGTGTAGACAACGGTTTGGTCAGACATATTGGTTTCCTTCGGTGATCATCCTCACCAACAACAGGCCGTCTCGGACTTGCAGCGACACTTCGGCGTCACCCAGGTCACAGGGCATTTCGAGCGTTCGCTCAAATCGGTTGTACGAAATCTCCATCGAATAATAACTGCATCCTTCTTCATTCAAAGAATCGCGGCGGATACCGCTCACTGAGACGCGACGGCCGCAAACCGTCACGCTGACGTCTTCGCGCCGCACTCCCGCCAAGTCGAACTTCAATAGCCAGCCATACCTGGTACGGTATACATCCACGGAGGGTTGCCAGGGGGCTGGATGCTCCGTCAGTAAAGCCCAGGTTTTGGTGCGGCTGCTCAATAGCCTCCTTAGAAACATACACAGGCTAAAGCCTGTGCTACCTGGTTAGATGCGTTTCGAGACAAAAAGAAGCAGGCCCTCAACGAACCTGCTTCCCTCTAGCTCAACGTTTCCCGAACGTTACTTGTTCGGAACAACTACAAATCCAGTGCCTTGGCCATGTTTGACCAAGAGCAGTGTCGATTCCCGGGACGCACCGCTTCTGACGGCGGCGTTGAACTCGGCCACGGTGTTCACGGGTTTATGGTTCACTTGCACGATCACGTCGCCGGCTTCGAGGCCAGCGGCCGCCGCGGGTGAATCGGGTTCCAGGTCGGTGATGACGACACCAGAGGTCGCGTCAGTTTGAACTTCGCGGCGAATCTCAGGCGTCAGGGTTTGGACCGAGACTCCGCGCATTGCGCCTTTTTCTCCGCCACCGGAGATATTCGGCGTCCCGTTGTCGTTCGCCGCTCGCTCCATGTCGTATTCAACCAGCGTGACCGGTACATCCAGGGTCTGACCGCTGCGGGCGATCTTCAGATGGATGGTCGTACCCGGCGAAAAGGCGGCAATTTGCAACCGGAAGGCATTCACGTCGTCGACCGAGTTGCCGTTGATGGCGGTGATCACGTCGCCCACTTTGAGTCCGGCTTTCATCGCCGGGCTATCGGGCTCCACTTGCGCGACCGCAACGCCGCGACCGTTCGGCATACCGAAGGCCTTGGCCATGTCGGGCGTCAGTTCCTGCGGCAGGATGCCCATGAAGCCACGGGTGACCTTGCCCTTCTTCAGGATCTGGTCCATGATGCTATGCGCCAGGTTGGCCGGAATTGCAAAGCCGACACCCTCGTTACCGCCGCTATTGCCGGCCAGAATGGCCGTGTTGATGCCGACCAAATCGCCGCGCGAGTCGATGAGCGCGCCACCGGAATTACCGCGGTTGATGGCCGCGTCGGTCTGGATGAAATCTTCATACCGTTCGATGCCGAGGCCAGTGCGTCCCATGGCGCTGATGATGCCCATGGTGACGGTCTGACCGAGGCCGAAGGGATTGCCGATGGCCAGGACAACGTCGCCCACTTGCGCGTGGCCGGAATCGGCGAACGCGAGCGGAGTGAGCCCGGTCTTATCGATCTTCAGCACGGCGACGTCCGTGTACTTGTCGGCGCCGACGATCTTGGCCGGATATTCGTGCTTGTCGTAAAACGAGACCTTGACGTCGGTAGCGCCATCCACCACGTGGTTATTGGTGATGATGTAGCCGTCCGGGCTGACAACTACGCCCGAGCCGAGACTGGTCTCGCGCTGCGCGCGCGGCTGCTGCTGTTGCGGCATACGGCCGCCGAAGAACTGGCGAAAAAACGGATCGTCAAACATGCCGTTCGGCATCTGCTGGTTGCGCACGACCTTGGATGACGAGATATTGACCACCGCGGGCATGGCGCGCTTGACCATGGGCGCGAAAGTGGTGAGTCCACTTTGGTCCACCGCCGCGGCGCGCGCGATTTCCACGCCCGGAACCCGATGCGTGCTCAGGGTCACGGCCAGCGCTCCCACGAGCAACGCAATCACAACCATCAAAACAACCGTCGATGTACGGATGTGTCCTTTCATAGTTTTCATATTCCTTTTCAAGCTTCCTTCAGAGCCGCTTCACGCTCACGGCTCGGTGATTTAGATTCGAACTTCAAGTTCCCGGACGAATCGAGATCCACCAATACACGCTGCCCGTCGCGAATCTCGCCGCCCAGAATCCGGCGCGCCATTGGCGTTTCAATTTCGCGCTGGATCGCCCGTTTTAACGGCCGGGCGCCGTAGGTTGGATCGTAGCCGGAGCGCACCAGGAAGGCGCGGGCCCGATCCGTCAATTCAATCTCGATATGCCGGTCGGCCAGCCGCTTGCGCAGGCCGTTGAGCTGGATTTCGACGATTTCCTTGAGATGCTCTTCCGCGAGCGAATGGAACACGATGGTTTCGTCGACGCGGTTTAGGAACTCCGGCCGGAAATGATGACGCAGCTCTTCCATGACGGCGTCCTTCATCCGCTCATAGCCATCGCCGGCGAACGCGCCCCGATATTCCAGAATCCGATGGCTGCCCATATTGGAGGTCATGATCACGATGGTGTTCTTGAAATCCACGGTGCGCCCCTGCCCATCTGTAAGACGCCCATCATCAAGGATTTGCAACAGCACGTTGAAGACGTCACCGTGGGCTTTTTCGATTTCATCAAAAAGCACCACACAATATGGACGACGCCGCACAGACTCTGTTAGTTGCCCTCCTTCTTCATAACCGACGTAACCGGGGGGTGCGCCGATGAGGCGGGCCACGGCATGCTTTTCCTGATACTCGGACATGTCGATGCGAATCATGGCCTTTTCGTCGTCGAACAGGAAGTCGGCGAGGGCGCGGGCGAGCTCGGTTTTTCCGACGCCGGTAGGCCCGAGAAAAATAAAACTGCCGATGGGGCGGTTAGGATCTTTTAATCCGGAGCGGGCGCGCATCACGGCTTCGGCCACGGCTTGCACCGCTTCGTCCTGGCCGATGACGCGCTTGTGTAGCTCGTCTTCCAGGTGCAGGAGCTTCTGCATCTCGCCTTCGAGGAGCTTCGATACCGGGATTCCGGTCCAACGGGCGACCACTTCGGCGATATCTTCCTCGTCTACTTCTTCCTTCAGCAGGCGCGTCCCGGATTGTTTCTCGGCGAGGCGCGCTTCCTCGGCCTTGAGCTTGCGTTCCAGGTCGGCCAGCTTGCCGTATTTCAGCTCGGCGGCGCGGTTGAGATCGTATTGGCGCTCGGCCTTTTCGATCTCGACCCTGGTTTGCTCCTGTTGCTCGCGGAGGCCGCGCAGTTTCTGGACTGCCGCCTTTTCAGCCTGCCATTGGGCCTGCAAGGCGCTTGATTCGGCCTTCAGGTCGGCGATTTCCTTTTCGATTTTCTTCAGGCGCTCCTTGGATGCGGCGTCTTTTTCCTTCTTCAGGGCCTCGCGCTCGATTTCAAGCTGCATGGTACGGCGCAGCTTCTCGTCGAGCTCGGTGGGCATCGAATCGATTTCGGTGCGCAGCTTGGCGGCGGCTTCGTCCACCAGGTCTATGGCTTTGTCGGGGAGGAAGCGGTCGCTGATGTAGCGGTTGGAGAGGATCGCAGCGGCTACCAGGCCAGAGTCCTTGATGCGAACGCCGTGGTGGATCTCGTAGCGCTCGCGCAGGCCGCGGAGAATAGAGATTGTGTCTTCCACGCTTGGCTGATCTACGAAGACGGTCTGGAACCGGCGTTCCAGCGCGGCGTCCTTTTCGATGTACTTGCGGTATTCGTCGAGGGTGGTTGCGCCGATGCAATGCAGCTCGCCACGCGCCAGCATGGGTTTCAGCAGGTTGCCGGCGTCCATTGCGCCTTCCGCTTTGCCTGCGCCGACCACGGTGTGCAACTCATCGATGAACAGGATGATCTGGCCTTCGGACGCCTGGACTTCCTTTAATACGGCTTTCAGACGCTCTTCGAATTCCCCGCGGAATTTTGCGCCGGCGATCAGTGCGCCCATGTCGAGCGAGACGACGCGCTTGTCCTTCAGGCCTTCGGGAACGTCGCCGCGGATGATGCGTTGGGCCAGGCCTTCGACGATGGCGGTCTTGCCGACGCCCGGTTCACCGATCAGCACTGGATTGTTCTTGGTGCGGCGCGAGAGGACCTGGATCACGCGGCGGATTTCTTCGTCGCGACCGATTACGGGGTCGAGCTTTCCTTGCGCGGCCAGTTGTGTGAGATCGCGGCCGTATTTTTCGAGGGCTTCATAGGTCGCTTCGGGATTCTGGGTGGTGACGCGCTGGCTTCCGCGCACTTCCTGCAGGGCGCGCATCAGGCGTTCGCGGGTAATTCCAAATTCTTTGAACAGCTTGCCGGCCGCGCCCGAGTCGTCGGTGGTGGCCAGGAGCACGTGCTCGACGGACGTGTATTCGTCCTTGAGACGCTTGGCTTCCTCCTCGGCCTGGGTGAGAAGCTTGGTGATTCGAGGGGTGACGTAGACCTGATCCGGACTGCCCGCTGGCCCGGAGACTTTGGGCAGGCGGTCGATCTCCTGTTGGAAGCGGGTGCGCAGGCTGTCGACCTGGATGTCGGACTTATTGAGGATGGAGCGGGCCAAGCCGCCGTCTTGCTGGAGCAGGGCGAGAAGCAGGTGCTCGACTTCCAGTTGCTGGTTGCCATGCTGGGTGGCAACGGACTGGGCGGCACGAACGGCCTCTTGCAGTTTTTCGGTGAATCGATTGAAGTCCATGAGGCTCCTGGTTGATAGACGCAAGATCTTAGTCTTTCGTTATCAACTAATATCAGCATACTACCAACATAGACGAACTGCAAGCTCGGAGTCTTGGCATACCAAGTAAGCTACTATTTTCTAATAAGTTACAGGAGACTAAGACTCAATCGAGCTTGACCGATACGGAGTTTTTGGGGGTGCTCATGACCATTGGAAGGAAGTTGGGGTTCAGCTTCGGAGCGATACTGTTGGTAGCTTTTGGGTTAGCGGGGGCCTACTGGCGTTCTGTTGGAAGCCTAGGTAAAGAACTAACTACGGTGAGTTTGGGGACTGGCTTGAAGTTGGAACTCGCCGCGAAGACGCGGGCCAATGTCAATATGCTGCGAGCGTACCAGCGTGGCGTCGTGCTTTCGGCGCTGCTGGACGACGAGACCTTGAAGGGGGACAAACAGAAGTTTGAACACATGTCAGCCACCGTGGCGGAGCTTATTGAAGCACAGCGTCCAATGCAGACCACCCCTACGGGTCGGCAGCTCGTCGAGACGATGACCGCCGGGCAAGCGAAGTGGTCGACGGCGTTTCACAACTTGACGCAGCTCTGCGATAGCGGAAAAGCGGGGGAAGCGGCCACTTTCTTGAGCAATGAGTTGGTACCCATTGCCAACAGCATGGAGAAGGCGGCGAGCGATCTGATGGATCGGCAAGTGACTCACCTCCACGAGAGTATGTTGACGGGGGCGGCCACCATCGCGACCGCGCGGTGGACTGCTGGAGTCCTGTTTGGAATCGCGCTCGCGGTCAGCCCCGTAATCCTTTTGATCCTTCGCCATACGAACCGTCAGCTCAAGCGTGTGGCCATGGAGCTGGCAGAAGGCGCACAGCAGATTGCGACCGCGTCCGCGCAGGTTGCCTCCTCCAGTCAATCGTTGGCGCAGGGCGCGTCCGAACAGGCTGCCTCGCTCGAGGAGACTTCGGCCTCGAGCGAAGAAATTACCGCCATGACCCGGAAGAACGCGGAGAACTCCCAGTCGGCTGTCGATCTTATGGCTGCCGTCGACCAGCACGTGAAGGCCGGGAACTCCACGCTGGACCAAATGACCGAATCGATGCAGCTCATCAACGGATCGAGTGAGAAGATATCGAAGATCATCAAGGTGATCGATGAGATCGCGTTTCAGACTAATATTCTGGCGCTGAATGCGGCGGTGGAAGCAGCGCGGGCCGGGGAAGCGGGCATGGGTTTTGCCGTAGTGGCCGATGAAGTGAGAACCCTGGCGCAACGGTCGGCGCAAGCGGCCAAGGACACGGCCACATTAATTGAAGAATCGATCGCCAGCTCGAGCCAAGGCAGCGCGAAATTGGAGCAAGTTTCCGAAGTGATTCGCGCCATCACGGAGAGCGCCGGGAAAGTGAAGACTTTGGTGGACGACGTGAATCTCGGCGGTAACGAGCAGGCCCGCGGCATCGAACAGATTTCGAAAGCCATCGGGCAAATGGACCAGGTGACGCAGGCGACAGCCGCGAGCGCGGAAGAGAGCGCCTCGGCGAGCGAAGAGATGTCGGCCCAGGCCGAGGCGCTGCAACACATTGCCGGGCGGCTGCGCAGTTTGGTGGGAGGCGGCGAGGAACTGGTTGCTGCTAAACGTGGCGTCATCAGTATCCGCGCATGACCAGCATCGCAAACCGGAACCGGCCGACGGGGGCGTGCCGCCCCACAATTCGATCCCACCGGTAGTACAATTTTGGGCATTCGTGCGCAAACACGCGTTGTGTTAGATAGCTTCTAGCGATTGGCCAGCGCCCGGACGGCGAACGCTGTGGCGATCAATGGGTCGTCTTCCTTGACCAGATTCTCGGGGTTCGCCCAGCTTCCATCGGCGCGCTGGATCCGCTGGAGCTCGCCGGCGACCGCCGGGGTTATCGGAGCGTTCAAGCCGCGGAAGGCCTGGGTGCTCGCTGCCGCATAGTAGAACGCCAAGCCTTTTGGCCAACGCTGGTAGGATTCGCCGATGAATCCGGGGACGGCCATGTCGCGATGGTGCGATGTCAGCCAGCGCTGGGCGGCGCGGACGCGGTCGTCTTCGAGGGGCCGTCCGATGGCAAGGAGCGCGAGAATTCCGTCGGCGGTGGTGGTGCCGTAGCTGCGGAAGTGTTCGCCGACCTGGCCGGCTTTGTTGGTTTCGACTTCGGTGGTGGAGAAAAAGAAGCCGCCATCGGCGTCGTCGGGATGTCGCGGGTCGTAGTTCTGACAGCGTTCGACGAAGATGCGGGCGCGGGTGAAGGCTGGATCTTCGGAAGAAACGCCGGCCGCGCGAAGGGCTTCGATCACGTAGCGGCTCATGGAAAGATCCACGTGCCCGGGATTCGGCGGCGGATGATCGATGCCGCCCATGCCCCAAGCGCCGTATGGCGGATCGCTTTGCTTCCAGCCGGTGGACTCGGTGAACTGCATGCGGCGGAGGTAGGCGACCATGGGTGCGATCTGCTGCTGCCATCCCATGCGTTTGGCGCGGCAAATGGCGCTCACGGCCAATCCGGTGGCGTAGTTCGGATAGTCGGGAAGACTCGTGTCCATCATGCCCAGCGCGCCGTCCGCATTGGTATTTTTCTGGATGAAAAGGAGCGCGCGGTCCACCTTCTGCACCGGCAACGGATAGACGGACTCTGGAACCTGCAACAGCGCTTCGAGGACGAACGGCGTGAGCGACTGGCCGGATCGGAGCAGTCCATAGGTATGGCTGGGCCAGCCGCCGTCGTTCGCCTGCTGTTTCCACAAATACTCGGCGGCTCTCGCCAGAGGCGGCTGTTGCGGTCTTCGTGAACAGCCGGCTCCGAGGAGGACGGCGAGAGCCGCCGCTGCGCAGAAACTAATTCTTCTTGACACTGGCGATCGATTCCCGATCCACCAGCATAGTCAAAATCGCGGCGCTGGTCACCGCCACGCGGCCGGTGATGCAGTGGTGTCCGGCCCAGGTTCCATCTTCGTTCTGTAATTTCACCAGCTTGGTTTTCATGTCGCTGTTCCATTTCTCCCAGGCCGGGCCTCCGGTGCGGCGGAGGCTGTCGCTGATGTTGAGATAGGAGAAAAACTCTTCGCCGCCGAAGGAGCCGAAGCCCATGACGTAGCGGTTGTCGGAGAGCTGGCCGGTCATAGCTTTGATTTGGGCGGCATTTTGTTTGCGATCCTTGTCGGTGCGGCTCATTTGTTCCAGCGCCTGAGCGTCCTGGTAGAGCCGGACACCGGCGGATGCCGCGTACCCACCGCTGATACCACCCATGGCCCCGGCACCGACAGGCCCCGACACACGGACCGATGATGGGCCGACGACCTGCACTGAATTGGCGGTGTATTGCTGGACTTTATCCATCGCTACCGGCGAGACTGCGACGCCTTTCTCCTTGGCCATGTACAAGCTGCGCGACGCCATGGAGGTGCCGAGAATAGGGGCCCATCCGCCGGCGATATTCCAGCTTCCGTCTTTGAGCTGGTTCTTTTCGATCTTGGCCACGCACTTCTGCAGCGCCTGGCGGACGTGTGCGTTGGCGCGGGCATCGCCCATGGTGCCATCCAGTTCGGCCAAGAGTTTGGAGGTAAGGAAGGTATCGATGTACGGCCCCAGCTTGCGCTGGATTTGCGTTCCCTTCAACGTGGTGACTTCCAGGCCGTCGGGTGAGCTGTCGTCCACGTGGCGCAGAATAAAATTCACCGCGCGAAGCAGCGAGGCCTGATATTCGCCGCCGGTGGGAGTGCTTCCGGCGCGGAGCAGGGCAGTAGCGGCCACGGCTGTGTTGGCGACATCGTTCCCGTTCGATTCCAGACGCTCGCCTTGGCGGACGTACGACGTCTCGCCGCCGTCCTGGCCCCAGCCGCCGTCTTTGCCTTGCGTGGATACCAGCCACTTGGCGCCTTTTTCGACAGCGATCGATACCGGATCTTTCTTCGCTTCGCTGGTGTTGCCGGAAAAAGCGTGTGGCGCAAAAATGGCACACCCGAGCGCGATTGCCGCGAGGGCCAAAAGACTGATGGAGGCGGATTTCATGTTGATCTCCTTTACCGCCGGTGGGCCGGTGCCGGGTGTACGTGCATTTAGACGCCCACGCGCAGATCAATGTGCCCGATCCGGCGGCTTGCTCATGAATGCCGCGGGCGCGCGATTCCTTTCAGCGGGGAGTCAAGTCGGCAAAAACGAAGCCATCGCGGTCGACGACCTCACCTATTTCGATAGGAATCGGGCGGCGGAACATTGGTCCGTCGTAGACGAAGGTGTGGAACTCACCGTTTTCGCCGCACGGATCTACCGTGGATGGAAGTTCTGCGAGGAAACGAGAATCGAAATCGCGGCCGGCGAATTCCCGGGAGAGCGATTTTGGATCGACACACGTGATTTTGGCTCGTAATCCGGCAGCGATCATGTTGGCGGCCAGTTCGCGAGTTGGCAGATGCCAGACGGGAAACATCGGATCGAGTCCGGTGCCGGCGAGTTGCTTTTCGCGATAGGCGCGGATGTCGGCCAGGAACAGGTCGCCGAAAGCCACAGCCTGCACGCCTTCCATTACGGCTCGCGCGCAAAGATCGCGCATGCGGGCTTCGTACTGCTGGTTCGAGCAGGGCCAGGGGAGGGGAACGGTCCAAAGAGGCAGACCTGCAGATTCGGCCTGCGATTGCAGGAGTTCACGGCGGACCGCGTGCATGGCGACGCGATCGAACTGTTCATTGAGTGTGGTGATCAGCGCGACGATTTCGATTGCGGGGTCCTGCCTCAGCAAATGCAGCGACCAGGCGCTATCCTTGCCGCTGCTCCAGGAGAGAGCGACGCGCTTCAAACCGTGACGGCGACGCGTTCTTCGGAGGCAACGGTCCGGCTGAGCCAGGCGTGCAGTCCGAACAGGACGCCGGTGAATAGCAAATCGCTGACGAAGGTCCAGGCGAAGAAGGGAATCGCCGCGAGGTAGCAATCCGCCAGTCCGGCAGAGGTTCGGGGATAAGCCTGGAACCAGAGCCAGCTACCGAAATTCGTGAGCAGGAAAAACTGCACGCTGTTGAGCACGCTGAACGCTGCGATCTTCGCGATATTCTCGGTGGCACGCAGGCGCCGGCCGAGCCACACGCCGATCACAAAGCTGAGGTAAATGAAGATCTGGTATCGCGAATAGGCAGGTACGTGGTAAAACGCGGCGAGGATGGGATCCGTGATGGCCATCAGCGCCAGCGGGACCAAGTAGGCCTGCCATACCGGCAATCGCGCGCCGGCGAACAAACTAACCGCGCCGACCGGAGCGAAGTTGGGCGGATGCGGAATCAGGCGCGCGATCGCTCCCAGCGTGGTCAAGGAGAGGGCAACGGGCCGCCAGTTCGAATTCTTGGTCATCAACCAGATTATAGTACGGCTGCGCAACATAATATGCTAGGGAGAGCCTGGCGGGATATTGACGAGACACAGCCTAAAGCCTGTGTTACCAGGCACTGGGGGATTGAAGACATGACTGCCAAGATACTGCGTGTAGTGGCGCCCGTGCTGTTGAGCTGGACGCTTTACGGCCAGGGCGGGTTTACGGGACCGGGGCGGTACGAAATTACGAATTTGAAATCCGGCAGAGTGTTGGATCTGGATCGCAACGATCAGACTACCGTGATCCAGTTCGCTTCGCGCGGCGTCGAGAATCAGACTTGGGACATCGTGCCGGCTGGGCGCGGTTATGTTTATTTGCGGAACGGGATGAACGGGTACGCGCTGGATGCCGGGCGAGGTGGTCGGAGCGAATGGGTACGTGGCATCCCGTTCAATGGCGGTCCCAGCCAGCAGTGGCGCATCGAATCAGGAAAGGACGGCAATGCGCTGATCGTTTCGCAGTTCGGACGGACGCTCGATGTTCCGGATGGAAGCGATCGCGAGGGGCTGCAGATACAGGTATACGATCTCAACGGCGATTCCAACCAGAGGTTTATTCTGCGGCGTGTGGGTGGCGGGAGAGATTGGAACGAACGGCGGCGGGATGGTGACGACCGGCCCGCGCAGGGCGGCTTGGTTTGTTCCTCGAACAATGGCGAGCGCGTGTATTGCGCGGCGGACACCCGTGGCGGCGTGCAGTTGGTGCGCCAGATCAGCGGATCGCCGTGCGACCAAGGGCGGACGTGGGGCTGGGACGAGCGTGGCGTTTGGGTAGATCGCGGGTGCCGCGCCGAGTTCGTGGTGACACGGCCTCGCGATGAGTTTCGCGGCAGCCGCATTACCTGCTCTTCGAACCATGGCGAACGAGTGTACTGCCAGGTGGACACGCGCGGGATGGTGGTGCAAATGACGCGCCAGATCAGCGGATCGCCGTGCGAGCAGGGACGGACGTGGGGCTGGGACCGCCGCGGCATTTGGGTGGATCGCGGCTGCCGCGCCGAGTTTGCCGTGGTTCCGGATCGATAGGCGCGCCGGTAGCCGAGTGTTTGATGTAGCCATCATCGGTGGTGGTCCGGCGGGTTCCACTGCCGGCCATTTGCTTGCGCAGTGGGGTTATGACGTCGCTATCCTGGCTGCGTCTCCATCAAAGCGCCCAGGTTTGGCGGAGTGCCTGCCGCCGAGTACACGAAAGCTATTCCGATTCCTCGGTATTGATAACGCTGTCGATGGCGCGGGTTTCCTGCCGACCACGGGGAACACGGTGTGGTGGGGCAAGACTGGGCGGCGCGTTGAGAATTATCCGGAGGGACGGGGTTACCAGGTGTTGCGTCACGATTTCGATGACCTGCTGCTTCGCCTGGCGCAGGAGGCTGGCGCGCGTGTTCGGATTGGTAAAGCGTTGCGGTCCCGCGCGGGAATCGATTTTGTGGCGGGCGATAGACGGACATGCATCGGGGCGAAGTTCGTGATCGATTGCTCCGGGCGCACTGGTGTTCTTGGGCGGGCGCTACGCATCAAAGAAAAGAATTCGCGCACTGTGGCTCTTTGCGGAGTGTGGCGCAGCGATCGCGGATGGAAGCTGCCGGATGCGAGTCACACGCTGGTGGAAGCGTACGGCGATGGCTGGGCGTGGTCGGTGCCGATTTCGCCGGAGGTGCGTTACGTGGCGTTCATGGTGGACACCGGGCAGACGAAAATGGTGCGCGGGAAAGGAGTGGCGGTGGCCTATCAGGCCGAGTTCACGAAGACGCGCGCGTTCCGGAAGATTTTTTCAAAAGGCGTAGCGGAACGTGCGCCGTGGGGATGCGACGCGTCGCTCTACTCCTCGCGTGAGTATTCGGGGCCCGGCCTTCTGCTGGCCGGAGATGCGGGATCGTTCATCGATCCGCTGTCGTCGTTCGGCGTGAAGAAGGCGATGGTTTCGGCTTGGGTGGCGGCGGTAGTGGTGAACACGTGCTTGCGGCGTCCGGCCATGGCGGAGACTGCGTTGCGGTTCTACGACAATCGCGAGCGGCAGGTATACGACGATTATCTGCGCCAATCGGCGACGGTGTTTCGCGCGGCGGAGGGAAAGCATCCATTCTGGGAGCATCGGGCGGAGTTTTCCGCGACTGCACCGGCCGGCGATCGTGCTGGAATCAAGAACGCATTGGAACAGCTCCAGCGCAAGCGTGTGCTGCGGCTGCGGAGGGCGGGTGATGTTCGCATGGAGCCGAGGCCTGCGATTGAGGGCCGGGAGATCGTACTACGCGATGCGCTGGTAGCGCCGGGTGCGCCGGAGCCGCTCGATTATTACGACAGCGTCAGCTTGCCTCGATTGGTTGAGCTTGCCGAGCAGCATCGGCAGGTGCCCGATCTGTTCGAAGCCTACAATCGAGCGAATCCGGCTGTTCCGCTGCCTAACTTTCTGGCGGCTCTTTCGTCTCTCGTCGCAAGGCGTATTCTTGTCGATGAAACTCGCTCGCGCTGAACCGGATATAATCGTCCCCATGAGGTTGCTCACTAAGGGCGCTCTCTTTGTGCCTTTGTTTTTCCAATTGCTGGCGCAGCCGCCGCAGCAGCCACCGAAAGAACCCAAGGAACCCACCGAGCAACAAAAGGAAGAAATCGAGTCGGGCATACCGATCACCAGCGAACTGGTTCGCAAGACGTGTTCGCCCTGCCACAGGGTGGATGAAAAACTGCGCATGTCGCGCATCTCCTGGCGGCGGACTACGCCGGAGGGTTGGGAGCAGACCATCAAGCGCATGATCAGCCTGAACAACCTGAAGATGGAACCGGCGGCCGCGCGCGAGATTCTGCGCTATCTCGCCGATCATCTGGGCCTGGCACCGGAGGAAGCGCGTCCTGCGGCGTTCGAAGTGGAGAAGCGGATGATCGAGTACAAGTACGCCGCCAACAAGGACACCGAGGATGTTTGCAGCAAGTGTCACTCGATGGGGCGCGTGATTTCGCAGCGGCGCAGCAAGAGCGAGTGGGAACTGCTGATTGCCATGCATCGCGGCTATTATCCGCTCTCCGATTTTCAGGCTTTTCGCCGCGGCGGGCCTCCTCAGACCACGCCTGGTCCCGATGGCCGTCCTCCCGACAATCGTCACCCGATGGATAAAGTGATTCCGCATCTGACGAGCGCGCTGGCGCTGACGAGTCCCGAATGGTCGGCATGGTCGGCGAACATGCGCGCGCCGAAGTTGGCGGGGCGTTGGGCTTTCTCCGGGTATCAGACGGGAAAAGGATTTTTCTACGGCGTCACCACCGTCCGCGCGACGGACAAAGAAGACGAGTTCCAGACCGAGACGCGGTATGTTCGCGCCAAGACTGGCGACGTGTTCACGCGCCAGGGGAAGTCCATCGTCTACACGGGATTTCAGTGGCGTGGGCGGTCTTTTGCGGGCGCTCCCGACAGGGATCCCTTGCGCGAAGTGATGTTTCTCGATCGTACGCAACGCGAGCTCACTGGCCGCTGGTTTACCGGCGCTTACGATGAGATCGGCATTGACGTTACCCTGCGTCGGATCGGGAATGACCCGCTGGTGCTCGGCCTGGAGCGAGCTGCGCTGCAGACCGGTAGTACGCGCGAAATGCAGATCCATGGGGCGAATTTCCCGTCGAATCTTGCAGCCTCTGCTATCGATTTCGGGCCGGGTGTTTCCGTGAAGCGCGTGATCAGCGTGACGCCCGATCTAGCCAGGGTGGAAGTCGAGGTTGCTAAGGACGCCGTCATCGGACCGCGCGACGTCGGTGTGGCCGGCGCGATTCGCGAAGGCGCAGCCGTAGTCTACGACAAAATCGACGGCATTAAAGTGCGCCCGCAGGCCGGCATGGCGCGCGTCGGCGGCATCAATTTCCCGAAACAGTTTCAACAGTTCGATGCCATCGCTTTTAGCAATGGCCCGGATGGAAAGCCGGACACCAAGGACGATCTGAACCTTGGACCGGTGGATGTCACCTGGAGCATCGACGAGTACACCGCCACTTTCGAAGACGATGACAAGGCTTTCGTCGGCGTCATTGATGACAACGGGCTGTTTACGCCGAATGTGGACGGTCCAAACCCGAAACGCAAGAATCATGCCGACAATTACGGCGACGTGTGGGTAGTGGCGACGCTGAAGCTGCCTGATGGGAAGATTCTCCGCGCCCGCGCGCATCTGTTGGTCACCGTGCCGCTGTATATCAAGTTCGATCAACCGGAGGTTGCGCAGTGAGCGACCTTGCCCTGCGGGAGTTTCATTCGTTTGAAGCTGCTGGGAAGGATTTCGTGTATCTGGTTCCCAGCGCGGCGGTGTTCGAATTGGATGAGCCGTCTGCGGCCGTCCTCGGTCGCTTGCGTGAGCGCAGTATGTCGCGGGCGGACCTGGCGCGCCAGCTTAGCGCTCTATTTCCGGCGAGCGAGGTAGAAGAAACCGTCGCCGAGTTGTTGCGCGTGCGAGCCATCGGCGAAGTTGGCGTTCCCGAGGAAGCTGCGCCGCGCGTGATGCCGCCGGAGAATTTTCCGCTGACCACCATGGTGCTGAACGTCACCAATCAGTGCAACCTGAGCTGCGCGTATTGTTACGAATACGGCGAGGACAAGATCGTCGATACGGAAAACGGCAAGAAGCCGAAGTTCATGAGCGAGGAGACGGCGCGGGAGAGCGTAGATTTCATGCTGCGCGAGGCTGGGGCAAACAAGCTGGCGCATCTAACGTTTTTCGGCGGCGAGACTCTGATGAATTTCCCGGTGCTGAAGTCCGCCATGCGCTACGCCCGCGAGCGCGCCGCGGAAATGGGCAAAGAGGTGGATTTCAGCTTGACCACCAATGCCACGCTGCTGAGGCCGGAGATCATCGAGTTCCTGGCGGAGAATCGGGTCGGCGTCACTATTTCGATTGATGGCCCGAAGGAGATGCAGGACCAGTTCCGAGTGTTCAGCAACGGCAAAGGCAGTTACGATATCGTCGCTCCTAAGATACGGGAGTTGCTACGGCGTCATCGGAGCCGGCCCATTGGCGCGCGGGTCACGCTGACTTCACAAACTTTGGACATTCGAAAGATCTACAAGCATCTGACCGAGGAAATCGGCTTCTGGGAAGTTGGCTTTGCGCCGGTGACGACTTCGCCGAACCGCAAATACGCGATCGCCGATGAAGGGTTCGATGCGATGCTCGACCAGTTCCGCGCGCTCGCCGGCGATTTCCTGCA
The DNA here is from genome assembly GCA_035632375.1 of Bryobacteraceae bacterium. GTDB lineage: Bacteria > Acidobacteriota > Terriglobia > Bryobacterales > Bryobacteraceae > Palsa-89. The sequence continues at coordinate 18,558 of DASQGY010000168.1, read as the reverse complement.
GGCGGCGATCGAAAATCGGCATCACGGATTTTCGAACGTTAAAGACACGCTGGAAGAGATTCACAAAGGGGTCAGCAAGGCCTATCCTTGCGGCGCGGGATTGGGGCTGATGGGTGTTTCCACCGACGGCGATGTCGCGCTATGCCATCGCTTCGCTGGATCGGACGCGCACAAACTCGGTACCGTTCGCGATGGAGTGGACCGGCTGGTGCAAATCGGGTTTCTCGAAAAGCATCACATCGCCGACAAGACCGATTGCAGCCAGTGCTGGGCGCGCCCGCTGTGCTCGGGCGGATGTTATCACGAGGCGCACACGCGATATGGCGATACTGCGCGGCCTAATCTGCACTATTGCGAATGGATCCGCGGGTGGACCGAGACCTGTCTCCAGATTTACGCCGAGCTTTCGGTCCGAAATCCGCGGTATTTGGAACAATTCGACGAAAAGGTGGAATATGAAGCATCTCAGGTCAGTTAATCGCAAGGCCGAGCGAATGGCCCGGCAGGTCGACTCGAAGGATGACGTGGTTGCGCTGCAAGGGCCGCCGCAACAACCGGCGCAAGGTCCGCACATTCCGCTGGGCTGCTCGCTGGTGTTTTCGCCGGGTTGGGAAGCGGATCATAACGGCGGAACTGCGGGATTGTGCCAGCCTGTGGAGCGCGATCTATTCGATTGTCACACCGGATGTTTTTGGCCGGCGCAGGTTCCCGATCAGTTGAATCATGCGCCGGACTGGACGGCGAAATGCGCCGCTGCACAAAAGGACTGGCGCAAGATCGATTTGGTTTTCCCATGAGCATCGGACTGATAGAGCGGCAGGCCGACGGGGGCGTCGGCCGCGGACCTGGGGGTCCGCCCCACCAAGCTGTGAAGAGTTTCAATGGTCGCGTGGTAGCACAGGCTTTAGCCTGTGTCGTTGGCCTTCTTCTGCCGGCTTTTCCGGCCGACAAGATCTCGGCGGGAAATGGCACGCTTTACTGCGGTGGCCGCCCCAACCACGTTTTTCTGATCGATGAAGCAACCGAAAAAGTCACCGGCGATATCCATCTGCGAACCGGTTCCGCCGGGCGGCTAAGCCTTTCACTGGACAAGAAGCGCTTCTACGCCGAGAACATCGCTTACGAAGACATGGAGATCATCGACATCGCGTCGCGCCAAGTGATCGACAACTTCCGCCTCAGCGAAGGTAACAAGAAGGTACGGATCTTCGGCTTCGAGGCCGACCCCTTGAACCGCTTCATGATCCTGCTGACCAAGACGGCCACCAAGCTCCCCGACCGTTTCGAAGTCGGCCCGCCGACGCTGCTGCAGTACGATCTCAAAGAACACAAAGTGATGCGGACCATTCCTTGGCCCAAAGGCGAGGAGCGTGAATTTGCGAACATCCGTTTTTCACCGGACGGGAAGCTGGTGTATTTCTTCGGCGAAGACATCCTGATCTACGACACCACCGAGTTCAAGCAGGTGGACAAGTGGGAAATGTCGCGACCCATCGAAGACGGCTTCGGCCGCATCAATTTTGGCGGAATGGACGACAGCTATGAGGAGCCCGGCTATTACACGGGCATCTTCAATGTTCGCGACGCTGTCCAGAATCGTTCCATCATGGGCATCGCGCGCGTGAATTTCGAGAAGAAGAGCGTCGACTTCTATGCGCTCGGCCCCTCGAACGGTGTCAGCTTTTCGCTTGCGCCTGGACGGCAGATGGGTTATGGTCTCCACCAGGAAATCGGCAAATACGAATTCTGGTCCTTCGATCTGGCTAAGCGCAAGTTGGATCGGCGGGTTGAATTTCCGGGCCGCCCACGCATGGCGCTCAAAACCAGCTCCAATGGAAAGGTGCTCTACATTTACCAGGCCGGGAACACGGTGGATCTGTACGACGCCGCGACGTTCAAATATCTCCGCACTATCACCCTGGATGCGGACATGACGACGAATCTTTATGTCATGCCTGCGCACTAAGGGGTTTTTGAACAATCCTCAGCAACCGCTCCCTGACGGTCACGGCTCAGAATCGACGTTCAACGTTAACGAGCGGGTTATTTTGTGACGGGCAGTAAGAAGACGCTGATCGACTACGCGATGCCCTACTGGCGGCGGTTGCTGCTAGTGCTGGTCCTCAGCCTGTTGAGCACTTGTCTCTCGCTGGCGATTCCGTATCTTTCGAAAGCGCTGATCGACCGCGCGCTGCTCGGCCGCGATTCGCGCGCGTTGTTGGTGATCGTCGCGCTTTTCATTGGCATTACGCTGGTGAGCTTTGCGCTGAATGTCGTCAGCGGGCTTCGCTACACGCGTACGTCGGCCGAAATTCTATTCGACATGCGGCTGTCGCTGTATCGGCATCTACAGCGGCTCTCGCCGCGGTTCTACGCTCGAACAAGGCTGGGCGAAATCGTCAGCCGCATCAACAACGACATCGCCGAAATCCAGCGGGTGGCGGCCGAGACGGCGCTCGCGTGGGTGGGCAACGTGCTGTTCCTGGTTGGCACCATCGCCGTGATGCTCTGGCTGGACTGGCGGCTTTTCCTGCTCACCATCGCGCTTTTGCCCGCCAGCGTTTGGGCGCTCGCGCACTACCGCCGACGACTGGAATCGAAAGTGGCTACGCTGCGGCAGGCTAGCGCGGACATTGGCAGTTTTCTGATCGAGACATTGCAGGGCGTGAAGCTGGTGGTTACGTCGAACGCGCAGGAGCGCGAAGAGGGGCGGTTTCGCAGCAAGAACGACAACTTCATCCGCGCGCTGATGTCGATGCAGCTCCTGACCTATCTCTCCGGCGGCTTGCCCGGATTGATTCTCGCCGGGAGCACTGTGCTGGTGTTTCTGTACGGCGGCCGCCAGGTGATTCAGGGGTCGATCAGCATGGGCGCGTTCGTTGCGTTCCTGGCCTACCAGTTGCGATTGTTCGCGCCGATTCAGGCGCTCATGGGACTGTACACGGGACTTGCTACGGCTCGTGTCTCGCTTGCACGGGTGGATCAGATTTTCGATACCGCGCCGGAAGTGGTGGAGGCGGACGATGCGGCCTCGCTGCAGCAGGTACGGGGCGACGTGAGCTTCGAAGGCGTCAGCCTTTCGTTCGATCGCAACACTCCGGTTCTCGACCGCGTCAGCTTTTCAGTGCGCGCCGGCGAAACGCTGGCGGTCGTTGGGCCGAGTGGCGGCGGAAAATCGACAATTGCCGACTTGCTGCTCCGTCTTCTGGATCCAGACGCCGGTGTTGTGAAGCTGGATGGTCACGACCTCCGCAGTCTCCGGCTTGCCGACCTTCGCCGACACGTAGTGCTGGTGGATCAGGAGCCGTTCGTGTTTCACGCCACCATCGCGGAAAATCTACGCTACGCTTGCCCCAATGCCTTGCAAGCGGATCTGGAGCGCGGCGCGGAAGCCGCCGGCATCGGCGAGTTCATTCGCAATCTGCCACAGCGGTATGACACACCGGTGGGTGAGCGCGGCATGGCGCTGTCCGCGGGCGAACGTCAACGCATCGCCATCGCACGCGCATTCCTGGCCGACCCGGCCGTGCTGGTGCTGGATGAGCCGACCGCCGCGCTCGATCCCATTTCCGAGCGACAGGTGATCTCCGGCTACGAAGCGATCATGAAAGGCCGCACTACCATCCTGATTTCGCACCGCCTGGAACTGGCCTGCCAGGCGGACCACGTGGTGGTTTTGGATGGAGCGCGAATTGTCGAGAGCGGTTCGCCTCACGAACTGCAACGGCTGCAGGGCACGTTCGTGAAGCTGTTCGGAGCGGCTGCGGCGACGCCGTGAAATCCTCTGTTCGCATCGCCATCATCGATAGCGGCGTCCACGCGAGTCATCCGCATGTGAACGGAGTCGCGGGCGGCGTGGCCATCACACGCGATTGCCGAGAAGAGCGGGACTTCATCGACCGCTTGGGCCATGGGACTGCGGTCACGGCGGTGATCCGGGAGAAGGCGCCTGAAGCCGAAATCTTTGCGGTAAAGATCTTTCACGACTCGCTGGCTACCTCCATCGAGCCGCTGATCTACGCCATCGACTGGTCCATGCGCAACGGCATGCATCTGATCAACCTGAGCCTTGGCACTGACAATCCGAATCACGAACCGGCGCTGCGGGAGGCGCTGGACCGTGTGACGGGGCAGGGAATCAAGCTGATCGCCGCGCACGAAGACGCAGGGGTGTGGTGGCTTCCAGGCAGCCTCGCCGGCGCGATCCCAGTTGTGCTCGATTGGGAGTGTCCGCGCGACGAGTATCGAACATCCACGCTACCCGATGGCCGAACGCTGTACCATGCGTCCGGTTTTCCGCGCCCTATTCCCGGCGTTCCACCGGAGCGCAATCTGAAGGGCATCAGTTTTGCCGTCGCGAACGTTACTGGTCTGCTGGCGCGGGAACTGATGGATTCGAGAACACCCACCAAGCGGCCAGCGCGAAGTTGAGCAATGCCGCGGCCACCACCGCTCCCGTATTCGCAATCAACAGCGGCAAATGAAAACCCTGCATCAGCATCCAGGTGAACGCGACGTTCGACGCGATGGACACGAATCCATTGGCGACATGAAAGCGCGCCAGACGCCGCCAGCGCCCGTGGACACCCAGGCCGGGCCATGTCCACGCTTCGTGCCACACGAAGTTGTGTAACAGCGCCAGCTCTACTGCCAGCGCGGTTGCCAGCAGGTACTGCATGCCAAACACCCGCGCGAGAACCCACAGTGTTCCTAATTGCAAAGCGAAACCGGCAATGCCAACGGCGTTGAATCTCCCCCATCGCCGCAGCAACGATGGCCAATCAAAGGATGCAGTTTTTCGCGGAATCTCGGCTCGATACAAGAATGCTACGTGCCGTACCATGGACCACAGCAACGCCACGGTCATTCCGGCGATGCCGATCGCTCCACCCACATCGAACAACAGGTATTGCCGGCCGGCCGGCGTCGCCAGCGGTTTGCTCCACGCCGCGATATTGCCGGCGATCAGAAGCAATCGAAGCTCCGTAGGGCCGATCGCGGCAAAGGACATGTGAAATTCTCCAATGGTGTATGTCGCAAGGTAGACTTCGATGCTCAACAGCAAGTACGCCACCAGCAATCCGGCGGCGATGCCCGGGCTCATGTAGCCCGAGAGCGCGAGCCCGCCGAACAGGCACACGCTGCCACATGCATCCAGCACGTGATCGACATAGAATCCGTAACGCGGTCGCTGCTGGTTGCGAACGCGCGCGAGGGTACCGTCCAGACTGTCGCCGAACCAGTTGAGGATGAGGAATGCGATGGCGAGAGCGAGCCCGGCCTGCGAATAGCGCGCGTACCAATAAGCGCCGCCGACGCCAATCAGCGAAAGAAATCCCAGCGCGGTCAGATGATCGGATTTCACCCAAGCAGGCATGCGCAGCGCCATCCAGATCAACGCGCGCTTCTCCCCGGAAGCGAGAAGACCGGCATTGGTCCGTTTGGCCGAGCGAAATTCCGTCCTCGCTTCCATGCCTCTTTGGACGGGCCGGACGAATGAAGGTTCGTTAACTTTTGTAAAGATCAGCCGGCTTGCCAGACCAGTGTGATTGCGCAGTGGTCGCAACCAGGAATACGGCGGATTTTGACGCTTGCGGCATACCAGTGATCCACCCGTGGGCAGAGTGAAAGCGCCTCGCTGCCGTCGCAGCACCTGCTACCATAATTCCCGATGAAGCCTCCCGTTTTTGCCCTCCTCGCGACTTGTACGCTGCTCCTCGCGCAACCTCCAACTCCCGACTTGCGCAAGCAACAGTTGGAATACACGCGCGCTCATTACACGAAGTACGATTACCGCATCCCCATGCGCGACGGCGTGAAGTTGTTTACCAGCGTCTATGTGCCGAAAGACACATCGCAAGCCTATCCGATTTTGATGGAGCGCACTCCCTATTCAGTCGGGCCCTACGGCGTCGATAACTACCGCCCCGTGGTCGGGCCGTCTGAGCTTTTCACTAAGGAGGGGTTCATCTTCGTTTACCAGGACGTCCGCGGCCGCTATCTGTCGGAAGGAACCTTCGTCGACGTGCCTCCTCACAAGACGCGCTTCAGCGGTCCCAAGGATACCGACGACAGCACCGATACCTACGACACCATCGATTGGCTGGTGAAGAACATTCCCAACAACAACGGCAAGGCCGGAATCTGGGGCATCTCGTATCCGGGTTTCTATGCAGCCTTCAGCCTTATCGATTCGCATCCGGCGCTGAAGGCGGTGTCGCCGCAGGCTCCGATGGGGGACGTCGGCAATGGCGACGACTCGTATCATAACGGCGCATTCTACCTGGCCGCCAACTTCGGTTTCTACACCAGCTTCAAGCCGCGTGGTGGCGACCCGCAGCGTCCGGTGCAGTCGACTCCGTTCGATTTCGGAACGGCCAACGCTTACGACTTCTACTTGCGCATGGGGCCGCTGGCCAATAGCAACGAAAACTTCCTGAAGAACGCTAACATCTACTGGACCGACAATCTGAAGCATCCAAATTACGACGTGTTCTGGCAGAATCGCGCCTTGGCGCCGCACATGAAAAATGTGCATCCGGCGGTGATGTTCGTTGGCGGATGGTTCGATGCCGAGGATCTTTCGGGCCCCTTGAAGCTGTTTCGGGCTTTGGAGAAAAACGGACCAACCGCTCCAGATACGCTGGTAATGGGCCCGTGGCGTCACGGCGGATGGGCGGGAGGTCCGGGAGACAAACTCGGCAATCTGGACTTCGCCTCGAAGACGGGCGAGTTCTATCGCGAGCATATCGAACTGGCTTTTTTCCTTCATCACCTCAAGGGCAAGGGCGATGGACTGAAGGCGAAAGCGTGGCTGTTTGAGACCGGCACCAATCAGTGGCGGCAGTTCGATGCGTGGCCGCCGAAGAACAGCGTGGCGCGCAAGCTCTCCTTTGACGCCGCGGGCCAGCTTTCCTGGAATGCCGCCTCAGGCGCTGGCTTCGATGAATATGTGAGCGATCCCGACCGTCCCGTACCGGTGATCGGAGAGATCGGAGCCGGGATGCCGGGCGACTATATGACCTACGATCAGCGCTTCGCATCCATGCGGCCCGACGTGCTGGTTTATCAAACCGAGCCGCTGGATCACGACGTGACCATCGCAGGACCCATCACGCCGCAATTGAGCATTTCCACCACGGGCACCGATTCCGATTTCGACGTGAAGCTGATCGACGTCTATCCCAACGATTATCCCGATCCCAATCCGAATCCCATGAGGCTGCACATGGGCGGCTACCAGCAACTGGTGCGCGGCGAGCCGTTCCGTGGGAAATTTCGCAACAGCTTCGAGAGGCCGGAGCCGTTCAGGCCCGGTGAGCGCGCGCGCATCGAGTTCCCCATGCCCGATGTCTGCCACACGTTTCGCGCGGGGCACCGCATTATGGTGCAGATTCAGAGTTCCTGGTTTCCGCTGACCGACCGCAATCCGCAGAAGTTCGTCGACATTCCCACAGCGAAGGCCTCCGATTTCCAAAAGGCTACCGAGCGCGTCTATCGTGGGGGAGCCGATGGGTCGGGAATCAAATTGATGGTCGTCGAATAGAGTACGGCTACTTAACCGCGAGCCAGTAGTACAGCCATAACCCAATCAGGGCAATCAGGCATAACGCGAACATGAAAAGCTTGCGTCCCGGCGATGGCTGATACCCGGGCGCTCGCTCCGGAGCCTTGGTCTGAACGGAGAACCGGCACTCGCCTTCGGAAAGCTCGATCAGCACCGGAGCGTCCTTGCCTGCGCGGGCATTAAAAGCAGCCAGCCGCGACTGCATGTCACGGCTCTCATCCGTCGGCTTCCACGGCATCGGAGTGCGTCCCGCAAGCGCGTTTTCGACGGCGAGTTTCAACAAGCCGCCGGCCGGTCCGGAATTCGCAAACTCCGGACTAGCGAGAATCCGTTCCATCTGCGCCAGCACCGCGTCGCCGTGGAAGTCCATTCGCCTACAGTATAAACGTTAGGATCGCGAAAGTTGTCTACGACGTTTCTCTACCGGAGAAACGGGTTGCGCTCCTTCTCGCGGCCGATCGTAGTGTTGGGCCCGTGCCCCGGAATCACCGTCGCTTCCGCAGGCAAGGGCAGCAGCTTTTCATGGATCGACCGCAAAATCTGCCGGTGATCCCCGCCCGGCAAATCGGTGCGTCCGATGCTGTCCAGGAACAACGTATCGCCCGCGACGACCTTGTTCTCCGCGGGAATCCACAGGCTGATGCTGCCTTGCGTGTGGCCTGGCGTGTGCAGAATGTGGAACTCGGCGGGACCCAGCGTCAGCGAGTCGCCCTCGCGCGCGGGCACATCGATATCGGTGCGGTCCGGCGTCGCCATTCCCAGCCAACCCGCCTGCACGTCCAGGTGATTGTACAGGTCCTGATCGTTGGCGTTCATGTAAACCGGCGCGCCGGTGACCGCCTTCAGTTTCTGAGCTCCGCCAATATGATCGATGTGCGCGTGCGTGATCACAATCGCCTTCACGCGCAGCTTGTGCTGCGCCAGAATCACCAGGATCCGGCTGATTTCGTCGCCCGGGTCGATCACCACGGCTTCCCGTGTCTGCTCGTCGCCGAAGATCGAGCAATTGCACTGCAACATCCCGACGGGCAGGATCTCGTGAATCATAATCGTATACTCGAATTATGGACCCAACTCTGCGTGCGGTGCTCGCGGTGTGTATGCGATGGATTCACGTGACATCGGTGGTCACGCTGATCGGTGGCTTCGTTTTCGCGAGATTCGCGGTGGCGCCAGCGCTCGAGTCGGTGGCCGAACCCGAACGGAGCGCAATCGGCAAGCGAATCGTGGGCAACTTCCGGCCGCTCTTGTACTTAGTGCTAGTCACGGTCCTTGGGTCGGGGCTTTATAACTACCTCACCAAGCCGAGCTACCCGCCGCACTACCACATGTGGATTGGGATCAAATTCCTGTTTGTTCTCCATATTTTCGCCGTGGCGATCCTCTATACGATCCCGGACGCGGAGGAAGTGAAGCGGAAACGCTGGCTCACCGGCATGGTCGTGTCGGGATTGATCATTTTTGCCATCTCCGCCTACTTGCGGTGGATTTCTCTGAAATGACTGGCTACGAGGCGCTGCGGAAAGGTGCGGCATGGCTGGATCTCTCCAGCCGCGGCAAGATCCGGATGACTGGCGAGGATCGCGCCCGGCTGCTGCATGCCATGACCACCAATCACATCCAGCAGCTCACGCCCGGTACCGGCTGTTACGCATTTTTCCTGAGCGCGCAAGGGCGGATTCTGTCGGACGTGAACATCCTGTGCCGGCCCGATCACTTTCTGCTCGACTTGGAACCGGAGACGCGCGAGAAAATCTACCAGCATTTGGATCGGTTCATCATTGCCGACGATGTCACCATCGAAGATGTGACTTCGGTGACAGCAACCATTGCTGTGGAAGGTCCGAAGTCGGCTGATGTGCTGCGATCGGCGGGTGCGCCGGTTCCCGATGCGGAATATGCGACGGCGGAATGGGGCGCTCGCGTTGTGGCCAGGCTCAATTCAACCGGGAGCCTCGGTTTTTTCATCTTCGCGCCGGTGGAGGAGAAAGCCGTGTTGATCGCAGAACTCGAAGCAGCCGGTGCTGTCATCGGCGATTCGGAAGCCTCTCGAGTGGTGCGATTAGAGCACGGCAAAGCGCGATACGGCGAGGATTTGAGCGAACGCTTTCTCGCTCAGGAAGCCAATCAGCCGCATGCGTTGCACTTCAGCAAGGGCTGCTATCTGGGGCAGGAGATCGTGGAGCGTGTGCGGTCTCGGGGGCAAGTTCATCGGCTGCTACTGCCGCTATTGATCGAAACAAAAGAACCGCCGAGCGCCGGGGCCAAGCTGCAAGTGGGTGAGGCTGCCGCTGCCGAGATCACTTCCGCTGCGTATTCTCCTGTGCTGGACAAGGTCGCGGCACTGGCCTATGTTCGGACCGAGTACACCAAGCCACACACGAGAATGACTCTGGGCGATATTTCCGCGGAAGTTGCTTCGCCGGTTTAAGAATTCCTTCGCGCACAGGCTAAAGCCTATGCCACCTCTAAGTTCCGTTCCGGCGGTTGCGGATATAGTCTGAAATATGGCCGCCGTAGTTCGCCAGGAATGGTTGCTGGAAATCGGCGCCCTGGATGACGCCCCGGCAATCTAGCGCGCCGCAGGTACATTGGAATTGTTGCAGGGCTTCGTTGCTGAACGTGGCGTAGTCGACGGTGATCTGGGTGCCGGCATGGATTGCGCGACGTGCTGTCAGGTTCAACCCGTCCAGCCAGGCATTGGGATCGCAGGAGTGGTTGATCGGTTTCCATTGCAACGGGTCTGCGCTCCACATCACGTAGATCTCGTCGGTAAGCGGATACGCGTAGCGGGCAAAGAGGGATTTCTGCGCAGCGTTCCAATGCTTCTCGACGTGCGTCCTGCTCACCAGAACGTGCGGCCGTTCTTCGTATTGCTCAATTAGGCCGCCTGCTTCGATGCATTGCAGGGCGTACATCCCGTAGTGCCCGTCTAGCCCCTTGCGGATTTCCCATTTGCGGATGAGCTTCGAGTGCCGCTTCAGCGCAGTGCGGATTATCGTATCGACAAAGCCGCGGTGACCGGCCGGATCGTTGAGCAGGATGAAATCGGCGCTGCCTTCGTCGCCAGGTGGATAGAACAGCTCGCAGTTGGGGTTGATCTCCAGCATGAACAGCTCGCCTTGTTGATTCATGCGAATATCGCAGCGCCCATAGCCGGTGCCGCCGAGGCCGGTGAAAAAGCGGGCGGACATGTCCTTCAACCGCATGACCAGTGCTGGTTCGTCGACGCGGATGCAGGACATGCTCTGGTAGTCCTTCCATTTGAGGTCGAAGTGTTTGAACGACTCGCCGGCGGGAAAGACAAATTCCACCGGTTGATAGACGATCGGCTCTGAGTCGTCGTCCGGATTCTCGGCCACCAGAACCGTGAACTCGCGACCTTCGATGAACTCTTCGATCAGCGCCGCGCCGAAGGAATCGATGGTGATGGCGGCCTGCGCGTGCAATTCTTCAGGAGTCTCGACGCGGGAAGCCTTGCTAATGCCGATGCTGGCGTAGCCGTTCGGATGCTTCACCAGCATTGGAAACCGTAGCGTCCCGGCGGCGCGTTCGATAGCGCCAGGGTCCGAGGCGGTAACGTGGGCCGGCGTGCCGATGTCCGAATAGTGGCAGATGCGCTTCATCGCCTCGCGGGTGGGTTCGAAGAAGGATGAGGTTGCTCCGGTAAAAGGGAGATGGAGCCGTTCGAGCGCTTGAATCACCTCGACGCCGGGGCGATCTTCCTCCCAGGCGCCATCGCACAGGTTGAGGAACACGTCGTAGCCGCGCTTGGAGAGTTCCAGCACCTGCTTGATAGCCGTTGCCTTGTGCAGGAAATGCCGCTCACACTCGTGGCCGTCCAGGTAACGAATCGGGTCGGGCAGAAAATCGAATTGTTTGAAGACAGTGCCGGACTGCTCGTAGGAATCGTCGAGTACGCAGACTCTCACTCTGCGTTACTATACCACTGCTTTTTGATCACAAGACCGATTAATTTCGGACGTTCAGGACCTTCGGGATCGAGAGGTAACCGACAATGGTGTCCTTCTTCACATCGTTGACAATCAGTTCATAGGGCTGCTTCGCTTTCGAAGTCATGAACTGAAGAGGCTCGTTGACGGCGCGGTCCTTCTTTTCGGTTGTTTTGTCGTCGGCGGTGAGGTCGATGGTGTAGCGGTTTTTCTTAGGATCGGTACGCTTCAGCAACACCAGAACGTCGGCGACTTTTTGCGGCTGCTTCGATTTGTGGATGGTGAATTCCACAAAGTTCCGCTCGCCGAGAGCGCGGAGAGCGGCGAGCTCCTTGCCGTTAGTGGCGATGAGTACGCTGTGGCCGTCGATTTCGCCATTGGCGTGCTTCAACTCCGCAATTGTCTTTTCCAGCTCGGACTTGGTACTGGCCACGTCGGATTTGACTGTGGAAACTTCGGAGCCGACCGCGGCAAACTTGGTATCCGCGGCCTCCTTCGCTTGCGAGATATCAGACTTGAATTCCTTGCGCGTTTCTTCCTGGGCGGCTTCGAGTTTGGCCCGGGTTTCGTCGACCTTTTTCAGCGCTTCCTGCTTGGCCTCGCCGGCGGCGGCGCTGGCCTGGCGGCGGGCGCGTTCCAGCTCAGACTTCAGCTCGTCGACTCTCTTGGCATTGGTACGCGAGGTAAGGGAGGACGCCAATTCCAGTTTGTCGAGCTGAGCCTGCACGGTCTCGTTGGTCTTGGCCTGCTCCTTCTTGACCTTATCCAACTGCATGTAGAGGTAAACGCACCCAGCGAGCAGCGCGATGATTGCGCCGAACAGAATCGGGATCTTGGCTCCTGAACCGGAACTCGGCGGAGGCGGTGGAGCGTAGTACGGCGGCTGGGAGAATGGCGGCGGTGCAGCCTGAGGTGGAGGGGCGGCAGGTGGTGGGGGCGGTGCAGGAGGCTGCTTCGGGCTGGGATCGGGAAAGATCGACATAGTATTTTAGTCAATAGGTTAGCAGGAATCTAACAGTTAGACGGACGCGCTGCTCACGAGATTTCAAGTTTCCAGCGGTTTCCGCGGAGGCCGGGCGAAATCCAGGTATTCCTGCTTCGGCACGCCGGCTTCAAAGCAGCGGCGGCAACGGGCCTCGTACATTCCGGCCGCGCCGACCACGATCAGGTCGTTCGATTCCACCAGCCGCTGGGTGTGTTTGGCCGGATTGCCGCAGCGCATGCAAATGGCCAGCGTCTTGGTGATGGACTCGGCCAGCGTTAGCAGATCGGGGATTGGCGGAAACGGACGGCCCATGTAATCGGTATCCAGGCCGGCGATGAGCACCTGCTTGCCGCTGTCGGCCAACTGATTGGCGATTTCCACTAGTCCCTGGCCGAAGAAATTGGCTTCATCGATGCCCACCACCTGAGTGCGCCAGTCCAGGCGCGGGAGGATTTCGGAGACCTGGTTCATGGCCTCCGACTTCATACGGATGTCGGTGTGTGAGACGATCTCGTCGGCGGAGTAGCGGTCGTCGATGATGGGCTTGAAAACCTGGACGCGCTTGCGGGCGATCATGGCCCGGCGCAGTCGCCGCATGAGCTCTTCACTCTTGCCCGAGAACATGGGGCCGCAGATTACTTCAATCCAGCCGAGGTTACCGGTGACGAAGTCCATATCAGGCGATGCCCACGCCGCGGCGGGGACGCTCTTTGCGGACCATGTTGGTGTCTTGAATGGGTTCGGTGTCGCATTCGAGCGCGATGGTGGTGATCGGGTCGTCGGGGGCAGCGGCGGGAAGGCCGCTAATTCTGGTTCGGAAACGGTCCTGGTCGACCTTGACGACTTTGCCGCTGGCGTGCAGCCGCGCGGATTTCACCTGAGCTTTCAGGCCGCTGATAGCCACGTAATCGCCCGGCCAATAGTGAACGTGCATGTAAAGCGTGTTGCCCTTGCGCGTGAACAGCGCGTAGTTGGATCGCTTCACCTTGCACGGCTCGGCGGTGTAGATAGTGTCGCCATTTTTCTCCATCCACTTGCCGATGGCGGTGAGGATGCGGATGGAATCTTCGGGGATGGAGCCGTCCGGTTTGGGGCCGATGTTCAGCAGATAGTTGCCGCCGTCTCGCGCGCAGGTGATCAGGTACTTCAGGACGGTCCGTGGCGATTTCCAATCGTCATCGGCTTTTTGGTATCCCCAACTGCCGTTCATGGTCATGCAGGCTTCCCAAGCGCGGTCGGCGGCGTTGACGTTTTGTTCCGGTGTGGCGAAATCCTCGGGCAGGCCGGAGCGGTTGTTGATGATGATGTCGGGCTGCAGTTCGCGAACCATGGCGTTCATCTTGGCCGATTCCCAGCCTTCCGGTTTGAGCGGCCAACTGACGTCGTACCAGAGAACGTCGAGTTTTCCGTAGTTGGTGCACAGCTCGCGGACGTGCCCGTGGATATAGTCGACGAAGCGGCGGCGGGCGGCCTCGTCGTCGGCACAGCGAGCACCATCGGGATGATGCCAATCCATCAATGAATAATAGAAGCCGACGCGGAGGCCTTCGGCGCGGGCGGCATCGACATACTCCTTCACCAGATCGCGGCCGCAAGCCTGTTTGGCGGCGGTGTAATTGGTGAGCTTGCTGTCGAAGTTGCAGAAGCCTTCGTGGTGCTTGGTGGTCATCACCATGTATTTCTGGCCGGCTTGGCGCGCGAGCTTGGCCCAGGCGCGGGCGGCGTTGGGCTTGGGGGTGAAGCGCTTGGCAAGCTGTTCGTATTCGGCGACGGGGATGGCTTCGTTCTCCATGATCCACTCGTGGCGGCCGGCCACGCTGTAGAGCCCCCAGTGAATGAACATGCCGAAGCGGGCTTCGTGCCACCACTTCATGCGGCGTTCGCGAGTCTCGGCGGCGTCGGCGGGTGCGGCTGGAGATGGACGTGCGCCGGCTAGTGCGGCGCCGGCGGCGGCCAGGGCCATGTAGTCGCGTCTGGAGATTTTGTCGTGTGCCATAATCTGCCGCATCTTATCATGGGACGTGGTCGCTCAACAGCGCATTATCGTGCCAGAGATGTTGGAACATGCCGGTCCGGAGGAAGCGCGCGGCAACTTGCGGGACTTGGTACGGGTGAACAAGTACCTCGGCGGATACGGGGTTTTGCGAAGGATCGTGGGCGAATTCGCGCGGCCGGATGAGAGTTTCTCGATCCTGGATATCGGAGCGGCTTCCGGCGACATGGGGGCGGCGGTGCGGCGTTATTATCCGCGGGCGGCGGTGACATCGCTGGATCGCAAGGAAAATCACCTTGCTGTGGCGGCGGATCCCAAGCTGGTGGCCGATGCCTTTCGCCTGCCGTTTCGCGAACGGAGCTTCGACCTGGTGTTCTCATCGCTGTTCCTGCATCATTTTTCGAACGAGGAGATCGTGAAGCTGTTGGCCAGTTTCGCGACTGTTGCTCGGCGCGCGGTGTTGGCGATCGACCTGGAGCGTGGGCCGCTGGCGTATTATTTCATGCCGTCTACCAGATGGCTGATGCGTTGGCGAGAGATCACTGTGCATGACGGGCAGATTTCAGTGCAAGCGGCGTTCAAGCGGGAGGAATTGCTGGAGCTAGCGCGGGAAGCGGGCTTGGCGCGGGCGAGAGTGACGCAACATCGGCCGTGGGCGCGGTTATCGTTGGTCGCGCCGTTGTGACGGCAGAAGAGAGGCCAGTACGACCAGCTCAATCACCACAGCGGAAATCAAGGGCGGAGGAATGCGGTAGATCCATGCAAGGATCAGGAACGCGCCGACCCACAATGCGTTCGCCCGACCTACGCGACGAAGGACGCGGCCGGGAGTTTCCGGTGTGGCAGCGAGCAACAGATTGATGAGACCGAGCGCCGCGAAGCTGATGGTGAATGTTCGGGCCAGGAAATAGTAGATATCGTTGACGGACGGATTCATGCCGAGCCCCATTGGAACGCGATAGCCGCTCGTTGCGGCGTTCAGTTGTTGTTCGGTGGGGCTTTGGGAGCCGGACGAAAAAGTACCCGCGGTGTGGGCCGCGGCAGTGAGGATCATTAAGATCGCGGCTGTCGAAAACAGACGCCGGCCCGGTTGCCACATTGCTATCGCCAGTTTGGTTCTACCCCTCGATCTCGCGTTCCGCGCCTCGCAGCGACATTGGATACAATCACATAGATCCAAGGGAGGAATCAAGATGCAGAGACTTCACCTGACGCTTTTCGCCGGAGCTTTGGCTATGGCAACCGCCGGTTTGCTGCCGGCACAGCCCGCAGAAGTCAAGATGGCCGAGCAGGCGTTCAAGAACATCACACAGCTTAAGGGCACCCCCGCCGATCAATTGGTGCCCGCCATGCAGTTCATTTCCTCCTCGCTCGGCGTGGAATGCAACTTCTGCCACGTGCAAGGCAAGATGGACGCCGACGAAAAGCCGCAGAAAAAGGTCGCGCGCGAGATGATGGCCATGACTGCGGCGATCAATACGAACGCCTTCCACGGCCAGCGCCAGGTGACCTGCTATTCCTGCCACCATGGATCGCAGCGTCCGACGAATACGCCGCCGGTGCTTGATTCCGATGCACCACAGCGCACCGAGGCCAGGCCTGCGGCGCCGGCGGGAACGGCGCCTACTGCCGCGGACATTTTGGATAAGTATGTCGCGGCCCTGGGTGGGGCGGATGCGATCAAGAAGATCAACAGCCGCGTGATGAAAGGCTCGATTCACGCCGGAGGCTCCGACACGCCGATTGAGTTGTTCACGAAGGCGCCTAACAAGCGTATCTCGATCTCGCACATGGGTGACCGCGAGAGCATCACTGCCTTTGATGGGACCGTTGGCTGGCTAGGCAGTACTGGACGACCGCCTCGCGAGATGTCGCCTGCGGAATCGGAAGCGGCGGGGTTGGACGCTGAGTTTGCACTGGCGCTCCGGCTGAAGGAGATGTTCCAGCAACTGCGGCCTGGGCGTCCGGAGGAGATCAACGGAGTGCAGTGTGTGTCGTTGTTTGGGACACGGCCGGGCAAGCCGCCGGTGCGGTTTTATTTCGACGCCAAGACGGGCCTGCTGCAACGGCTGGTGCGCTATGGCGAGACGCCGATGGGGCGGAATCCGACGCAGATCGACTATGCGGATTATCGCGAAGTGGACGGCGTGAAGATCCCTTTCCGCTGGACGCTGTCGCGTCCGAATGGGCGGTTCACGATTCAGATCGCGGAAGTCAAGGCGAATGTTCCGGTGGACGATGCGCGATTTGCGAAGCCTAGTGGGGAAGTGAAATAACGATCCTAGACCCCGCTCGTTTTCAAGCTATTGTGGCGCACGCTCTCAAGCGTGCCGTGTTCGCACTCGTGTGAACACTTTTTTTCGAACGCTTCGCTAGCGTTCACAAGAGTGTGAACGCGGCACGCACGAGTGCGTGCGCTACATAACTATGCAGATTCTTTCCAGGCTTGGAGAGGGTGGCCCGCGACCCACGCCTGAATCGCGAAGCTGCCGTCAAGGTGCTGCACGCTGAGGGGACATTTGGAGGCTGGAGGGATCGGACGAGCGAAAATCATGGCTGGATCGCGTGCTCAAACGCTAGCAGCTCACGAAATCGCGTTTGCGCGCGGATGTGTTACACTTTTCAATGGATTTGTAATTTTGGATCCCTCCTCCGATTCCAGTTTTGTCCTCTTTACAAGCGGGTTGTCGTTTGAAAGATCGGGTGGCGGATTC
Organism: Bryobacteraceae bacterium; assembly: GCA_035632375.1. Classification (GTDB taxonomy): domain Bacteria; phylum Acidobacteriota; class Terriglobia; order Bryobacterales; family Bryobacteraceae; genus Palsa-89. Next base: position 1,346 of record DASQGY010000168.1, on the reverse strand, counting down.
GAGTGCTGGACAGGTGGGTGAGTGGTTAAAGCCAACAGACTGTAAATCTGTCCCTCCTTGCGAGGTACGAAGGTTCGAATCCTTCCCTGTCCACCAGAGAAATTTTTACTAGCCGTTGTAGCTCAGTTGGTAGAGCGCGTCCTTGGTAAGGACGAGGTCACCAGTTCAATCCTGGTCAACGGCTCCATGATTCGGGATGTAGGGTGTAGGTTGTGGGATGTAGGAAAAACTCTTTCCCACGACCTACAACCTACGACTCATAACCAAGGGTACTTATGGCTAAGGAAAAATTCGATCGCAGCAAACCGCACGTGAACATCGGGACCATCGGGCACATCGATCACGGCAAGACGACGCTGACGGCGGCCATCACCAAGGTGCTGGCCAAGCACAATCCGAAGGTGAAATTCCGTTCGTTCGATTCCATCGACAACGCGCCGGAAGAGAAGGCGCGCGGGATCACGATCGCGGTGGCGCACATCGAGTATGAGACGGCGAACCGGCACTACGCGCACGTGGATTGCCCGGGTCACGCCGACTACATCAAGAACATGATCACCGGTGCGGCGCAGATGGATGGCGCGATTTTGGTTGTCGCCGCGACCGACGGCCCGATGCCGCAAACGCGCGAGCACGTGCTGCTGGCTCGCCAGGTGGGCGTGCCGTGCATCGTGGTGGCGCTGAATAAAGTCGACATGGTGGACGATCCGGAGCTGCTGGAACTGGTGGAGCTGGAAGTTCGCGAGCTGCTGACCAAGTATCAATTCCCGGGCGACGATCTGCCGGTGGTGCGGGTGAGCGCGCTGGGGGCGTTGAACGGCGAAGAGAAGTGGGAAAAGACGGTCGATGAGCTGATGGCCAAGGTGGACGAGTATGTTCCGACGCCGGCGCGCGACATCGACAAGCCGTTCCTGATGCCGATTGAAGACATTTTCTCGATTCAGGGCCGCGGGACGGTGGTGACGGGTCGTATCGAGAAGGGGATCTGCAAGGTCGGCGAGGAAATGGAGATTGTGGGCTTCCGCGACACGCGCAAGACGGTAGTGACCGGCGTGGAAATGTTCAAGAAGTTGCTGGACGAAGGGCGCGCCGGAGACAACGTGGGGCTGCTGCTGCGCGGGATAGAAAAAGACGACGTGGAGCGAGGGCAGGTGATCGCCAAGCCGGGATCGATTACGCCGCACAAGAAGTTCAAGGGCGAAGTATACGTGCTGAGCAAGGATGAAGGGGGGCGGCACACGCCGTTCTTCAAGGGCTATCGGCCGCAGTTTTATTTCCGGACCACGGACGTGACCGGAGTGACGGAGATGCCGGCGGGGACCGAGATGGTGATGCCGGGCGACAAC
>DASQGY010000167.1:0-7662 GCA_035632375.1 Bryobacteraceae bacterium | reverse complement strand
CCGGCTGCGGAGATTGCAACGGTATACTCGCCGGGATCGACCAACGGACCGCGTCCTCCGCCGAATCCGAAGCCACCACCACCTCCTCCTCCGCCACCACCGCGCCCGCCGCCACCGCCAGCGCCTGGACCACCTTCTGCTGGGGCTTCGGCGCCCGCTTCACCACCTGCTCCCGCACCGGCTCCAGCAGGGGCCGCCGCGGCAGCACCGCCACCCCGTCCACCAAACCCGCCGCCCTGCCCAGGTGGCACCGGCGAATCGTAGCGCAGATCCCAAGCTACGCGATTCACTCCCGCCTCAGCCGGTCCTTGCAATTGGCGAATCCGGTTGCCGGCTTTGTCGCTGATGGTGATGCGCACCGGATTGCGGCCTTCCACCTTGTTCTTGAGGAAGTAATCGACAATCACGCCATACGGCGGATTCTGCGCCAGAAAATCGCGAGTTCCGGTGAAGCCCCTGTAGTTCGCCACATGCCACGATACGCCCGTGCGCATGCCAAACAGATGCAGGTCGGCCGACGCCACGTTATCGCTCATCTCTTCGAGCGGCGTGATGTCGTCCATGATCCAAATCGACCGCCCGTGCGTGCCGAGAATCAGATCGTGCTCACGTGGGTGGATCAGAATGTCGTCCACGGGAACCGTGGGCAGCCCGTTCTTCATCCGCTCCCACTTCGCCCCGCGATCGAAAGAAACGAACAAGCCGAATTCCGCGCCCGCGAACAGCAAATTCGGATTCTTCGGATCTTCGCGAACCACATGCATGGTGCCGGCCTCGGCGGGAATGCCGTCGGTGATGCGCTTCCAGCTCTTGCCGTAATCCGTGGTCATGTACAGATAGGTCGAGAAATCGTCGGCGCGATGGTTGTCGAAAGTGACGAACGCCGTGCCCTCATCCTGGCGCGACGCCTCCACCTTGGAAACATACGCGCCCTTCTTGAGACCTGGAATATTTCCAACCACGTTGCTCCAGGTCTTCCCGTCGTCGCGCGTCACCTGTAGATTCCCGTCGTCGGTGCCCACCCAAAGCAGACCCGCGCGTTTTGGTGACTCGGCCACCGTCGAAGCGCAAGGGAAATTCTGCACGCCATCGTGACGCGACAGCGTGTCCTTATCTGGAATCTTGCCCAGGATCGGCTGCTTGTCCCGCTCGATTCCAGTAGTAAGATCCGGACCCAGCCGCGTCCACGAATCCCCCCGATTAGTGGACTTAAACAAATGATTGCCGCCATAATACAGCGTCTTCGGGTCGTGTGCCGACATCACCAATGGCGAATTCCACTGGAACCGGTAACGCGGCGCCTTGTCGTTGTCTTCCTGGGGGCGGATGGATCGCGATTCGCCGGTCCTCAGATCGCGCCGCAGCAAACCACCGTCCTGCGATTCAGTGTAGACGATGTTCGAATCCACCGGGTCCATCTTGGTGTCGAATCCGTCGCCGCCGCCGATGTTGATCCATTCGTCGTTGGCGATGCCCTGCGTGATCAGGCTGGCGCTCGGTCCGCACCAGGAATAGTTATCCTGCAGTCCGCCGCACACGTGGTACGGCTTGGCCATGTCGTAGGCAATCTCGTAAAACTGGCCCAGCGGAAGATTGTTCACGTAATCCCAGCGGCGGCCGCTGTCGTAAGTAATAGTGATGCCGCCGTCCGAGCCGAGAATAATGTGGTCGGAATTCGCGGGATCGATCCACATGGCGTGAAAATCGCTGTGGATTCTCTGGGCGCGATCCTGTGTGAACGTCTTGCCACCGTCTTCCGACATATATAAAGGCGCACCCAATACCCAAACCTTCCGGTCGTTATTCGGATCGATGCGCACCTGGCTGTAATAAGAAGGCCGCGGATCCGTGTCGCTCATCCGCGTCCACGTGAAGCCCTTATCCTCGGACCGGTAGATCCCGCCTTGCGCCATATTCTCCACCAGCGCGTAAACGATGTTGGAATTCTTGCGATAAATGTCCACGGCGCATCGCCCGATGTCGCCAGTGGTGGGAAGTCCCTTCGTGAGCTTGTTCCAGTGCACTCCGCCATCGACCGTCTTGTAGATGCCGCCGTGCGGCCCACCGCCGTTGTAGCCGAACACCGTGCGCCGACGCTCGTAGGCCGCCGCATACAGCGTGTTCGGGCTTTGCGGATCGATGGCCACATCGGACACGCCCGTGTCGTCGTTGATGAACAGCGATTGTGTCCACGTTGCGCCGCCATCAGTCGACTTGTAGACGCCCCGCTCCTTGTTCGGACCCCAGAGATGCCCCAGCGCCGCGACATAGACGATGTTGGAGTCGGTGGGATGCACCACAATGCGGCCGATGTGATGCGTGTCCTTGAGCCCCAGGAAGCTCCACGTCTTGCCCGCGTCCAGCGATTTGAAAACTCCCGCGCCCCACGACGAGCTCTGCCGGTTGTTAGGCTCGCCCGTGCCGACATACAGCACCGAAGGATCCGACGGCGCCAGCGCAATGTCCCCGATAGTCGAGTTGGGCTGCTCGTCGAAAATCGGCTCCCAGTTCATCCCGCCATTGATGGTCTTGAACACGCCGCCCGCCGCCGATCCGACATACATCACCCGCGGATCGGATTCCACAACGGCGAAGTCGTCGACACGCCCGCCCATGATGGCAGGCCCAATTTCGCGGAACTTCAAGTTCTTCAGAGCAGCTTCATGCGAGGATTGCGCGACCGCAGTAGCGGCGAGAAACGAAAGCAGCAGAATGCCGGTAAGCATCGATTTCACTGAGTTCATGGGGTTCTCCAGACGGATAGTGATTGTATCCCAAACAGATAGTGGCGAAGCATTACGCCGAGTGGTTACTCCGTGGGGCAGGTTGTCAACCTGGCGCGATTGTTAATCGCGCCGGTCCAAGCAGGTTGCCAACCCGCGGCAGGGTGACAAAGCCCCCCTACTGCAGCGCCTCCACATGCGCCCGCACCCCGGCCGCCAGCCCAGCCAAACTATAACCACCTTCCAACACCGAAACCACCCTCCCGCCGGCATGCTTGTCCGCGATCTGGCGCATCACGCGCGTCAAATCGGCGAAATCCGTGTCCGTCAGCAGAAAATTCCCCAACGGATCGCCTTCGCGCGAATCGAACCCCGCCGAGATCAAAACCAGCTCCGGCTGAAAGTGCTCCGCCGCCGGCAGCAGCTTCTCCTGGAACGCGCCTAGAATCTCCTTGCGCCCCGAACCCGCCGGAAACGGGCAGTTGAGCGTCGTGCCGTGTCCCGCGCCCTCACCCGTCTCCTCCGGCGCGCCCGTCCCCGGATACCAGGGATGCTGGTGCGTGCTGAAGAAGAACACCGTGCCGTCGGTGTAGAAAACATCCTGCGTACCGTTGCCGTGATGCACATCCCAATCGGCGATCAGGACGCGGCCCACCTTGTATTTCTTCTGAGCGTAGCGCGCCGCAATGGCGATCGAATTGAACAGGCAAAAGCCCATCCCGCGCACCGGCGTCGCATGATGCCCCGGCGGCCGAACGATGCAGAACGCGTTCTGCGCTTTGCCATCCATCACCGCGTCCACCGCGTTCAGCACGGCGCCGGTCGCCCGCAGCGCCGCGTCCAGCGATCGGATGGAAATAATCGTATCGCCGGTGCTCAGCTCGTGGAAACCGCTCATCACCTCACGTTCCACCAGCTTGATGTACGACAAGCTATGACACAGCGCGATTTCGTCCTCGACGGCGACGCGAGGCTCGATGCGAACCAGATCCAGCCCATCGAGCGCGCCCAGCGCCGCGTCGAATCGATCGGGCCGCTCCGGATGACGCGACCCCGTATGATGCTCCTTGCACGCCGGATCGGCAACCAATCCGGTCATCTACTTGCCAAACTCGAGCAGGCCGAAAGTCCCCGGTACCATTTTCGGCCGTACGCGCTTGCCGTCGGCGGCCGGCGGCGGTGCTGGCTCGAATTCAGCGATGGACAGGTAAACGTTGTGCGTCTTGGTATCCAGCGCCATCGTTCTCGCGCCGCGTTGCGTCTTCACGTTCTCGACAAGGCTGTACTTATCGGGAGAATCCTCGTGAATGATCGTCAACGTGCCATCACCGCACGAGTGAAAGATGTAACCAGAGGCCGGATCGAATCCCGAAGCATCGATCCCACTGCAGATCGCCGGTGTGGCAACTACTTTACCCGTGTCGGCGTTTATCACCGACATCATCTTGTTGCTGCACCCGGAGAAAATGCGCCGCGTCTTGAGATCCATCGCCATTCCCGACGCTTCCTCGCACGGCGCCTGCGGCCACTTGTGGGCGACCGTCAGCGCCTTGGCGTCGATGTCGTACACCGCGCTCTTGTCCTCAATGTTGACGAACACGTGACCCTTGCCATCGGCCGCGGCAAACTCCGGCTTCCCATCCACCGGGATGGTCCCCGCCACCGTTCCATCTTTCGCGTTGATCGCGGTCGCATCGTTGCTGCGTCCATTGAACGCAAACACGCGCTTCGTGGTCGCATCGTACATGATGGCGTCGGGATTCTTGCCCGTCGGCACATCCTCGCCGATCTTGGCCAGCGTCTTCAGATCGAAGATGGTGACGCCGTTCGATCCGCCATTGCTAATGAAGCCGCGGTTGAACTCCGGCGCGAGCGCGATGCCGTGAATGGCGTGCAAACCGGTGATCTTGCCGGCGACTTCACCCTTGACGGTGTCCACTACGGCCACTTCATTTCCGTGCGAAACGTAGACGCGTCCGGCATCGGCGATGAGATAGTCCCAGCCGCCCTCGTCGCCGATGGTGATCTTTCTCAATTGATGATAGCCGCTCTGCGCAAACGCAACGGACAAGACAATTAGCGCCAAGATGGTTCGGTACATGGAAGCCTCCTGGTCCTCCAGATAGGCGGACCATTCAATATCTTACGCCGCGCGTCTGAAGAATTGCTGAAAGCGCACGATACAGCTTCACGGTTTCACGACCGCGGCGATTCTTAGTGCGACTCGGTCGGGAGTGCGCTTGACCTCATGTTCCCAGAAGCGGAGAACCGTCCAGCCTTGGCGCCGTAATGATCGCCGGACTCGTCTATCGCGCGTCTGGTTGGTCTCGATTTTGCTTCGCCAAAATGCGACGTTCGTGCGCGGAAGATACTTGCATTTCGCGCAACCGTGCCAAAAGCAGCCATCTACGAAGACGGCGATCCTGCGGCCCGGCCATGCGAAATCGGGTTTACCCTGCACCTTCCAATGTTTGCGGTAGCCGCGCAATCCTAGGGCCCAGAGGAGTTTCCCGAGGGGCAGTTCAGTGGTGGTATTGCCTCGGGAGCGGACTGCGGCCATGATTTTGGACCGGACTTTCCTGGAAACATGATCCATGGTGGCTGCTTTTCGGTCATTCTATCGGGTTGCGTACTTCTTGAGATCGTCGTCGCCGATCGACTTTGCTGGTACAAGGCAGTAGTGGCGCTCATCCACCACCTTTACCTCACCGCGCTCCAGTGTGAGTTCAAACAGCGCTATGACGTCGTCCTGCATGAACTGCGCGGAGATAGCTCGGGCAGTGAGCATGGGAAACCTCTCAGCGCAATAAGCCAGATCCTGAGTGGTTTGAATGACAGCAAGCTTGTCGGTGCCACCCTTAGCCTGCACGGGAATCACAAATTGCTGGCCGGTCTTACTGACGCCGACGTAAATCTCGTCGATCTCGATCTGTCCCATGGCCTTGACCGTGGTTCGAAGGTGATTCTGCAAGGAATAGGTGGCGATCCCGAGGAAGATATCGATCAGGCGGTTGTATCGAACCCTTGCGAGTAGAGCCTGTTCATCCGTGAGGGCATAGGCTGCAATAATCTGCGGCGTTGCATCGGGAATCTTCGTCGCAATCAGGTTCGTTCGCGGAACGATTTGTGTGAGCCTCGCCAGTTTAAAGCAATACTTCGCGCGTCCCGCGGGAAGAATGATCCACTGCTTCTTGCCGATTTCTGTGGCGACGATCTCCTCCGGGAGCGTCTTGCGATAACGGAAGGAATAAATCAGGTCGCCAAGATTCTTTGGGAGCCGTAACTTCAGTTGTGCTGCAACAGTTTCGATTTCGGCGCGGTCGAATTCGAAGGCATCGACGCCCTTCTTGTAGTGGTTGGCGAATATCCTGACGATCAGGGCATCGTACAGCGCCGGCTCCTTAGACATGCGCCTTCTCGGTCTCGCTTCTTCTGGTGCGATGCGGGATAACGGTAGCCGACACGCCATAGTGTGCAGCGGCATGGGACATGTTGAATTCGAGAAGGGATCGGTCGCCCGTTCTGCGCGGTCCCACGACCTGCAGTTCACTACCGAGGCGCTCCATAATCTTCGACGCGACCGCTTGCCCGAGAAGCGGCGGGACGGAGTTTCCAACCTGCCGGAAGCCGTGCCATTTGGTGACGTGGAACCTAAACCAATCGGGGTACGAATGGAGCCGGGCGGCTTCTCTCACCGTGATGCACCGTGGCGAGAACGGATGAATTGGCCTCGGTGAGGTAAAGGCCCCGCGATCGCTGGCTGTACCCGCGCGGATGGTGTTGCACACACCGCTTGGATCGAGCTTTAGAAAACGGCTCACGGGTTCGGTTTCGCCCGGAGCGGTCGCTTTGAATCGTTCTTGGGAGAGAGGCGTATGAATTGTGCGCATGCTGGAAGTGAGAAGGTTGCAAAGACGTCCATTCTCCGTCTTCTGGCGCAGAAGTCGTGCGTAGGGGCTCGGTTTTTCGAATTCCGCTTCGACCCAATCTCGGGTGAGAAGTTCTTCGTACTTGTCGGCTTCGGGTAAGTCGCCGATCGCTTCCCAGACCGTCGGTGTCGTTTCCATAAAGCCAAGGTCAAGATTGGTTCCTGGCAATTCGTGCGTCCTGGCTGGGTACTCGGGCAGACCATGCCCTTTTCGCGCACCCATGAGGAAAAGGCGCTGGCGGTCCTGAGGTACGCCAAAGTTCATGGCGTTCAAAACCCGATAGTCGTCCTGCACCTTGTAGCCTCTTACTTTGAACTCAGCTATGATCTCCTCAAGAAACTTCTTGTGCTCTCCGACTGTCAATCCTCGGACATTTTCGAAAATGAAGTATTTCGGCTTCAGCTCGGAAACGATCCGAACGAAGTGGTAGACGAGGCGGTTTCGCGGATCTTCGAGCGCACGCTTACCAATCATGCTGAATCCTTGGCATGGTGCTCCGCCGAAGACCACGTCCACGTCCTTCTTGCCGATCCTTGAATTGGAACGGATGTAGTCGCCATCGATGTCGGCAACGCTGCGACAGATGGTGGAACAGTCGGGGAAATTATATTCGTGGGTGGCGGCGTGGATTGGATCGTATTCCACGGCCGCAAGAATGTCGAACCCTGCGTGTTCAAAGCCGAGGGTCATACCGCCCGCACCCGCGAACAGGTCAACGCCGATAGGTCTCTTGACGGTCCCCTTCATGAAACAACAGCCCTACTGTCTGTTTTACCACTGCGGGGGAGGGCTTCCTTAGTCCTTTGCAAGAATAGCAGATTCAACCCCCTCCACAACTTATCGACTTCTCTAGTAGCATCTTGAGCAGTCGACCCGCCGCGCAAAAAAGTGGCCGGCTTCACCCATCCAGCACGACGTCATTTCAGCCGCAATCTTGATCCGAAGCGTAAAGGCGGCTTCTATGTCATTGTGAACTCAAACCCGCCCGGCGTCTGAAGAATTGCTGAAAG